>DATJSR010000030.1:0-8134 GCA_035504015.1 Steroidobacteraceae bacterium
CGGGCACGAATCCCTATCTCTACGAGTTCGCGGCCAAGTACGGTGTACCCCCGGAGGCAACCCGCGGAGGCGCCGAGACGATGTATCCGGAATACATGCTGAAGCTGAAGACCATGAAATTATTGCCACGACCGGCCGCCAGGGCGCCGGGGTCGTGACTGCCGACAAGACAACGCTTGCGCCAGCTCGCTGGCTCGAGCGTGGCGCAGTCGCCGTCGCGCTTCGTGATGCAGGTCACGCGGCTGGAGGGGAACCTCGGCAGCCGTGCCGGCTCCAAGTCACTGGCAGCCTTCTTGCAAGGCGTGCACTGCGCGAAGTTCGTCGGAGGGACTTGCATGCGTTACACAGGGACGGTTGCGACTTCGAATGCCTCTGCGGCGCGAGCCGGGAACCAACCGCCGCGCGACGAAGTGGTGGTGGATACCGCGATCAATCGTCTGGAGAAGCTGCGGCGCGTATTTGCGCTCGAGGAATGGATCCGCGAGGCTGCAGATAACCCGCATCTCATCGCCAGTTGCGCCACCTGGCGCAACGAGCGCGAGCACCTGCTCGCGGAGCTGCACCTCGAGGGCGTATCCGAGGAGCAGCGCCACTCCTAGCGGGCGGCGTGCGTCCGGGATCAGCCGGCCGTCGCGGGCCGATCCCAATCGATGGGCACTAAACGGCGCACGCCGAGAGCCCAGGCGAGCGCGGCCAGCACGGCGCTTGCGGACGCGCAAGCGAAGGCGAGCGTGTACTGGCCCGTGCGATCCACCAGGATGCCCGTGATCCAAGGCGCGGCGACACCGGCGAAGTTGCCGACCATGTTCTGCAGCGCCATCCATTTGCCGGCTGCGCGTACACCTCCGAGCGTTTGCGGAATCGCGAATATCTGCGGCGTGACGAAGCCGTAGGCGAAGGCTGCGAGAGTGAGCAGCGCGATGCAGCTGCCCGTCGGGGCACGCGCACACAGCGGCAGCGTGAAAGCGACACCCGCCGAGCCGATCACCAGCATGCTCTTGCGGACGCGCTCCACGGAGGCGCCACCCCGGATCAACCGATCCGAGAGCCAGCCGACGAGCGGCGAGCTGAGGGCGTGCATCAGGTAGATGAGTGCGCCGAGGCGCGCCATCTCGCTCAGCGTGAAGCCGCGCGCCTTGACCAGGTACGTCGGCAACCAGGTAATGAGGAAGTAGTAGCCGTAGAAGGACAGGAAGCTGCCCGCGCTCGAGCCCCACGAGGAGGGCTGGCCGAGGATGCGCCGATAGGAGATACCGGCGCTGACCTCGCTCGCGCGCGGCGGCGCGCTCGCGCCGCGCGTGGCGCGCAGCCAGGGAGGCAGCCACAGGAGCGAGCCCACGCCCAGCCCCACGAATACGGCGCGCCAGCCGAAGTGCGCCATCAGCAGGCCGCCGAACAGCGTTCCGAGCGTGGGCCCGAGTGCCTGCCCTGCGACCACCAGGCCGTTGGCGCCGCCACGCCGATGCTCGGGCGAGCCCTCGGCGAGCAGCCGCGCATTGCAAGGATAGAACGCGCTCTCGCCGAGCCCGAGCAGCAGGCGCAGGGCGAGGAGCATGCCGAGACCGGTTGCAAGCCCGCTGAGCACGGTCGCGAGCGACCACACGGTGAGCCCGAGCGCCAGCACATTGCGCACGGGATAGCGATGCGCGAGCCAGCCGCACAGCAACTGCGCGGGCGCGTAGCTCCAGAAGAATACCGACAACAGCAGTCCGAGCTGAGCGCTGCTGAGCCGCAGCTCATCCTGGATGCGTGGCGCGGCGATCGACAGATTGCCGCGATCGATGTAGTTGATGAGCACCGCCAGCGCGAGCAGCAACACCACGTAGGTCGAGACGCCTGCCGCGCGCCGCGCGCCCGCGCTCGGGAGCGACTGCGGCAGGACAGGCGCTGCCGTCTCGCTCATGGGTCAAGCATCTGCTCAGGCAAGCGGCGCACTGAAGTCCCTCAGTCGTCCCTCGACGCCGGCGATGTCCCAGGGATTCCACACGGGCCGGCCATCGGGTGAGCGCTCGGGCAATGAGACGCCGCTCTCGCGGATGCGCAGCTCGAGCACCGTGCCGATCCGCCACGGCAGGGTCGAGGAGAGAATCTGTAAACCCCCGCCGCTCAGCACCTCGCCGAAGGAGACCTCGCAGTCGACCAGCTGCTGGGCGTCCTCGAGCCGCGGGGCGCGCAACACGCACTCGAGCAGCGTGCGGCGCGGCGGGGTAGGCTCCTCGCGCTCGCGCGCGAGCATGAAGCAGCCGCCCACGCGCAGCAGCAGCGCCTGCAGCGGCTCCTTGCCGCGGGTGAGCTCGAGCGCGCAGACGGGGCGCGTGGCAACGGGCTCCTGGCGATGCCAGTGCTCGAGATAGGCGACATCGCGGCCGCGCTCGACGAGCACGTCCCCCTCCCACTGCAGTGCCCCCGCGTCGGCACGCTTGGAGGGCGGTTGAAAGTCGATCCGGCGGTGCCACTCGTAGAACCCATCCGCATACGAGAGCTGACCCGCAAAGCCTTCCTGCCGAGCGAGCCACAGACAGTCCTCGCGCGAGAGCTGCGCACGTCCGGAGAGACGGCCGAAAGCACGCAGCGGAATCGGCTGGCGTAGATCGGCAAAGCGCGTGTCCCCCTGCAGCCAGCGCACCCAGGTGGTGGTGTCGCGCGAGCCGTCCGGGCGCTCGATGAGCGATCGTCGCCACAACCCGCGCAGGTCCGGGAGAGCCGCGGGAGTGTCGCGCCGCGCCGCTGCACCGGGTCGCGGTGTTGCGCCTGGCCGCGCTGCCACGCCCGGGCGTGTGCTGGCGCGGCCCCGCCCGCTCGCGCTCAAGCGCCACCGCCCTCGAGGAGCAGACTCATGCAGCTAAGCCCCGCCTCGGCCTTGTGCAGCTCGCCGACCTCCAGGAAGCGTAGGCGGATGCCTGCACCCGCCAGGCGCTCCGCGGTGCGTGGGTGCTGGCTGCTCACGAGGGTGCTGTCCGCGAGGGTGAGCGTGTTTGCGGCGTTGGGCTCCTGCGGATCCACCGCGATGGCCTGCAGGCCCGCGAAGAGGCCGGGGTCGACCCAATCGGGGTTGAGCAGCACGTGGTCGGGCGGGATGAAAGTGACGGCGCTCTTGAGATGCAGGCAGCCCTGGAGCGCGATCGCGCGCACACGGTAGCCGCAGGGGCCAGCTGCCGCCTCGAGCTGCACGATGCCATCGCGATTGGTGCGCGCCGAAGAGCCCACGTACAGGGCGCGGCCGATGCGCAGGACGTCGCCGCCATCGAGCGTGGCGGGTGCCACGATGCGCCGCAGCGGTCTATGGCGGGTCAGTGCGTGAGCCGTCGATTCGACCTCGCCGTGGCGCGAGGCAGCTCCGGGACGGGTGATGATCGCGAGCTCGGGCAGGATGATCGCGGTGTCCTCGACGAATACACCGTCCGGGTGCTCGGGCAGCGCCGGCAGATGCTCGATGCGCGCACCCAGTTCGGCGAGCGTCGCCACGTACTTCTGATGCTGCTGCACGGCGCGCCCGGCATCGATCGGCCGGCGCTCGATCTCCATGAGCTCACAGTCGGCCAGGCGCGGGCTGACGGGCCTCACCAGTGCGAGCACGGAAGGAGCGCCGCTCATGGGAGGCAACATAGCTCAGCCTGCCAGGCTCGCCAAGCGCGGGCGCGGTTGGGATGCGTGCGCGGGGCGCGTGCCCGGCCGGCCTCAGTAGATTTCCGGCACGAGCATGTCGGCGGGCACGGCCTGTCGCGAGTAGTGCTCGTGGTGCTCGCGCGCTGGCAGCACCACCGGGTCTCGCTTGACCTCGGTGTAAGGAAACTGCTTCAGCAGGTGATCGATGCAGTTGAGGCGCGCGCGCTTCTTGTCCACGGCCTGCACGACCCACCAGCGCGCCTCGGGGATGTGCGAGCGCGCCAGCATGACCTCCTTGGCACGGGTGTAATCCTCCCAGCGGCGGCGCGACTCGAGGTCCATGGGGCTCAGCTTCCACTGCTTCAGCGGATCGTGCATGCGGGCGAGAAAGCGCAGGTGCTGCTGCTCATCGGTGATCGAGAACCAATACTTCAGCAGCCGGATGCCCGAGCGCACGAGCATGCGCTCGAACTCCGGGACCGAGCGAAAGAACTCCTCGTACTCCTCGGGCGTGCAGAAGCCCATGACGTGCTCGACGCCGGCACGGTTGTACCAGCTGCGATCGAACAGCACGATCTCCCCGGCCGCGGGCAGGTGCGAGACGTAACGCTGGAAGTACCACTGCGTGCGCTCCCGATCGTTGGGAGCGGGCAGCGCGGCGACGCGGCAGATGCGCGGGTTGAGTCGTTGCGTGATGCGCTTGATGACGCCGCCTTTGCCGGCGGCATCGCGTCCCTCGAACACGATGACCACCTTCTGCCGCTCGGCGAGCACCCAGTCCTGAAGCTTCACCAGCTCGGCCTGCAGGCGGAAGAGCTCGCGGAAGTAGTGCCGCCGCTGCGTCTGCGCCGCATCATCGGGCCTTGCGCGCCTGCCGTCCGCCTGTGGGTCGTGGTCCTCGATCTCCAGCTCGAACTCTTCGTCGTAGGCGTCGGCGAGATCGAGGCCGATGCGGCGGATGATCTCTTCGTGGTCGAGCGATGACGGCTCACTCATGAGAAGGCCTCCCTACTGCGAGAATAACGATGATCCGCCGCGGACGTGTCAGCGTCGCGAAGGTGCCCCCGTTCCCCTCGTGCAGCGCCCGATGGCGCAACGCCTTTGTCACCATTGCTGCGGGGAGCGGCGTTATCATCGCGCCATGAGCACGCCGTCCCGCACGCCGGAGCCGGATCCCGCGCACGATCCGCCCGACCCGGATCTGGCGCAGCGCCTGCAGCAGCTCGGCCTGGCGGAGCACCCGGATGAGTGGACGGAGCGCTACCTGCTGTGCCAGCACCTGGCCGATCCTTCCCTGTCGAGCTCGCGGCAGCAGTTCGAGGCGACGAGCCGCTTCATCCGCGATCTCGTCGCTCACCGCTGGGTCTCGACGCGGCGGGTCCGCGAGCAAGCGGCATCGAAGCGGATCCACTACCTGTCGATGGAGTTTCTGCTCGGCCGCACCTTGCGCAACAACATGATGAATCTCGCCGCCGAGCCGCTCGTGCAGCGCGCCCTGCAGCAGCAGGGGTGGAATCTCGATGCCCTGATCGAGGAGGAGCCGGATGCGGGCCTGGGCAACGGCGGACTCGGCCGGCTCGCGGCCTGCTTCATGGACTCCCTGGCGACGCTGCAATACCCGTGCATCGGCTACGGTCTGCGCTACGAGTACGGCATCTTCCGTCAGGTGATCCGCGATGGCTCGCAGGTAGAGAAGCCGGATAACTGGCTGCGCAGCACCGACCCCTGGGAGGTCGCGCGCCCGGCCCGACGCTACACGGTGCCTCTGAACGCCAAGTTCGAACTGCGCGGCTCGGAGCTCGTGTTCACGCCGAACCGGGCCGCCCGCCTGGTCGGCATGGCCTACGATCGGCCGGTCGTGGGATACGGCGCCCAATGCATCAACACGCTGCGGCTGTGGGCAGCGACCGCGCCCGAGTCCTTCGACTTCGCCGAATTCTCACAGGGAGATTTCGCGGGCGCGGTGATCGACAACGTTGCGGCGGAGTCGGTGACGCGCGTGCTCTATCCCGACGATTCGACGCAGGCTGGCCGGACGCTGCGCTTCCTGCAGCAGTACTTCCTCGTGAGCTGCTCGCTCCAGGACATCGTCGCCCGTTTCACGCGCGATCCCCATGTGAGCTGGTCGACGCTGCCGGAGCGGGTGGCCGTGCAGATGAACGACACCCATCCGGCGCTGTGTGTCGCGGAGCTGATGCGCATTCTGCTCGACCAGGCGGGTCTTGCCTGGGACGACGCCTGGGACATCACGCTGCGCACCCTGGCGTACACCAATCACACACTGCTGCCCGAGGCGCTCGAGAGATGGCCGGTGCCGCTGTTCGAGACACTGATCCCGCGACAGCTCGAGATCATCTACGAGATCAATCGGCGCTTTCTGGATGACGTTCGGCGCCGCTTCCCGGGCGATGAGGCGCGCGTGCAGCGCGTGAGCCTGATCGAGGAGCACCCGGCACGCCGGGTGCGGATGGCGCACCTGGCGGTGGTCGGCTCCCACAGCACCAACGGCGTGGCCGCCATCCACTCGGAGCTGCTGCGCACGCGCGTGTTGCGCGACTTCGCCGAGCTATTTCCGGAGCGCTTCAACAACAAGACCAACGGCGTGACACCCCGGCGCTGGCTGCAGCAGGCGAACCCCGCGCTGTCGCGGCTGATCACGGAGACGATCGGCGATGCCTGGATTCTCGATCTGACGCGACTGCGCGAGCTGCTGCCGTTCGCCGCGGACGCGGGCTTTCGCGAGCGTTTCGCGAGCGCCAAGCGCGAAGCCAAAGTCGCCTTCGCCGCCTGGCTGCGTCAAAGCTACGGCGAGCTGGTCGACCCGGATTCGATCTTCGACAGCCAGATCAAGCGCATTCACGAGTACAAGCGCCAGCTGCTCAATGTCCTGCACATCCTGATGCTCTACAACCGCCTGCAAGCCGATCCTCACGAGGAGATCGTGCCGCACACGTTCTTCTTCGCGGGCAAGGCGGCGCCGGCGTACCACTTCGCGAAGCTCGTCATCAAGCTCATCAATCGAGTCGCCGATAGTATCGCCCGCGATCCCACCGTGCGCGGACGCCTCAAGGTGCTGTTCCTTCCGGAGTACAACGTGAGTCTCGCGGAACGCCTGATCCCCGCGAGCGAGGTATCCGAGCAAATCTCCACGGCCGGCTACGAGGCGAGCGGCACCGGCAACATGAAGTTCATGATGAACGGTGCGCTCACCATCGGGACGCGCGATGGCGCGACCATCGAGATGGCCGCCGAGGCCGGAGAGGAGAATCTCTTCCTGTTCGGATTGACGGCGCAGCAGGTGGCCGAGAGCACGTCCTGGTACGACCCGCGCTGGCATTACACGCACGATCCGGAAATCCGGGCTGCGGTCGACCTCCTCTCCTCCGAGCGCTTCACCCAGGGTGAGCGCGGCGTGTTCGATCCGATCCGCAGTGCGCTGCTGGAGGGGGGCGATCACTTCCGTCACCTCGCCGACCTCGCCGACTATGCCCGTGCCCACCGCGAGCTCGACCGGTGTTATGCCGACAAGGCCACCTGGAATGCCAAGGCGATCCGCAACGTCGCCTGCTCCGGGCGCTTCTCGAGCGATCGCACCATCCGCGAGTACGCCGGCGAGATCTGGAATCTGGTGGTGTCTCCGGTGGGTCCCGGCGCGTAGGACGGCGCCACTTTTCGCCACTATCGGGCAGCGTGCGGCCACGAAGCCGTCCGCGGGACTGCGGTTTGCTCCGTTTCAATCCAAGACATCGGTCATGAACGGAGCATCGCCATGTCTCCACAGGACAGCCCGGCCGCATGGATGGCGCGGCAGCGCCAGAGGCTCTTGAACTGGCTCGCGCTCGCGCTGCTGATTGGGCTCGGCTTCGTGGCTGGGCAGCCCAGCATCCTGCCGTCACAGGCCCACGGCGCGCCGCCGGTCGTCGATGCTTCCCTCGGCCCCGGCCAGGCTAGCGTCGCTCAGCCGCCGGTGCATCTCATCCCTGGCGAGCAGCTCGCCGCGAGCAGCTTCGCCTCGGCGCCGCGAGAGTAGACCTCGACCGGGCGGACCCTGCCTCGGAGGCGCCGCCGCCACGCACGGCGTAGTCCGCGGCGCACCCAGCGCCGAGCGCTGCGCGACCCTGTGCCACGCTGTGCGCCCCTGTGCCACGCGCGGTGGTATCTTCCGACCCCCGCCCGCGATTGGCGCCGCTCGAGGTATGGCCATGCACGTTCTGTTCCGCTTCGCGAGAGCTCTGCTTCCCGTTGCGGTGCTGGCGTTGCTCGGCGCCAATGAACCGGCGCTTGCGCAGCGCTCGGCCGTTGAGCCCCACGGCGCCGGCTGCGCCAGTGATGACACCGGCCTCAAGCTTCCAGCCGGTTTCTGCGCCAGCATCTTCGCCGACAACCTCGGGCATACGCGTCACATGGTCGTCTCCGCCGAAGGCGTGCTCTACGTCAACACCTGGAGCGGCCGCTACTACCCGAACTCGCCGCCGCCACCGGGCGGCTTCATCGTCGCGCTTCAGGATCGCTCCGGCAGCGGCAAGGC
>DATJSR010000031.1:0-4833 GCA_035504015.1 Steroidobacteraceae bacterium
ATCGTGCGCTCCGGTGCCACGAGTATTCCGGAGGCGCTGCGCCTTGCGCCGAACCTGCAGGTCACCCAGCTCAGTGCCAGCAGCTACACCATTGCCGCCCGCGGCCTGAGCGGCAATCCGCTCGCGCAGAGCTTCTCCAACAAGCTGCTGATGCTCATCGACGGGCGCGCCGTCTACACCCCGCTCTATTCGGGTATCTACATCGATGCCCAGGACGTGCTGCTCGAGGATGTCGATCGCATCGAAGTGATCAGCGGCCCGGGAGCCACGCTGTGGGGCTCGAATGCCGTCAACGGGGTGATCAATATCGTCACGCGCCCCTCTTACCTGAGCGAGGGGACGCTGCTGAGCGTTGCCGCCGGCAATCAGGAGCAGGACGCCGACGTGCGCCTGGGAGGCAAGCTCGATGACGAGACGACCTATCGGGTGTACACGCTCGCTTTCGAGCGCGATGCGCTGCAGAGCGCCACCGAGGGGAGCGCCCAGGACGACTGGTGGAAGACTCAGGGCGGCTTCCGGCTTGACTGGTCGCGCGCTGAGAATACCGTGACCGTGCAGGCGGATGCCTACCGCGCGCTCGAGGACCAGCCTGGAGCCGCAGCGGGCGACTTACTGGTTACCGGCGCGAACCTCCTCGGTCGCTGGCAGCATCACGCTGAGGGCTCGGAGCTGCAGGTGCAGGCGTACGACGACATGAGCGAGCGCAGCGAGCCCTTCGGCGGCCTCGGCTTCGTGCTGCATACGTACGACCTCGAGCTGCAGGACACGATAGCGCTCGGCAGTCGCGACAGTGTCATCTGGGGCGCCGGCGAGCGGCTGTACGATTACGCCATCCGCAACACCTTTCCCTTGAGCTTCGAGCCCGCGGCGCGCCATCTCACCCTGAGCAACTTCTTTGCCCAGGACACGCTCGATCTCGGCGCCGCGCTGCGTCTGATCGGCGGGCTCAAGCTCGAAGACGACCCGTATATCGGGTGGCAGTGGCAGCCCAATGTGCGTCTTGCCTGGAATGTGAGCGCGACCGAGATGCTCTGGGCATCGGCCGCGCGTGCGATACGCTCGGCCACGCCCTTCGATGAGGACGTGATCGAGCGGGTCGGAGCCGAGGTTGCTCTGCTCGGAAACCGTGATTTCAGACCCGAGCGCCTCACTGCCTATGAGCTCGGCTATCGCGGCCAGCCTGCGCGCACGCTCAGCTTCTCATTGAATTTCTTCTATAACGTCTACGACCAGCTTCGCAGCGTGGACTTCGTGAGCCCGGCCAGCTTCTTTCCACTGACCTGGGACAATGAGCTCGAGGGCCACACCTACGGCGTGGAGGGCTGGGCGACGTGGCAGCTCGCCAGCTGGTGGCAGCTCAAGCCCGGCTTTCGCACCCTGCAGCGGCACCTGGTCTTTGCGCCCGGGGCGAGCGCGCTGCTCGGCACCACCCAGGACGGCGACGATCCCGACAACGAGGAGAGACTCACCTCCTCGATGGACCTGCCGCACCAGCTCACCTTCGATGCGGTGCTGCGCCACGTCGGTGCGCTGCCCGCCCCGGCGCTGCCCTCCTACACCGACCTCGACGCACGCCTGGCCTGGCATGCCTCGACGAGCCTCGATCTGTTCGTGAACGGTGCCAATCTGCTGCACGCGCGGCACTTGGAATTTCCGCTGGCGTTTGGCGGGGAGTACGTGCCGCGCAGCGCTCAGGTGGGTCTTACGTGGCGACCCTGAGCGCCCCTTTGCGCATCGCCCCACCGCGCGGCGCGCTGATCCGCGGCCCGCCGCTGTGCCTGCTGCTCGGCTGCCTGCTGCTGCTGCCTGCGCTGCGCGCCCCGGCAACCATCGCCGAGGAGCGCTACTCCGAGGATGCGGTCAAGGCCGCATTCCTCTATCGCTTCGCCGATTTCGTCAACTGGCCGAGCGCTCCCGACAGCGCCGACTTCACGATCGCCGTGCTCGACGATGAGGCCCTCGCAGCACAGTTGCAGCTGCTGCTGCGCAACCGTCTGGTGAAGGGCAAGCCGGCCCAAGTCCGTCTCATCGAAAGCCCTCGCCAGCTCACGGGTGGGCAGATCCTGTACATTGGCCGCGCCTATCCGGGCGGGGTTCACCGCGTGATGGAGGCACTTGGGGAACGGCCCATCCTGGTCGTCTCGGACGAGGACAATGGCCTGAGCGAGGGCGCGATGATCAACTTCCTGCTCGTGGACCGGCGGGTTCGCTTCGAGGTCTCGCTGGCGGCAGCGGATCGCGCCCGCCTGCAGGTGAGCTCGGAGCTACTCTCCGTCGCCCTGCGCGTGCAAGGCGCTCGGCCATGAGATTGGGCCGCTGGCTGTCCCAGCCTGCGCTGCGCGACGCCGGATCGCGCGCCGGGCAGACCGCCTCGCTCGGCTTGCCCTTTGCCCTCCTCGGTCTCGAGAACCGCTCCGTGCGCGGCAAGCTGATGAGCGTCATGCTGCTCACGACGCTGATCGCCCTGCTCGTGGCCGGCATCGCGATGCTGGCGACCGACCTGAGTATCTATCGGCGCGGTCTCGCGAACGATCTCGACACCGAGGCCGGAATTCTCTCGCTCTCGACGGCGCCGGCGCTCGCCTTCGATGACTACACCGCCGCCCAGCGCAACGTCGATGCGCTCGAGGCGCGCTCCTCGGTGCTCGCGGCGGCGATCTATCGAGTCGACGGCACCCGCT
The DNA here is from genome assembly GCA_035504015.1 of Steroidobacteraceae bacterium. GTDB lineage: Bacteria > Pseudomonadota > Gammaproteobacteria > Steroidobacterales > Steroidobacteraceae > JASHUC01. Next base: position 2,682 of record DATJSR010000031.1, read on the forward strand.
ACGCCGCCTTCACCCGCTCGGGCTCCAAGCCTGCGCCCGCGCAGCTCGCCCTCGCGCCCGCGCAGCGCCGCATCCACGGAACGATCGTCGAGCTCACGCACCCCGTGGTGCGCGGCGGGGAGTTCCTCGGCACGATCTACCTGCGCGGGCGACTCGATCTGCTCGGCCGTGTGGAGGCGTACGCCGGAATCTTCGCGCTCGCGATGCTGCTGAGCCTCGCGGTGGCGCTGCTGCTCTCGACGATGCTGCAGCGGGTGGTGACCACACCGCTGGAGGCGATGTCCGCCGTGGCGCGGCAGGTGGTGCAGGGTGACTACTCCGCGCGTGCCCCGCAGAGCGCCGATGACGAGATCGGCCTGGTGGTGCAGGCCTTCAACCGCATGCTCGATGAGGTGCAGCAGCGGGCGCGCGCACTCGAGCGCTCGAACCAGGCGCTGCAGGAGCAGGTCCGTGAGCGCGAAGCGGCCGAGCGTGCGTTGCGCAGCAGCGAGGAGGCGCTGCGCGAGTCGGATCGGCGCAAGGACGAGTTCCTCGCCACGCTTGCGCACGAGCTGCGCAACCCGCTCGCTCCGGTGCGCCATGCCGTGAGGCTGCTCGAGGTGCAGGGGGCGGATGAGCGCCGGCAGCGCTGGGCGCGCGAGGTGATCGCCCGTCAGGTGCAGCGCATGGCGCTGCTGCTCGATGATCTGCTCGATGTCGCCCGCATCACCCGCGGGCGGCTGCAGCTGAAGAAGGACTACACCCAGCTCGGCACGCTCGTGGCCTCGGCCGTCGAGACCGCCCGGCCGCTGATCGATGCCAAGGGCCACACGCTCGAGTTGCTGCTGCCCGCGGAGCCGGTTTCGCTCGAGGTCGATCCGCTGCGCATCTCGCAGGCGATCTCGAACCTGCTCATGAACGCGGCCAAGTACACCGATCCGGGCGGACACATCGCGCTCGAGGCCACCCTGCTCGAGCAGGAGCTGCGGGTGAGCGTCAAGGACAGCGGTATCGGGCTCTCCAGCAGCGCGATGCCGCGCCTGTTCGAGATGTTCTCCCAAGTCGACGCGGCGATCGATCGAGCCGAGGGCGGGCTCGGGATCGGCCTAGCGCTGGTGAAGGGCCTCATCGGGATGCACGGCGGCAGCGTCGAGGTCGCGAGCCCCGGCCTCGGCCGCGGCAGCACTTTCACGATTCATCTGCCCGCCTCGGCGCTGGCGCGCGAGCCGCGCAGGGGCCCGGAGAGCAGCGGCACCGCAGCGGCGCCCAGGGGGTACTGCCGCGTGCTGATCGCCGATGACAATGCCGATGCCGCCGACAGCCTGGGCCTGCTGCTGGAGATGTCGGGGCATCGGGTGTGGGTCGCGCACTCGGGGAAGGCGGCCCTCGAGCTCGCGATGCGTGAGCGGCCCGATGCGCTGATCCTCGACATCGGCATGCCTGGCATGACCGGCTACGAGCTCGCGCGGCGCGTGCGCCAGGAGGCCTGGGGACGGCGGGCGCTGCTCATCGCCGTCACCGGCTGGGGCCAGAAGGACGACAAGGAACGCGCAGCTGCCGCGGGCTTCGATCAGCATCTCACCAAGCCGGTGAGCACCGAGCTGATCGAGCGGCTGCTCGCCGCCTTTGCGCTGGCACACCCGCCGGTGAAGCTCTCGGGTTAGGGCGCTGGGCGCGATCCGTGCCGTGCCAGCGCCGCGAGCAAGGCCCGCGCCAGCTGCGGACCGGTGCCGCTCTCCTCGTGCTTGAAATACACGAACACCTCGCGGCAGCTGCGCGTGCGCTCGCGGATGATGTCCGCCCAGCGCTCGATGTCGCCGGCGTCGTAGCCTTCATCGCGCAGGCGGAAGTAGCCGAAGTCCGCGGTGATCTCGAGCGGCGTCGAGAGCTTCTCGCTGTCGGCGATGCACAGCGCCAGATTGCGCGCGCGCAGACGCTGATAGGTCCCGGGCTCGAGCCAGGAGGGATGGCGAAATTCGAACGCCGCGCGTGTGCCCAGGGGCAGCGCTTCGAGAAAGCCATCGAAGAGCGGCAGATCCTGGCGCAGGTTCGGCGGCAGCTGAAACAGCAGTGCGCCGGCCTTCTCGCCCAGGATCCGCGCCACCTCGAGAAAGCGCTGCACGCGCTCGGCGCAATCGCGCAGCCGCGCGTGATGCGTGATCCCCTGTGGCGC
>DATJSR010000032.1:0-24817 GCA_035504015.1 Steroidobacteraceae bacterium
CGGCGCCCATCGCCCATCACCGCCACCGAGCGCACGGGCAGGAAGACGGCGAACGCCTGACTCGTGCGATCGTAGAGCTCGTGCTTACGCAGCTCCTGAATGTAGATGTCATCCGCCCGGCGCAGCAGATCGCAGTACTCCTTGCGCACCTCGCCCAGGATGCGCACCGCCAGCCCGGGGCCGGGGAACGGATGACGGTAGACCATCTCGCGCGGCAGCCCGAGCTCGACTCCGAGTTGCCGCACCTCGTCTTTGAAAAGCTCGCGCAACGGCTCGACGAGCTTCAAGCGCATCTGCGCCGGCAGTCCGCCCACGTTGTGATGCGACTTGATGACGTGCGCCTTGCCGGTGCGCGCGCCGGCCGATTCGATCACGTCCGGATAGATGGTTCCCTGAGCGAGAAAGTCGATGCCCTCGAGCCGCTGGGCCTCTTGCTCGAACAGCTCGATGAACAGCCGGCCGATGATCTTGCGCTTGGCCTCCGGATCGGTGACACCGGCGAGCGCCTGCAGAAACTGCGCCTCGGCATCGACGCGTAGGACACGCACGCCGAGATGCTCGGCGAAGGTGCGCATCACCTGATCGCCCTCCCCCAGGCGCAGCAAGCCGTGATCGACGAAGACGCACACCAGCTGATCGCCGATCGCCCGATGCAACAGCGCGGCCACCACGGAGGAGTCCACTCCACCCGAGAGGCCGAGCAGCACGCGGCCGCTGCCGACCTGCTCGCGCACGCGGCCGATCGCATCCTCGATGATGTTGCCGACGCTCCACAGCGCGGCGCAGCCGCAGATCTCGCGCACGAAGCGCTCGAGGATACGAGCACCCTGTCGGGTATGGGTCACCTCGGGATGAAACTGCACGCCGTAGAAGCGGCGCCGCTCATCGCTCATCGCCGCGTAGGGTGCGTGTCCGGTGGAGGCGATCGCGTGAAAGCCCGGCGGCAGCACCTCGACGCGATCGCCGTGGCTCATCCACACATCGAGCACCGAGTGTCCGCCGGCATCGACGCGGTCGGCGATCTCATCGAGCAAGCGGCACGGCGCGGCGGCGGTCACCTCGGCATAGCCGAACTCGCGTTTGGCTGCGGCCGCGACGCGCCCGCCGAGCTGTTGCGCCATGGCCTGCATGCCGTAGCAGATGCCGAGCACGGGAACGCCGAGCGTGAAGACGGCGGCGGGCGCGCGCGGGGGCTGCGCATCGGTCACGGATTCGGGTCCGCCGGAGAGAATGATGCCGCGCGGGGCGAAGGCGCGTACCTCCGCGTCGGCGATGTCCCAGGGTTGGATCTCGCAGTAGACGCCGCACTCACGCACGCGGCGGGCGATGAGCTGCGTGTACTGGGCGCCGAAATCCAGGATCAGGATGCGATCGGCATGAATGTCAGGATGTGCGCTCGGCGGATCATCCGCCGGCATTGGCACGCTACTCATGGATGCTGACCCTGCGGCTCGCCTTGCCACTACGACACTCGGTAATTGGGCGCCTCTTTGGTGATGCTGACATCGTGCACGTGACTTTCGCGCACGCCCGCGCTGGTGATGCGCACGAAGCTCGGCCGCGTGCGCATCATCTCGATGTTGCTGCTGCCCGTGTAGCCCATGGCCGCGCGCAGTCCGCCGGCAAGCTGCTGCAGGATCGTGACCACGCTGCCTTTGTAGGGCACGCGCCCCTCGACACCCTCCGGCACGAGCTTGTCGAGCTCCGTGGTGGTGTCCTGGAAGTAGCGATCGGCCGAGCCGTAGCGATCGGCCATCGCGCCGAGCGAGCCCATGCCGCGGTAGGACTTGTAGGAGGCGCCCTGATACAGCTCGACCTCACCGGGCGATTCCTCAGTACCGGCGAAGAGGCCGCCGATCATGACGGCGTGTGCGCCCGCGGCGATGGCCTTCGCCACATCGCCCGAGAAGCGGATCCCGCCGTCGGCGATCAGTGGCACGTCCTGACCGCGCAGCGCCTCGGCGATGTTGGCGACGGCGGAGATTTGCGGTACGCCGACACCTGCCACCACGCGTGTGGTGCAGATGGAGCCAGGACCGATGCCGACCTTGACGGCGTCGGCGCCCGCCTCCGTGAGGGCGCGGGCGGCGTCAGGCGTCACGATGTTGCCGGCGATCACCTGCATGTCGGACCAGCGCGCCTTGATGCGCCCGACGGTGTCGATGACACCGCGCGAGTGCCCGTGGGAGGTATCGACCACGACCACATCGACGCCGGCCGCGCGCAGCGCCGCCAGCCGATCGAGCGTATCGGGGCTGGTGCCGACGGCGGCTCCCACGCGCAGCCGCCCACCCTCGTCTTTGCATGCCCGCGGAAACTCGGTGGCCTTCTGAAAATCCTTGACCGTGATCATGCCGCGCAACTCGTGATCGCCGTTGACGACCAGCACCTTCTCGATGCGATGCCGGTGCAGCAGCGCCAGCACCTCCTGCTTGGGCGCGTTCTCGCGCACGGTGACGAGGCGCTCCTTGGGAGTCATCACGCTCGAGACCGGGGCATCGAGCTTCTCCTCGAAGCGCAGGTCGCGGTGCGTGACGATGCCGACGACCTTGTTACCGAGCACGACGGGCACGCCCGAGATGCCGCGCGCGCGCGTGAGCTCGAGCACCTCGCGGATGGTGGTGTTCGGTGAGACGGTGATCGGGTCTTTGATCACGCCGCTCTCGAACTTCTTGACCGCGGCGACCTCCTGGGCCTGCGACTCGATCGACATGCTCTTGTGGATGATGCCGATGCCGCCCTCCTGCGCGATGGTGATCGCCAGGCGCGCCTCGGTGACCGTGTCCATGGCGGCCGACAGCAGAGGCAGATTGAGCCGAATGCGCCGCGTCAGCTGGGTCGACAGGTCGACCTCGCGCGGCAGCACCTCCGAATAGGCCGGGACCAAGAGCACGTCATCGAAGGTCAGGGCCTCTTGCAGAATGCGCATTGCCCACCTGGAGCGGCCTGCTCCTGAAAATTAAAGGGGTGCATTCTACGCGTGCGCCTCTGGCTTGGTAAACTTAGGGGCACTGCGATGTCCCAGGCCCCCCTATTCCCACCCGCCGCCCCGCCCCCCGCGCCTGGCGAGCGCCGAGCACCCGCCCCTGGGGCGCCCGAGCCGCGGCCGGCCGGGGCTGCGCCGGTGTCGCGCCCGGCGCGCAACGTCTACAGCGTCTCGCGGCTGAATCGCGAGGTGCGCCAGCTCCTCGAGCAGCGTCTCGCCGTGGTGTGGGTGGAGGGCGAGCTGAGCAATCTGTCGCAGCCGGCCTCCGGGCACTGGTATTTCTGTCTCAAGGACCGCCAGGCGCAGGTGCGCTGTGCGATGTTTCGAGTGCGCAACGTTACCGTGGGCTTCACGCCTCGGGACGGGCTGCACGTGCTCGCTCGGGCGCGCGTCGGTCTGTACGAACCGCGCGGCGAGTATCAGCTGCTCATCGAACACCTCGAGGAGGCCGGGGTCGGCGCGCTGCAGCGCCAACTCGAGCAGCTCAAAGCGAGGCTCGCCGCGGAGGGACTGTTTGCGGCCGAGCGCAAGCGGGCGCTGCCGCGCTTTCCGCGCCGCATCGGGGTGATCACGTCCCCGACGGGGGCCGCCGTGCGCGACGTGCTGCACATCCTGCAGCGGCGCTTCCCCCCGGCCGCCGTGCTGGTGTACCCGACGCTCGTGCAGGGAGCCGCGGCGGCACCGGCCATCGTCGCCGCCCTCGAGCTCGCCTCGCGACGCGCCGACTGCGACGTGCTGATCCTCGCCCGCGGCGGCGGCTCGCTCGAGGATCTGTGGGCCTTCAACGACGAGCGCGTGGTGCGCGCCGTGCGCGCGAGCCGCATCCCGCTGGTAGCCGGCATCGGCCACGAAGTGGACGTCACGCTCGCGGATCTGGCGGCCGATGCGCGCGCACCGACACCCTCGGGAGCCGCCGAGCTCGCGACACCCGAGCGTCAAAGCCTTGCGCAGTGGCTCGCGAAGGCGCGCGAGCGGCTCGCCGTGGCCGCGGCACGCGAGCTGCGCACGATCGGCGCGCGCCTCGAGCACGCGCGCACCCGGCTGCACCTCGCGGATCCGGGCGTGCGCCTGCAGCAGCAGATGCAGCGTCTCGATGAGCTCGCCCTGCGGCTGCGAAGCGCGACCGAGCATGCGCTGGATCGACACGGCAGCCGCGTGGCGGCGCTCGGCGCGCGCCTCGAGCGTCACTCTCCCGCACAGCGCGTGCGCGAGCTGGCCTTGCGCCAGGAGGCGCTAGCGAGCCGGCTCGAGCGCGCCATGCGGCGCACGCTGGAGAGGTCCGCAGACCGCTGGGAGAGCGCGCGACGCGCCCTGCACACCGTGAGCCCGCTCGCAACCGTCGAGCGCGGCTTCGCGGTCGTCACGCGGGTCGCAGATGGCACGCTCGTGAGCGATGCCGGTCAGGTGCGCCCTGGCGAGCTGATCGATGCACGCCTGGCGCGCGGTCGGCTGCGTGCCCGAGTGACCGAAGCGCCGGCGGACGGCGCGCCCGAGCCGCGGCCTCCGGGTCGCCCATGAGAATTGCGCTCCTGGCGCTCGCGCTGCTGGCAGCGCAGGCCGCGCCCGCAGCGCCGCAGCTGCCGCGCTCGAGCGCCGTGCCCGGCGGGGTGCTGGTGCGCGAGGTCGCCGCCGCGGGCGCGCCGGCTCCACTGGTCAGCTTCCAGGGCAAGCGGGTCATGGTGCTGCGTACGCCGATGGCCTGGGTCGCCGTGGTCGGCCTGCCGCTCGGCATCGCACCCGGCTCGGCGAGCCTCGCGGTGCGTGGCGCCGACGGGCAAGCACGATCGGTGTCCTTCGAGGTAGCCCCCAAACAGTACGTGCTGCAGGCGCTGAAGGTGCCGCCGCGGCAGGTCGATCTCTCGCCCGCCGATCTCGCGCGCTATCAGCGCGAGCGACCGCTCATCGAGGCCGCCCTCGCAACCTTCACCGAGCCGCCTCCGGCAACCCTGCAACTGCTGCAGCCGGTTCCGGGCACCCGCTCGAGCTCCTTCGGCATGCGCCGCGTATTCAACGGCGAGCCGCGCAGTCCCCACACCGGTATGGACATCGCGGCTGCCCTCGGCACGCCGGTGCGTGCCGCCGCTGCCGGGCGCGTCATCGCCACAGGCAGCTATTTCTTCAACGGCAACACCATCTTCATCGATCACGGCGCCGGACTCATCTCCATGTACTGTCACTTGAGCGCGATCGGCGTGCACCCTGGCGAGAAAGTGAGTACCGGACAGCCGATCGGCAAGGTGGGCAAGACCGGACGCGTCACCGGTCCGCATCTTCACTGGGGTGTCGCCCTCAATGACACCTTCGTCGACCCGGCGCTGTTCCTGCCTCGATAGCTACCGTCGGCGCGCTCGGCCGCGGCGCGCCGCTGCGCGGCGGCGCATTTGGCCGGCGTACGGATTCGGGTCGGTCCGGAACTCGATGACGACGGGCGTGGCGAAGAGATCGAAGGCCCTGCGGAAGACGTTCGCCAGGTAGCGCCGATACGCCTCGGGCACGGCGGCCGTCTGATTGCCGTGCACGATGATGCGCGGCGGGTTGCGGCCGCCTTGGTGCGCATAGCGCAGCTTGATACGCCGACCGCGCACCAGCGGGGGTGACTGCTGGGTCACCGCCTGCTCGAGCATGCGCGTCAGCGCCGGCGTCGGCATCTCGCGCATCGCCGCTTCATAGGCGTGCGTGGCGCTCACCATCAGCTCACCCACACCGGTCCCGTGGCGCGCCGAGATGAAGTGCAGCGGCACGAAGGGCGCGAAGTCGAGCTTCAGGGCGAGCAGGCGCTGAATGCTGGCGCGCTGCTCGGCCGGAATGCCGTCCCACTTGTTGACGGCGATCAACAGGGCTCTGCCGCGCTCGAGCGCAATGCCGAGCACGCTTGCATCCTGCTCGGTGATGGAGTCGTGCGCGTCCACCACCAGCACCACCACCTGCGCCTCATCGATTGCCTGCAGCGTCTTCGCCACGCTCACGCGCTCGATGGCATCCTCGATGCGGGCACGGCGGCGCATGCCGGCAGTGTCGATGAGTAGAAATTCCCGCTCGTCGCGCCTGAAGGGAACCAGAATGCGATCGCGCGTGGTACCGGGCTCATCGCTCGCGATCACGCGCTCCGCACCGATCAGGCGGTTGACGAGGGTCGACTTGCCGACGTTTGGCCGGCCGATGACCGCGATGCGGATGGCGCCGGGATCGCCCGAGGAGGGCGTCGCCTGCTCGGCCTCGATGCCCGTGAGCACCGCCTCCATGAGCTCGCGACAGCCTTGCCCGTGGCTCGCCGCGATCGCGAGCGGCTCGCCGAGTCCCAGCGCGTGGAACTCGGCGCTCGCCAGGTGCGGCTCCAGGCCCTCGGACTTGTTGACCGCGAGCGTGATGGGCTTGCCGGCGCGGCGCAATTCCTCGGCGATCAGCCGGTCGGCGGGCGTGAGGCCGCTGCGCGCATCGGTGATGAGCACGATGCGGTCGGCCTCCTCGACCGCGCGCTCGGTTTGTACGCGCATCTGCGCCTCGATGCCGGTCGGATTGGGCACCAGGCCGCCGGTATCGATGACCACGAACGCCGCGGGACCGAGGCGGCCGTAGCCGTACTGCCGATCACGGGTGACACCGGGCACGTCCGCGACGATGGCATCGCGCGTGCCGGTCAGCACGTTGAACAGGGTCGACTTGCCGACGTTCGGCCGTCCGACGAGTGCGACGACCGGGAGCATGCACCGATCTCATTGAATCGGCAAAACCGGCCTGCGGCCGTTTTGCGCAGCGTGCCTGCGTCTGCGGCGGCAAAAGGCGCGACTTTTGCCGCCCGCGCCGCCCGTGATGGCAAGTGTTGACATGCCTAGCCGGAAGGTTTGGCGGCAGGCGCCGCGGTGCTCGCGGAGGCCACGGGCGTTGCCTGAAAAGCATTGAGCTTGCCGCGATCGTTGATGACGATGAGCATCTTGCCCGTGGCGATCGGCGGATTGCTGATGGGCGCCTTGCCGGCGCGCACGCGCGCCATGATGGCGCCCGTCGACTTGTTGAGCCAGTGCACGTAGCCCTGGAAATCCGCGACGATGATGGCATCGTCGGCCACGGCCGGCGCGCTCAGGCGCCGATGCAGCAGCGCCTCCTGCTTCCAGACCTGCTCGCCGGTGCGCCGGCGCAGCGCCACTATCGCGCCCTCGGAGGTGCTGACGTAGAGCAGCTCGTCGTCGAGGTCGAGACTCAAGCCGCGGTAGCTCGACATGTCGTGGGACCACCAGATCTGTCCGGTGTCGAGCGCGAGCATCGCTACCTTCCCCTGAAACTGCGCCACGTACACGTCGCTGCCATCGATGCGCGGCGGCGCATCGACATCGTTGAGACGCTCGATCTCGGTGCGGCCCTGGGGCGGGGAGATCGTGGTCTCCCAGGCGTTCGAGCCGTCGCTGAGATTGGCTGCGACCACCTTGCCGTTGTCGAAGCCGCACACGGCGAAGTCTCCGCTGATCTGCGGACGCGAAGTGCCGCGCAGCGACAGCCGCGGCACCGGCTGCTGCAGCTGCCAGAGCTCATGACCGTCGGCCGGGGAGAGCCCGTGAAGCTTGCCATCGACGGCGCGCACGACCACGATCCGCGGGCTCGCCGCGACGGGTGCGAGGATCTCGTCCGCGGTGTTGACGTGCCAGCGCACGTGGCCGTTCGCCGGATCGAGCGCGATGACATCACCATCGGTGCCACCCACCACGACCAGGTCCCCGCTGCTCGTGGGACCGGCGCCCAGCAGGACCTTGGTGTGCACACGCCAGAGTGGCCGGCCGGTTGCGAGATTGAACGCGGCGACCTCGCCCTTCTCACCGGCGGCGTAGACCGTGCCATCGCGGATTCCGAGCGCAAGCCCGAGGCGCAGTGGCTTCCTGGTGCCACCGACGCTCGCCGACCAGACCCGCGTCACGTGCATGGCGGGTGAGACGATGCGCACGAGCTGCTTGGGACGATCGACGTCCTTGTCCTTGGAGCAGGCGATGAGCAGGGCTGCCAGAGCGAGGCCGAAGAGGATGCGACGCATGAGTTACTTTCCCGTCCCGGTGGGCGCGGCTTGGGCCGTGGGCGCGGCTTGCGCCGCGGGCGCTGCGTGGGCCGCGGGCGCTGCGGCGTGGGCCGAGGGCGCCATGACCCGGGAGGCGGTCGCCGGCACGCTCGTGTCATCGGACAAATCGTTGATCTTGAGATCGAGCGCATCGTTCTGCGCTACGCCCGGACCGCGTGCCGCCTTGGCCGCGCGGTACTGTGCCAGCGCAGCGCGCGCATCTCCCTTGGCGTAATACGCATCCCCGCGCGCCTCGTCGTAGCTTGCCTCGAAGGCCTTCCCGGGTGCGGCGCTCAACGTGGCGAGCGCCTGGTCGGCAGCACCGAGCGCGATCTGCACGCGCGCCAGGCGCAGCCGTGCGATCAGCGCAAGCTGCGGGTCGCGCGTTGCCTGCACCACCGCCTGCAGACTCTGCGCGGCGCGGTCGAGCTCGTTGGAATCGACGAAGACGCGTGCCGCCGCGAGGTTGGCCTGGTCGACATAGGGAGAGTGCGGATGCGCGTGCTGCAACTCCTCGATCAGCACCATCGCCCGGTTGCGGTCACCGTGGGCAAAGGCGTTCTGCACCTGCTCGTAGCGGTTCGCGGCATCGAGATCGGCCTGCGCGGTGTGGCCCTGCCACCAGCGCACCGCGCCCACCCCGAGCAGCCCCGCTGCCACGGCCCCGAGCACCCAAGGCGCATACTCTTTGACGCGGCTGGCGATCCATTCCAGTTGTTCTTTTTCCGACATGTAGTCGTCCATCGATCCTCTCCTTCCGGGCGCCTCAGGCGGCGGGCGCGCTGCGCGGGGCCAGCATGGCGAGCACCCCGCCGAGCCTCACCGGCAGCTCAGCCAGTGCACACTCGGTCTGACCGCTATCCTCGCGCAAAGGTTTCAGCGCGATCACGCCGCGATCGAGCTCGGCATCGCCCAGCACGAGCGCCAGTTGTGCCCCGCTGCGATCGGCGCGGCGGAATTGACTCTTGAAGGCGCCCCCGCCCAGCCCGACCTCGAAGCGATGCCGCGGGTACGCGTCGCGCAGCCGCTCGGCGATGCGCAGCGCCTCGCGCAGGGCGCGCGTACCGCTGGCGACGATGTAGACGTGCGGTTCCGGCACCCCCGGAACCTGCTGCGCCTGTCGCAGCAGCTCGACCACGCGCTCCACCCCGAGCGCGAACCCGATGGCAGGTGTCGGCTCGCCGCCGAGTTGCGTGATGAGCCCGTCGTAGCGGCCGCCGGAGCAGACCGCATCCTGGGCACCGAGCGCATCGGTGATCCACTCGAACACCGTGCGGCTGTAGTAATCGAGCCCGCGCACCAGGCGCGGATTGAGCTGGAAGGGAATCTCGAGCGCCCGCAGCATGTCACAAAGCGCCGCGAAATGCTCGCGGGACTCGGCATCGAGATAGTCGGGCAGCAGCGGCGCCGCGGCGATGAGCGACTGCATCTCGGGATTCTTGCTGTCGAGAATGCGCAGCGGATTGGTGCCCAGCCGCCGCTGGCTGTCGGCATCGAGCGAGCCCTCGCGCTCGCGGAAGTACTGCGTCAGCGCCGCTCGGTACTCGCGGCGCGACTCCGGCGTGCCGAGCGAGTTGAGCGTGAGGCGCACGCGCGAGATGCCGAGCCGGCGCCACAGCCGTGCCGAGAGCGCGATCAGCTCCGCATCGACATCCGGCCCGGCGAAGCCGATCGCCTCGACCGAGAATTGATGAAATTGCCGGTAGCGGCCCTTCTGCGGCTTCTCGTGCCGGAACATCGGTCCGGCGCACCAGAGCTTGTGGCGCTGTCCGCGCAGCATCCCATTGCCGATGACCGCGCGCGCGACTCCCGCCGTGGCCTCCGGGCGCAGCGTGAGGCTCTCCCCACCCTGATCGACGAAGGTATACATCTCCTTCTCGACCACGTCGGTGTGCTCGCCGATGGCGCGCTGAAAGAGCTCGGTATGCTCGACGATCGGCACGCGCATCTCGGCGTAGCCGTAGCCAGCGAGCAGCTCCTGCAGCACGCTCTCGAGGTGTTGCCAGGCAGGGATCTCCTGCGGCAGCACGTCGTTCATGCCGCGCACGGGGGGGATGGGGGCGCTCAACGCAAAGCTCTGCTCAAGGATGGGAATCTTCCGGGGCCGAGGGACGCGGCCCGGCCGCCGCGAGTGGCGCCGCGATGACGTGGCCGGAGCGCGTCAGACGAAACTGCACCGTACCGTCGTGCGAGGCGAGACTCGGCAGCGACACGGCACGACCATTCACCTCGAGCGTGACGCCCGGCGCATTGCCGAGCACCACCCGCAGCGGTGCCGCACCGCGCAGCATCCGCGTGGAGTCGGCTGGCCCCACATCATAGAAAAGCCGCTCGCCCTGCGCGTCGTAGACCTCCGCCCAGCTGTCCTGGGTGAAGTGCAGCGTGAGCTCGGTCGGGGAAACCCGACGCACGGCATCGCCGAGGGTACTTGCCGCGCTCGAGGATGCAGGCCCGGCGGCAGGCTTCGACGCGGTGGTCACGAGCGCGCCCGCGGGCGCCGCCCTCGGCACGGCCGCCGCCCTCGGCACGGCCACTGCGGCGGGTGCTTGCAGTGCGACCCTGTTGCTTGGGACTTTGCTTGCGACGGGAACGGGCAGTGCCGCCCCGACCGCTGCCGCGGGCGACACCTCACTCGCCGCCGAGTCGCTCGTGAGCGAGGCGGAAGCCGCCGTGGATGCCGCCGCGGATGAGGCATTGGTACCGCGGCGGGCCGGCGGCGCATTGAGCGTACCTGCGACCCACCAGGCGCTGCCGATGATGGCGACGGCGACGACGACCGCGATTCCAGGCACTCGGAGGCTGCTCGGGGGGCCGGTAGGATCGCTTCTCGGCACGCGCCTGAGATCGGGTGGACGTGCGGCATCGGCGCGCGTGCCATAGAGCGCCTGCAGCTCGCTTGCCGACTCGCCGAGCAGCTCGGCGTAGCGGCGCAGGTGACCGCGCACGAACACGGCTGCGCCGAGCTCGCCGAAGCGCTCCTGCTCGAGCGCCTCGAGCACCTGCGGATCCACGTGCAGCTTCTCCGCGGCCTGCAGAATGGTGAGGGCACGGCCCTGGCGCGCTGCCTGCAGACGCGCGCCGATGCCCCTCACGGCCGCTGCCGATTCGTTCACGACGCTCACCCCGAATTGGGGCTCGACTGAGTCAACGCCCGTGTCTGCTGGGAGTCGGGGAAGTCGAGCCGCAGTCGTTGCTCGTAGCGCTGCTCGGCCGCACGATCGCCCTGCGCGTGCGCGATGCGCAGGCCGAGCACCAGCAGATCGGGGGTCGCAGAGTAGGTGGCGATGTAGCGATCGAGCCGCTCGCGCGCTTCGCCGAGCTTTCCCTGCTGCAGCTCGAGATTGCTCAGCTGAAAGACCGCCTCTGCGAAGCTCGGTCGCAGAAGCAGCGCGCGCTTGAGATCCTGCTCGGCCTCGGCATCGCGATGCACGGTGCGCAGACACACGGCGGCGTTGGTATAGGCCGCCTCCGGCGTGCGATAGAGCGGATTGTTCGCGACGGCGAGCAGTCGTTTGACACCCTCTTCCTCCCGATGTGCACGGCAGAGGTAGGCGCCGTAGTTGTTGGCGAGGTCGGGGTCCTGCGGCGCCAGATGCAGCGCCTCGTGGAACTCGCTGTCGGCGCCGGCGGCATTGCCGAGTCGCTCATCGAGCAGCGCCATGGCGCTGTGGGCGTCCGGATCGCGCGGATTCTCCTTGAGCGCGCGCTCGAGCTTTTCCTTGGCGACGCCGAGCTCGCCGCGCTGCATGTAGGCAACGCCGAGCTCGGTGTTGTAGGTGGCCGCCTGCGCCATCTGCGCGGTGCGGCTCAAGGGCTCGGCCTGCGAGACCGGCGCAGTGACGTGCGGCTTGGAGGCGCACGCGGCGCTGAGCGCCAGCGCCGCCGCGAGCATCGTCCTGCAGGGTGCCGAGGCGCTCACGGCTGCACGGCCACGGCAAACGTCTTGCTGCCGAGCCTCACGGTGGTGCGATCGATCACGCGGCCGGCAAGTTGACCGCACGCGGCGTCGATGTCCTCGCCGCGGGTACGGCGGATGGTGGCGATCAGGCCGCGGGCGAGCAGCTCGTCACGGAAGCGCTGAATGACCGCGGGCGGGGAGCGCCGGTAGTGCGTGCCGGGAAAGGGATTGAAGGGGATCAGATTGATCTTCGCCGGGTGACCCGCCAGCAGTTGCGCGAGGCGGCGGGCCTGGGCGGGGGAGTCGTTCACGCCCTCGAGCATCACGTACTCGAAGGTGACGCTGCGCCCATTCTGCTCGTCGATGTAATGCCAGCACGCCTCGAGCAGCTCGGCGATCGGATGCTTGCGATTGATCGGCACGAGCGCGTCGCGCAACGCATCGTCCGGGGCGTGCAGGGAGACCGCGAGCGCCACGTTCACCTCCTCGGCGAGACGGTAGATCTGCGGCACCAGGCCGGAGGTCGAGAGTGTGACGCGCCGGCGCGAAAGATCGAAGCCGAAATCATCGAGCAGGATCTGCAGCGCGGGCACCACCTGGCGGAAGTTCGCGAGCGGCTCACCCATGCCCATCAGCACCACGTTGCTGACGGCGCGCGCCGGGGCGGCGCGCTCGCTGTCCCCGAGCCGCGCGGCCTCGGGGCTGCCGGCGAGCTCGCGGTTGGCGAGCCACACCTGGCCGATGATCTCAGCCGTGCTGAGATTGCGGTTGAAGCCCTGTTGCGCCGTCGAGCAGAACGAGCAATCGAGTGCACAGCCCACCTGCGAGGAGATGCACAGCGTGCCGCGATCGTCCTCCGGAATGAAGACCATCTCGAAGGCCTGCGCTGCATCGGCCCGCAGCTTCCACTTGCGCGTGCCATCGCTCGAGTGCTGCACGGTCACGATCTCCGGCACGCGCACCTCGGCGAGCGCGGCGAGCTGCGCGCGAAAATCCTTGGCGAGATCGGTCATCTGGAGGATCTGACTCTCGCCGCGCTTGTAGATCCAGTGCATGAGCTGGCGCGCGCGAAAGGCCTTGCCGCCGAGCTCGCTCACGTAGGCCTGCAGCGCCGGGCGGGTGAAGCCCAGGAGGTTTTGCCGGGTGGGGGTTGTGGGGCTCGACATGAGAGTCCTGCTAACGGCCCCCTGGCCGCATCTCAGCCACGCCCAAAGATCTGCGTGCCCGCGAAGAAATAGCCGATCTCGAACGCCGCCGTCTCCGGGGCGTCGGAGCCGTGGACGACATTCTGCTCGATCGACAGCGCGAGATCGGCGCGGATCGTACCCGGGGCCGCCTTTTTCGGATCGGTAGCCCCCATGATCTCGCGATTCTTGGCGATCGCCCCCTCGCCCTCGAGCACCTGTACCACGACTGGGCCGGAGGTCATGTAGCGCACCAGATCGGCGAAGAAGGGGCGCTGGCGATGCACCGCGTAGAAGCCCTCGGCCTCGCGGGTCGACAACTGCATCATGCGCGCCGCGACGATGCGTAGACCGGCCTGCTCGAAGCGGCGGTACACCTCGCCGATGAGGTTACGCCCGACGCCGTCGGGCTTGACGATAGACAGGGTGCGCTCCAGCGCCATGCGGATGGACCTCGAAGGATGTGGTGGCGTCAGGCTGCCCAAGGCAGCGCCCGCGCGTGCGGGCGCGGCAGTCTACCGCGGACGGGAGGGCCATGCCAGCCGCACGTTGCGCTGGAAGTGCCCGTACGGAAAGGACTTTCCGCCTAAACGCTGAAGCTCTCGCCGCAGCCGCACTCGCCCTTGACGTTCGGATTGCGGAAGCGAAAGGCCTCGTTGAGCCCCTGCTTGACGAAGTCGACGATGGTGCCGTCGAGGAGCTTCAGGCTCGGTGCATCCACGTACACCTTGACGCCGCGGTCCTCGAAGACCACATCGTCCGGGTGCACCTCGTCGGCATAATTGACGACATAAGCGAAGCCCGAGCAGCCCGTGCGACGCACGCTGAGGCGCAGCCCATGGCCCCGCCCGCGCGCGGCGAGAAAGCTACGGACGCGATCGGCGGCGGATTCGGTCAATGAGATGGACATAATTTCGATTCTACGACCTTCCGCCCCACTGCTGCAGCGTCGCGCGTAGCGCATCCTCGATCACCAGCAGCCGCCCGAGCTTCTCGGGCGGCGTACCGAGTGTGCGCGCCCACTCCAGGGCTCCCGAAGGGCTTAGCTGGCCACGCGCGCGCCCGGGAAGCTGCGCGCTCACCCAGGCCGCTGCAGCCAGAGTATGGGGACAGCCGAACGCCTGACAACGTGCATCCTTCACAAAGTCACCCGCCACCAGCAGGTGAAAGCGCACCCAGGCCTCCGCCTCGGGGGCGCCCGCTTCGCCGCGCAGCACCTGCCCGGCAGCGTCGGGAATGGGCACCGAGCCACCCCACCGCTCGGCCCTGGGCCCCGCTGCCCGCAGGCGCCCGACCGCATCGCGGATGAGCGCGACGGCCTGCTCCACCTCTTGTTCCGTGGTGAATCGCCCGACGCTCAGGCGCAGCGAGCTCTCGGCCAGCCGGGTGCTGCGCCCCAGGGCCCGCAGCACCGCGGAGGCGTCGCCACTTCCGGAGCTGCACGCCGAGCCGCGCGAGACGGCCAGATCCTCGAGTGCGCCCACCAGGCTCTCCCCTTCGACATCCTCGAAGGAGAGGTTGAGGATCTGCGGCACGCGCGGTGCGCCGGCTCCGTTCTCGTGGACCCCGCCCAGGGGCAGCAGGCCCTCGAGCAGGCGTGCGCGCAGCCGCGCGGTGCGCACGAGCTCGTGCTCGAGCAGGCGTACCGCAAGCTCGCAGGCGGCGCCGAAGCCGACGATCTGGTGGGTGGCGGGCGTTCCCGGGCGCAGGCCGCGCTCCTGCCCACCCCCGAAGCTCACCGGTCGCAGCAGAGGCCGAGCGCTCTGACGCACGTAGAGCGCGCCGATGCCCTTCGGGCCATGCAGCTTGTGGGCGCTGAAGGAGAGCAGATCGACGGGCAGCTCGCGCACGTCGATGGCAATGCGCCCGAGACTCTGCGCGGCATCCGAGTGCAGCGGAATGCCGCGCGCGCGGCAGAGCGCGCCGACGGCGGCGATGTCCTGGATCACCCCGATCTCGTTGTTCACGTGCATCAGCGAGACCAGCAGCGTCTCGGGTCGCAGCACGGCGCCCACCGCCTCCGCCGAGATGCGTCCGGCGCCATCGGGAGACAGGTAGGTGACCTGAAAGCCCTCGCGCTCCAGGGCGTGCAGCGGGTCGAGCACGGCCTTGTGCTCGATGCGCGAGCTGACGATGTGCCGGCCGCGATCGGCGTTCGCACGCGCGATGCCGAGCAGCGCCAGGTTGTCCGCCTCGGTCGCCCCGGAGGTGAAGAAGATCTCCTGCGCCTGCGCACCGATCAGCGATGCGAGCTGAGCGCGCGCCCGCTCGATGCGCTCGGCGGCGGCGCGGCCGAGGGCGTGCGTGGAGGTCGGGTTGGCCGCTCCCTCGGGCGCATCGAGGCACGCCTGCATGGCGGCCGCTACCGCAGGGTCGATCGGTGTGGAGGCGGCATTGTCGAGATAGATGATGGGGCGCGGCATGCTCAGCCCGAACGTGGCGTTCCTGCCGGACGGCGCTTCTGCTGCACGGCCGTGAGCAGGCCGCGCAGGATATTGACCTCGTTCTGGTCGAGCTCGGCACGCTGCAGAAAGCGGCGCATGCGTCCCATCAGGTGCGTGCCGCTCTGCGTGCGATCGCGAAACTCCACCTCCTCCATCACTGCGGCGATGTGCTGGTAGAGCCGCTCCAGCTCCTGCGGATTGGCGAGCGGAACGGCCGTCGCCTGCGTGAATCGCGGCGGCAGGCCGTGCGCACCGCCCGCGGCGCGGAACAGCTCGTAGGCCACGAGCTGCACGGCCATCGCGAGGTTCAGCGAGGGATACTCGGGAGCGGCCGGTATGCGAATCAGCGCGTGCGCCGTCTCGAGATCCTCGTTGGTGAGCCCGGTGCGCTCGGCCCCGAAGAGCACCGCCACCGGCGAGCGGCGTGCCTCCTCGATGAGGCGTGCGCTTGCGGCCCGGACATCGAGGACACGAAAGTTCTGGTCCCGGTCGCGCGCCGTGGTGGCGGCGACGAAGCCGCAATCGGCGATCCCCTCGGTGAGCTCGCCCACCACCCGCACAGCGCGCAGCACCGCTTCGGCGCCCGAGGCGCGCGCGGTCGCCTCGGGATCGGGAAAGCGCTGCGGGCGCACCAGCACCAGCTGCTCGAGCCCCATGTTCATCATGGCACGCGCCGCCGCACCGATGTTTCCCGGATGCGAGGGCTCGACCAGCACGATGCGGATATCAATCACGGTGTTTGCTACGCTTAGCCCTTCGCGGACGACTCGAGCGACGAGCCGCGCCAGGCGCCAGAGCAGCATATTTCCCGTGCATGCACTTCTCAACATCGCCGTGAGAGCGGCCCGGCGCGCCGGCGAGCTGATCGTACGCAGCCTAACGCGCCTCGAGGGCATCCAGGTCTCGCAGAAGGGGCGCAACGACTTCGTGAGCGAGGTCGATCACGCCGCCGAGCGCGACATCATCGCCACCGTGCGCCGCTCCTACCCGCACCACGCGTTCCTCGCCGAGGAAAGCGGGGCGAGCGGGGACAGCGACACGGTCTGGATCATCGACCCGCTCGATGGCACCACCAACTTCCTGCACGGCTTTCCGGTGTTCGCCGTCTCGATCGCCTGCCAGCAGCGCGGCCGGCTCGAGCACGCCGTGGTGTACGACCCGATGCGCCAGGAGCTCTTCACGGCGAGCCGCGGCGGCGGCGCACACCTCGACAACCGCCGCATGCGCGTCAGCCGCCAGATCTCGCTCGAGCGCGCGCTCGTCGCCACGGGCTTTCCCTTTCGCGCCAACCTCAAGTACCTCGATGCCTACCTCGGGATGCTGAAAACGGTGATGCAGGGAACCGCCGGCGTGCGCCGCCCCGGGGCCGCCGCGCTCGATCTTGCCTACGTCGCGGCGGGCCGCGTCGATGCGTTCTGGGAGATCGGGCTCGCTCCCTGGGACACCGCCGCGGGCACGCTGCTGATACAGGAGGCCGGCGGGCGCATCGGCACCCTCACCGGCGGGGAGTACCGCCAGGCCGGGCACATCGTGGCCGGAACACCCAAGATCTACACGGCGCTCATCGAAGCCCTTGCGCCACACGTCCCGGCCGACCTGCGCGAAGCATGATATACACTCCCCCAAAGGGCGCGGCGGGGGTTTCATGAGCAAGCGCGGACTGTTCAGCACCATCACCGTTGCCGAGCTGCAGCGCGACTACGGGACGCACTCTCTCAACCGCGCGCTCGGTCCGTGGGCGCTCACCGCCATCGGCATCGGCGGCATCATCGGCACCGGCATCTTCGTGCTGACCGGGCTCGCCGCCGCCCAGCACGCAGGGCCCGCCATCGTGATCTCCTTCATCGTGGCGGGCCTCGGGTGCATCTTCGCCGGGCTCTGCTATGCAGAGTTCGCCTCGATGGTGCCGGTGGCCGGCAGCGCCTACGCCTACAGCTACGCCACCCTGGGGGAGCTGACCGCCTGGTTCGTCGGCTGGAACCTCGTGCTCGAATACCTGTTCGCCTGCTCGACCGTGGCCGTCGGCTGGTCGCGCTATTTCATCAAGCTGCTCGACTTCATCAACCTGGACTTCTGGCCCGCCGCGCTCGCCACCTCGCCCCTTGCTTCCGATGGTACGCACATCATCGCGACCGGTGCGCTCTTCAATCTGCCGGCCGTGCTGATCACCGCGTTCGTCACTTTCATCTGCTACGTCGGCATCCGTCAGGCAGCCTGGGTCAACAGCACGGTGGTCGCCATCAAGGTGACGATCGTGATCATCGTCATCGTGTTCGGCGCCTTCTATGTCAACGCCCACTACTGGCATCCCTTCATCCCGCCGAATACCGGCGTCTCCGGCGAGTTCGGCTGGTCGGGGATCCTGCGCGCCTCCGGGATCATCTTCTTCTCCTACATCGGCTTCGATGCCGTCTCCACCGCCGCTCAGGAGGCCCGCAACCCCGCCCGCGACCTGCCGATCGGCATCCTCGGCAGCCTGCTCATCTGCACGCTGCTCTACGTGGCGATGTCGGCGGTGCTCACCGGTCTGCTGCCCTACCCCAAGCTCAACGATGCGGCCCCGGTCGCCGTGGCGCTGCAGGCGCACCCCGCCCTCAACTGGCTCACCGGCTGGGTGATTCTCGGCGCTCTCGCCGGACTCACCTCCGTGATCCTGGTGATGATGCTGGCGCAGGCGCGCATCTTTCTGTCGATGGCGCACCACGGCCTGCTGCCGCCGCTGTTCGCCGCCATCCATCCGCGCTACCGCACGCCGCACTGGGCGACGCTGATCACCGGCGTGTTCGCGGGCCTCGTCGCCGCCATCTTCCCCATCGGTCTGCTCGGCGAGCTGGTCTCGATCGGCACGCTCATGGCCTTCGTGGTCGTCTGTGCGGGCGTGCTGCGGCTGCGCTACACGCGGCCCGACTTACCGCGGCCGTTCCGGGTGCGGGCCATCTGGCCCGTGGCCATTCTCGGCATCGGCATGTGCAGCCTGATGATGTACTACCTGCCGGTGGATACCTGGATACGCCTGCTGGTGTGGACGCTCATCGGCTTGCTGATCTATGCGCGCTACGGCTACCGGCACAGCCGCCTGCGAGCCAGCGCCCCGCCGCCGCCGCCCGGGGCGGCCGCCGCCGCCCTCGAAGAGCGCTCGTGAGCAACGGGGCAGGCGAGGGATGGTTGGGCGCAGACCACCGCCCCGCCCGTTGGCGCCAATGAGCTAAGGCATCGAATCGATCGCGGTCTTCTTGACGCTCGGGAAGATGTGCTCGGCGGTCAAGCCGCAATCGAGCGCGATCGCGCTCGAGATGTAGATCGAGGAGTAGGTGCCGGCGATGATGCCGATCAGCAGCGCCTCGGAGAAGCCGCGCAGCACGGGTCCTCCGAGCAGCAGCAACGCCACCACCACGATCGCGGTCACCACCTTCGTCATGATGGTGCGCGAGAGCGTCTGGTTGACGGACTGATCGAGCACGGTCGTGGGCGGCAGGCGACGATTGGTCTCGAAGCGCTCGCGGATACGATCGAACACCACGACTGTGTCGTTGAGGGAGTAGCCGATGACGGCGAGCACGGCCGCCACCACGGGCAGGTCGAACGGGGTACGATCGAGCGAGAAGATGCCGAGCACCAGCACCGGGTCGTGTATCACCGCGACGATGGCGCCGAGGGAGAGTCGCCACGTGTGAAAGCGGAACATGATGTAGATGCCGATGCCGATCAGGGTGCAGGTGAGCGCCCATTCGGCGCTGTGCCAGAGCTCTCCGCCCACCTGCGGACCGACCACGTCGAGGCTTTGGATCTCGGCACCGGGGTCGACCGCCCGCAGCGCCTTTTCGACCCGGGCGCGGATCGCACCGCTTTCCTGCTGGCCCTGAGGCGGCAGGCGAATGGCGACCTCGCGCGAGGAGCCGAAGTTCTGCACCTGCGGATCGCGAAAGGCGGCAGCCGCAAGCTGCGAGCGCACCGCATCCACGTTCGCTGCGTGCGGGAAGATCGCCTGCACGGTGACGCCGCCGGTGAAGTCGATCGCCAGATTCAGTCCGCGCGTGGCGAGCGAGACGATCGACACGATCATCAGAATGATCGACAGCCCGTACCACACCTTGCGGGTGGCCATGAACGGGAAGGACGTCGGCTTGTGAAAGAACTCCACTGATCCTCCAGCGCAGGCGAGGGAGCCGCGGGGCAGGCCTGCCTATCGACTAAATCGGCAGCCGCGCCACCTTGCGGCGGCCACCGTACATGAGCGTGATGAGCGCGCGGCTGCCCATGAGGGCGGTGAACATCGAGGTGGCGATGCCGAGGGTGAGCACCACGGCGAAGCCGCGGATCGCGCCCGTGCCGAGCACCCACAGCACCACACCGGCGATCAACGTGGTGACGTTCGAATCCGCGATCGCCGAGAAGGCCTTGTCGAAGCCCGCGCGGATCGCAGCCTGCGGGCTCACCCCGTTGCGCAGCTCCTCGCGGATGCGCTCGTAGATCAGCACGTTGGCATCCACGGCGATGCCCACGGTCAGAATGATGCCCGCGATGCCGGGGAGCGACAGCGCCGAGCCGAGCATGGAGAGCAGTGCGGTGAGCAGCACCACGTTCGCGAGCAGCACGGCATCGGCCACGAGGCCGAAGACGCGGTAGTAGAGCGCCATGAAGAAGAACACGCCCCCCATACCGATCACCAGTGCCTCCACACCCTGGCGGATGTTGTCCCTGCCGAGGCTCGGGCCGATCGCGCGCTCCTCCACCGGATAGATCGGTACGGCAAAGGAGCCCGAGCGCAGCAGCAGCGCGAGCTCGCGCGCCTCGCCGGCGTTCATGCCCGTGATCATGAAGTTGTTGCCGAAGACCCCGCGGATGGTGGCGACGCTGATGACCTTCTGGTCGGTCACGTCGCGGGTGACTTTCTTGCCCCCCACCTCCTTGGTCTCCTGGCGCTTCTCGATGTAGACGACGGCCATCGGGCGATCGAGGTTGGCGCGCGTCGTCTTGAACATCCGATCGCCCGCCCGCGCATCCAGGCGGATCGAAACCGAGGGGCCGTCCTGGGTGTTCGCGTAGTTGGCCGTCGTGAGCTCATCGCCCGTCGCGATCACCTCGCGCTTGAGCAGCACCGGCTGGTGGTTCTTGTCGTAGTACAGCTTCGAGCCGGGGGGCGCATGGCCAGTCTGTGCGGCCTCGATGGGGTTGCCGTTGATGTCGACGAGGCGCCACTCGAGCGTGGCCTGCTTGCCGAGAATGTCCTTCACCTCGGCCGAATTCTGCACACCCGGCAGCTCGACCGCGATGCGATCGAGGCCCTGACGCTGCACGATGGGCTCGGCAACGCCGAGCTCGTTCACGCGATTGCGCAGCGTGGTGAGGTTCTGCTGGATGGCGTAGTCCTCGCGCTCGCGGACCTTCGCCGGTGGCAGCACGGCCACGACGGCGGTTCCACCGGCCGTACTGCGTACCGCGGCGCTGAAATCGGGCACCGTCTTGGCCACCAGATCACGCGCGGCACTCGCATCGGCCCCGGGAGCGAGCATGACGCGCACGGCGTTGGGCTCCGTGCCCCCATCGGAGATGACCGTCACCTCCTTGAAAGGCACATGGGCGGCGGCGAGGGCACGCTGCACGTCCTGGGCGTAACCCTCGAGCAGCGCCCGCACGGCGCTCTGCACGTCCACCTGATAGAGCAGGTACAGCCCACCGCGCAGGTCGAGCCCGAGCGGTATCGGGCGCAGCCCGAGCTCGCGCAGCAGCGCAGGCGTGCGCGGCGCAAAGGACAGCGCCGTGATGTACTGGTCGCTGAACTTGTCGCTGACCGCATCCCTGGCCTTGAGCTGCTCGGCGACGCTCGAGAAGCGCACCATCATGCGACCGTGGTCGAGATAGGTCTTGGTGAATTGCACGCCGCGCTCGTTGAGGAACTGCTCGATGCTGTGCTCGGTCGCGGGCGTGATCGCCTCGTGGTCCTTCTGCACGATCTGCAGCGCCAGGTCCTGGCCGAAGACCGTCGGCAGGGCAAAGAGCAGCGCGAGCAGCAGCACGGCCGCAATCAGCAGGTACTTCCAGCGAGCGTACTCGAGCATGTCAGGCGCTCTTGAGCGTGCCTTTGGGCACCAGCGAGGTGACCTGGAATTTCTGCACCTTGATGCGCACGCCGTCGGCGATCTCCAGGGTGACGAAGGTATCGCCCACCTCGGTGATGCGGCCCAGGATGCCCCCCGAGGTCACGACCTCATCGCCCGTGGAGAGCTTCGACACCATCGCCTGGTGATCCTTGGCCTTCTTCTGCTGTGGGCGGATGAGCAGGAAATAGAACACGCCGATGAGCACGACCATCATCAGCAGAGGCGCGAACCCCTGACCTGTGGCGCCGCCGCCGGCCTGAGCCCACGCTGGAGAAATCAAAGCATCCATAGAACCTCACCCGGAAAAACGGCGCGCGCTCACGGGCGGGCCCGGCGCCGCGAAGGGGCGGCATTATGCCACAGGGTCCGCAAGCTCCCGCCGCGACAGCGGAAATCGGGCCGCGAAGGCCGGAAAGGCATCCTCGGCGATGGCGGCGCGCAGCGAGCGCATGAGCTCGAGGTAGAAATGCAGGTTATGCAGGGTGTTGAGGCGGCTGCCCAGGATCTCGTTGCAACGATCCAGGTGCTTCAGGTACGCCCGGGTGTAGTGCCGGCAGGTGTAGCAGCGGCATTGCGGGTCGAGGGGTCGCAGGTCGCGCGCGTAGGCGCTGTTGCGAATGTTGATGACCCCTTCCGAGGTGAACAGGTGCCCGTTGCGGGCGTGACGGGTCGGAATCACGCAGTCAAAGAGGTCGACTCCACGCAGCACCGCCTGGACGATGTCGTGGGGGAAGCCGACCCCCATGAGATAGCGCGGCCGTTGCGCCGGCATCTGCGGCACCAGCTCCTCGAGCACCGCCAGGCGCTGCTCCTGCGGCTCGCCGACGGCGAGGCCACCGATGGCGAGACCGGCCCAGTCGAGCTCGAGCAGCGACTCGAGGGAAGCCCGCCGCAGCTGCGGGTACATGCCGCCCTGGACGATGCCGAAAAGCGCGCCCGGTGCGCCCTCGCGGTAGTAGTGCGCATGGCTGCGCCGCGCCCAGCGCATGGAGCGTTCCATGGACTCCCCAGCCTGCTCCAGCGTGGCCGGATGGGGCGTGCAGTCATCGAATGCCATCGCAATATCCGAGCCCAGGGCGCGCTGCACGTCCATCGAGGCTTCGGGTGTGAGATGGACCTCGCTGCCATCGAGGGGTGAGCGAAAGCGCACCCCTTCCTCGCTGATCCGCCGCAGGCTCTTCAGGCTGAAGACCTGAAAGCCCCCCGAGTCGGTGAGCAGCGGCCTGCGCCAGCTCATGAAGCCGTGCAAGCCGCCGTGCGCGGCGATGACCTGCGGCCCGGGCCGCAGCATCAGATGGAAGGTATTGCCGAGAACGATCTGCGCACCGAGAGCCTCGAGCTCCTCGGGCGTCATGGCCTTCACGGTGCCGTAGGTGCCGACCGGCATGAAGGCCGGCGTGTCGATGACACCGCGCGGCGTGGTCAGGCGTCCGAGGCGCGCCGCGCCGCTGGCGGCGATCAGCTCAAAGGACAGTGGCATCGGGCAAGGGTGCCTGCGGGGGCCTGATCAGCATGGCATCTCCGTAACTGAAGAATCGGTATCGCGAGCGTACCGCATGCGCATAGGCGGCGAGCACGCGCTCGCGGCCAGCGAGCGCACACACGAGCATCAGCAGCGTCGAGCCAGGGAGATGGAAGTTGGTGAGGAGGCCGTCGACCACCGCGAAGCGATAGCCCGGCACGATGAACAGACGCGTCTCCCCGCTCCAGGGCTGCGGCAGCGAGGCCGCGGCTGCGTCGCTGCCCGCGGCCGCGGCGGCGCTCTCCAGGGCGCGCACCACCGTCGTGCCCACGGCAATCACGCGGCCCCCGCGCGCGCGCGTGCGGGCGATCGCCTCGCACGCCGCAGCCCCGACGCTCACCTGCTCGGCATGCATGACGTGCTCCTCGAGCCGCTCGCTGCGCAGCGGCTGAAAGGTGCCCGCGCCCACATGCAGCGTGATGCAGGTGCGCTCGATGCCGGCGCGCGCCAGCGCGGCGAGCAGCGCCGCATCGAAATGCAAACTCGCCGTCGGTGCGGCCACGGCGCCGGCCACGCGGGCGAGCACGCTCTGGTAACGCTCGCGATCGGCGGCGGCAGGCGGGCGGCGGATGTAGGGCGGCAGCGGCACCTCGCCCCAGCGCTCGAAGAATTCGAGCGCCGGTCGCGGCAAGCGCACGTGCCACAGATCCCCCTCGCGCCCGAGCACGTGAACGGTGCCGCCGGCGGTTAGGAGCTCGACGGGCGGGCGCACCGGCTTGCTGGCGCGCAGCTGCACGAGCGCCGCGTGCGAGTCGAGCGCGCGCTCCAGGAGGATCTCCACCCGTCCCCCGCTGGGCTTAGTTGCGAGCAGCCGCGCCGCGATTACCCGCGTGTCGTTGAACACCAGCAGGTCGCCCCGGGCGAGCAGCTCGGGCAGATCGCGCATGCCGGCATCGCGTCGATCGGTGGCGCCCTGCCCGGCGCGCTCGAGCACCAACAGGCGGCTCGCCGAGCGCTGCGGCAGCGGCTCCTGTGCGATCAGCTCGGCGGGTAGCTCATAGAGAAAATCGCTGCGCTGCACGTCGACTCGAACACTGCGGCGCCGGCGCGCCTACGGACGCCCGAGTCTAGAGGGTTCCCGAGTCCTCGGCTGGAGCAGGCGGCCTGCCGGGAGCCGGGGGCGTCGCGGGAGTCGGCGGCGTGGGCGGGGTGAGCGGGACGCCAGGGATGCCCGGCAGCTCCGGCATAGTGGCCGTGAGCGTGACGGGGTGCTTCTCGCGCAGGACGTGCAGCGTGATGTGCTCGCCCGGCTGGTACGAGCGCAGGATGCGCGTGGCATGTGCGCCGCTGCGGGGCTCGCGCCCGTCGATGGAGAGAATGACATCCCCATCCTGCAGGTGAAACGCATCGCTGCTTGGAGCGCGCAGCACCAGCACGCCGCGATCGGTACCGAAATATCGGCCCAGAGCGGGCGTGAGCGTGGCGAGCTCCATCCCGGAGGTCTCCTCCCCCAGCTCCCGAAAATACTGTATCTCGGGCGATGCAGCGAACGCCCTCACACGCGGCATCAGCAGCTCCGGTCCGAGCGATTCGAGGGGTGCCATCTGCATGGCGAACGCCGAGCGCGTGGTGAGCGTGAACTCGCGTGGCTTGCCATCGCGCAGCACCTTGAGCCTCACCTCATGACCGGGGCGCACGTGG
>DATJSR010000033.1:0-5840 GCA_035504015.1 Steroidobacteraceae bacterium
GCGCGCTCGCTGAGCCGCCGATCGCAGATCACGACGGCGCCGTGATCGGTCTCGCTGCGGATCAGCCGTCCCACGCCCTGCTTGAGCGCGAGAGCGGCCTCGGGCAGCTGGAACTCCCGGAAGGCGTTGGCCCCGCATGTCTCGAGATGCTCGATGCGTGCTCTCACCAAGGGATCCTCCGGGGAGGCGAACGGCAGCTTCTCGATGATAACGAGGCGCAGCGCGGAGCCTTTCACGTCCACGCCCTCCCAGAAGCTCGCGGTGCCGAGCAGCACCGCGTTACCGTCCCGGCGAAACGACTGCAGCAGATGCTCCCGCGGAGCATCTCCTTGTACATAAAGTGGATAGGGAGCGACGGGCGACCAGCACTGACGCAGCCGCGCGGCGCCCTCGGCGAGCGCCCGATGGCTGGTGAAGAGCACGAACACACCGCCCGCCGAGGCCTCGATGAGCGGCAGCATCGCCGCGAGCATGCGCTCCAGGTAATCCGGTGCCGCCGGCTCGGGCAGCTCGCGGGGCAGATACAGAAGGCTCTGCCGCCCGTAGTCGAAAGGGCTCTCGATGCGCAGCGTCGACGCCTCCTCGAGCCCGAGCCGCGTGGTGAAGTGGCGGAAGTCCTCCCCGACCGAGAGCGTCGCGGAGGTAAAGATCCAGGCGCAGCTGCGCCCGTGCACGTGGGCACGGAAGCGCTCGGCGATGTCGAAAGGCAGCAGATGCAGCGCAAAGCCGCGCGTCAGACATTCCGCGCTGCGAGCCCCTTGAACCTCCTCCACCGAGGCGATCTGGCGCGCCTGGGCAGCTGCCTCGCGAAGTGCAGCCGCACCCGGCGCGCCCGTGTCCTCCTCGTCGGCGCGCTCGAGCTCGTCCGCCAGCGTCTCGAGCGCCTCGGCGAGCTCGAGGGTTGTGCCGGTGAGCGCGCCCGCGCAGTCGCGCCAGGCGTGCCGTCCGGCGCGTGCAGGCAAATGACCCCGCAGCGTCTGCAGCAGCGCGCGTACCGGCTCGATCGCGCTCGCCGACGGCACGGCACCCGCGGCTGAGCGGCTCTGCGCGAGCGTGTCGAGCAATTGCTCGAGACGGCGACTACTGAGATCGGCGCCGAAGAACATCGTGGCGAGGTCGGGCAGCTGATGCGCCTCATCGAGGATGACCGCATCGGCGCTGCCCAGGATGTCGCCGAAGCCCTCCTCCTTCAGCGCCAGATCGGCGAGCAGCAGGTGGTGGTTCACGATGACGATGTCGCACTCCTGGGCGGCGCGGCGTGCCGCCACCAGATGGCACCGGCTGAACTCCTCGCACCGCGAGCCCAGGCAGTTATCGCGCGTCGAAGTCATCTCCACCCACGAAGGATGGGTATCGGACAGACCGGGAATCTCCGCCAGATCGCCGGTGCGCGTGGTGCGAGACCAGCGCTCGATGCGTGCAAGCCACGGCTCACGGCGAGTCTCGCCCACCGGCAGGCTGAGCTGCCCGAGGGCGAGCGAGAGACGATGGCGGCACAGGTAGTTGCCCCGCCCTTTGAGCAGCGTGACCTTGGCGGGACGGCCGAGGGCCGCTGCGACGAGCGGCAGATCCTTGGCAAAGAGCTGGTCCTGCAGCGTGCGGGTGCCGGTGGAGATGATCACGCGCCCGCCGCACAGCAACGCCGGCACCAGGTACGCGAAGGTCTTGCCGGTGCCCGTGCCGGCCTCGACCACCAACTGCTCGCGCGACTCCAAGGCCGCGGCGACCCGGGAGGCCATCCGTACTTGTGACTCGCGACGGCGGAAATCCGGCAGCACACGCCCCAAGGGGCCATCGGTATCGAAGAGCTCGTCGAGGGAGAGCATGCCTTTTTCCCAATTCTGCGGGCGGTCGAAAACCGGTCGTCCCCGTTAGCAAGCATGCCATGCGAGAGCCTCCGAGGAGCGCTCGCGTACCTCGCGGCATTGACCGCGAATGCGACTTTGCCGGGGGCCAGCAGGGCGAGCGAGGGCGGCCCGTGCGGTGCAGCAGCATCGGCTGCACCGTTGCTGGGCAAACTGGGCGGCGCCCGAGGGACCCAGGGCGTCCGAGCCGTGGACGTGACGGCCGAGCACAGGCCCTGAGCGGCGCCAGCGCGGGGCGGATGCACCGCAATCGTGTCGGTCAATGGTGCAGTCAGACTATAATTTTTAGTTCCGGGCGAAGAGAACAGGATCCGACCCATGGCCACCGCACCGCACGCGATCATCGACCTCCCCCAACTCAGTCGGGCGGTAGGAGAGTGGGTCGAGTCGGTTGGTCGGCTGACGCAGCCGGCACGCGTGCACTGGTGCGAGGGCTCGGCCGGGGAGCTGCGCGAGCTGACACAGCAGCTGCAACAAAGCGGCGAGCTGCTCGCACTCAACGCGCAGCATTTCCCGGGCTGTCACCTCGCCCGCTCCAATCCGAGCGATGTGGCCCGGGTCGAGCATCTGACTTACGTGTGCACCCGTTCGCAGGCGGATGCGGGGCCCAACAACAACTGGATGGCACCCGATGAGGCGCACGCCAAGATGCGCGCGCTGTTCAGCGGCTGCATGCGCGGTCGCACGCTGTACGTGGTGCCCTACTGCATGGGCCCGCTCGACTCGCCGTACGCGCGCTGCGGCGTGGAGATCACCGACAGCGCCTACGTGGTGCTCAACATGGCGATCATGACGCGCATCGGGCGTCCGGCGCTCGAGCGCATCGCGCGCACCGAGCAGTTCGTGAAAGGCCTGCACTCCATCGGCGAGCTCGATCCGCAGCGCCGCTTCATCATGCATTTCCCCGAGGAGCTCTCGATCGAGAGTTTCGGCTCGGGCTACGGCGGCAACGCCCTTCTCGGCAAGAAATGTCACGCGCTGCGCATTGCGAGCTACCAGGCGCGCACCGAAGGGTGGCTGGCCGAGCACATGCTCATCGTGGGACTGCAAAGCCCGCGCGGGGACACCCACTACGTGGCAGCGGCGTTCCCCTCGGCTTGCGGCAAGACCAATCTGGCGATGCTGATCCCCCCGGAGACGATGCCGGGCTGGAAGGTGTTCACGGTCGGCGATGACATTGCCTGGCTGCATCCCGGTCCCGACGGGCGACTGTGGGCCATCAACCCCGAGGCGGGCTATTTCGGTGTGGTCCCGGGCACCAATCCAGAGACCAACCGCAACGCCTACGAGATGATCCGCCGGGACACGCTCTTCACCAATGTGGCACTGACGGCCGACAACCAGCCGTGGTGGGAGGGCCTGAAGAGCGGCACCCCCGTGATCGATTGGCAGGGACGCCCGTACGACCCCTCGCGCGGGCCCGCTGCGCATCCCAACTCACGCTTCACCGTCTCCGCACAGCGCAATCCGAGCTACTCACCGCATTCGGAGGATCCGCGCGGGGTGCCGATCACGGCGCTCGTGTTCGGCGGCCGGCGGCGCGAGGTGGCACCCCTCGTCTACGAGGCACGCAACTGGGCCCACGGCGTGCTGGTCGCCGCCTCGGTAGCCTCTGAGACCACGGCCGCGGCGACCGGTCAGGTCGGCGTGGTCCGGCGCGATCCCATGGCCATGCAACCCTTCTGTGGGTACAACTTTGCCGATTACTGGAAGCATTGGCTCAGCGTCGGCGGCAAGCTCGCTCGTCCGCCGCGCATCTTCCACGTGAATTGGTTCCGTCGCGATGCGCAGGGCCGCTTCCTGTGGCCGGGCTTCGGCGACAATCTGCGCGTCATCGCCTGGATGCTGGAGCGGGCGGCCGGCAATCTCGAGGCCACGGACTCTCCGATCGGCTGGCTGCCGCGCCCCGAGGATCTCAACACCCGCGGCCTGCAGCTGAGCGCGGATGCGCTGCGCGAGCTGCTCACCGTCGACCCGGCCCAGTGGCGCAAGGAGGCCACCGACATGCGCCAGTACTTCGCACAATACGGCGAGCGCATGCCCACGGCGATGCTGCGGGAGCTGGATGCCGTGGAGGCGCGACTGCGCAGCTGAGAAGGCGGCGGCGATCCCCGCAGCAGCGCAGCCGGCCGCTCGCGAAGGCCGATCGGCCCGGCTCAACCCTCCTCGCAGAAGAAGCGGATCGTCTCGGGCGAGTCCTGCTCGGGCAGCTTGCCCAGCCCGATCATGCCCTTGCCCTTGATTTGCAGGCTGTCGCGCCGAACGAAGGCCTCCTCGCCCTCCTCCGTGCGCACGAAGGTTCCGTTGGTGCTCTGATCGATGAGCACGAACTTGTGGCGATTGACCTCGATGCGCGCGTGGATGCGCGAGATGAGGTTGCCCTTGACGACCACGTCGTTGTCCTCGGCGCGGCCGATCGCGACGCTCGGGTGAGAATCGTCGAGAAGGATGTCCCGATCCTGATAGCGCAGGCGCATGCGCAGGGCCGGCCCCGCCTTGGCGGCCATGGCGATCGAGGGGATCATGCTGGTCACGTCCTCGGTCTGCCAGAGTACCTCGTAAAGGGCGATCTCGCTTCCCTGGCCCTTGAGCGTGGCGATGTCGACCTGGCGGACCGCCGCTCGCCACTGAGGTGAGAGCCTTTCAACCATCGCAAAGGTGGTCATGATCTGGCCGGCCTTGGCCTGGCTCGTCATGCGATTGGCCGTGTGGACGGTGGAGCCGAAGACGTCGCGGTTCTCGAGGACTACGGGCCCGAAATGGCAGCCGATGCGGATCGCGACCGGCTGGATCTCCAGCTGCAGCTGCGAATGACGCGAGATCTGCTGCTGCATCTGAGCGGCGGCATTGAGGGCGAGATCGGCGCTGGGAAAGCTCGCCATGATCTCATCGCCCATGGTTTTGATGACCGTGCCCTGGTTCTGCTCCGTGGCATTGCGCATCACATCGATGCAGATGGCGACCATATCGCGGGCCCGCAGGTCGCCCATGAGCTCATAGAGTCGAGTCGAGCCGACTACATCGGCAAACAGGATGGCAAGCTCGATGTCTTTTCCCATGGAGCGAGATGGCAACGCCGCGCCATTGCGTCCCTCGTAGCGCGCCTTCGGAGGCATGGACGATTGATTATACGCGACTGCTCCGGAGCCGCTAGCAGAGTCGCCCGGCCGCGACGGCTCCGGGCCCGCGGCGATTCAAGCAAGGCAAGCGCCCACGCTGAGCCGCGCAGCCGCCTCGCGCAGCAGCCGCGCTCCCGCGCCCGCGCAGCGCGCGCCCTCACTCAACAAGCGCCGGTAATCGCGTGCTCCCGGCTCACCGGCGTAGAGACCCAGCATGTGACGGGTGATGGCCGGGAGGCGCTCGCCCGCGGCGAGCTGCCGCTCCGCATAGGCGGCCATGCGCTCGAGCAGCTGCGCCCGATCAGCTCCGGTGGAGCCCTGCCCATGCAACGCCTGATGCAGCTCCCACAGCAGCATCGGGCGGTGGTAGGCCTCGCGGCCGAGCATCACACCCTCGCACCAGCCCAGCGCCTCGAGCACGGCGCCCGGCTGGCGCAGGCCGCCATTGAGAACGAGGGGCAGCTCGGGGAACTGGCGCTTGAGATCACGCACCACGTCGTAGCGCAATGGCGGGATGGTGCGGTTCTCGTGGGGCGACAGCCCGCCCAGCACCGCCTTGCGTGCGTGCACGATGACGGCGCTGCAGCCCGCAGCGCGCACCCCGCGCACGAATCCTGCGAGCGCCTCACGGTCAAGCTCGTCGAAGCTCGTGACGTCGCCGCGAGCCGCCCCGGTGGCCCCGCCCTCCACGACCCCGATCCGCATCTTGACCGTTACCGGCAGTCGCACGGCCGCGCGCATGCGGGCGACGCTCTCCGCCACGCGCTCCGGCTCGCGCATGAGGCAGGCACCGAATGCGCCGCTCGCCACCCGCTCGCTCGGGCAGCCGCAATTGAGGTTGATCTCATCGTAGCCC
>DATJSR010000034.1:0-3315 GCA_035504015.1 Steroidobacteraceae bacterium
TGACGCACGGCCTCGATGCGGTCGCGGGTGCCGGCGACAGCGCCCTGCTTTATGCGGTGAACCACGGCGGTCGTGAATCGGTCGAAGTCTTTCGACTGCACCCGGCGCAGGCCGCCGCGCAATGGATCGGTTGCGCCATCCTGCCCGAGGGCGCAAGCGGCAATGCGGTCGCTCACCTGCCCCACGGCGCTTTTGCAGTCACCAAGTTCCTGGATACGCGCGACGCGCAGAGCTTTCAGCATCTGATGAGCGGCGAGCGGCAGGGCGCGGTGTACCTGTGGAAGCCGGGGGCAGGCTTCAGCGAGGTGCCCGGCAGCCGCTTCGCGGGCGACAACGGCATCGTGGCCTCAGCCGATGGACGCTTTCTCTATGTCAACGCCTACGGCAGCAGCGAGATCTACCGGGTGCCGCTCTCGGGCCATGCCGGCGCCACCAGTGTCAAGGTGGACTTCCACCCGGACAATCTGCGCTGGGCACCCGATGGCAAGATCTTCGTCACGGGGCAATTTCTGACAATGCAGACCTTGACCCCCGGCAGCCGTCACGGCTGGGAGACCGCCCTGCTCGATCCGCGTACCATGACCACACGCGAGGTGCTGCGCGAGCCCGGTCTTGCCGCGTTCGATGACGCCACGAGTACGGTGCAGGTCGGGTCCACACTCTGGTTCTGCACGTTTCGCGGCGACCGTGTGGCCTATCGCGCGCAATGAGACACCGAAGGCACTCGTGAGCATCCGCCGTGACTTCCGCACTGCCAGGCGTTGTGCGCTGCTCATGGCCGTGGCGGCGCTCCTCACATCGTATGGCCCGATGCGAGCTGCCGAGCAGGCGGCGCCGGCGCCGGTGGGTGCGGCAGCTGCGTATCACGTCACGCGCAAGGTGGCGCTCGGTGCGCCGGATCGCTGGGATTACGTGGTCTTCGATCCTGATTCCCGACGTGTGTACGTCGCGCATGGCGATCGGGTGACGGTCGTGGACGGAGACAGCGGCGCCCGCGTCGGTGAGGTCACAGGCTTTGCCGGTGGCACCCACGGGATTGCGATCGCAACGGCGGCAGGACGTGGCTATACCGATGATGGGCGCGCGGGGCGTGCAGGCTCGTTCGATCTGAGAAGCCTGCACGTCGAGCACCTCATTGCCACCGAGCCTGGGTCCGATGCCATTGCCTTCGATCCCTCGAGCGGCCACGTGTTCGTGATCAACGGCGAGCCGAGCACGGTGAGCGTCATCGATCCACGCAGCGATCGGGTCGTCGCCACGATTCACGTCGGAGGCGATCTCGAGTACGCAGGTGCCGCAGGCGGCAAGCTCTACGTCAACGGCGCCGAGCGTCGCGAGCTCGTGCGCATCGACACCGCCAGCAATGTCATCGATGCCCGCTGGCCGCTGGCGGGCTGTGTGAGTCCCCATGGACTCGCGCTCGATGCGCACTCCCGGCGTGTCTTCGTCAGCTGCGTCAACGAGGTACTGCTCGCCGTCGATGCCGACAGCGGCGCGATCATTGCCCGGCTGCCGATCGGACGCGGCACCGATGCCGCCGCCTTCGACCCGCAGCGCAAGCTCGTCTTCAGCTCCAACGGCCGCGACGGCACGATCTCGGTCATCGAGGAGCGCACCCCGAGCCGCTTCCTCTTCCTGGGCAACATTCAAGCGGCCGTGACCGGTCGCACCATGGCGCTCGATCCGCGCACGGGACGTATCTACCTGGCCGCAGCGCAGATCGCCACGCCCTCCACCAGCGCAGCGAGCACAGCCGCAACGGCCGGCGCCACCCCCGCAGGTCGAGCGCGGCGGCCGCCGCTGGTGCCAGGATCACTCGAGCTCTGGTTCATCGACCCGGCGCCTTGAGGCGGCGGATCGGGCTGCTCGAGGCTCAGCGAAAGAGCTGCAGGTCGATCGAGTTGGCGAGGGCCTCGTAGCCCGCGTCGCTGCCGTGCAGGTGATCGCCTGCCTGCAAGGCGCTCGCCATCTGCGTGGGATCGTGGGGATCGCGCAGCACGGCGTCAAAATCCAGCACGCCATCGAAGGCACCGCTCGTGCGGATCCATTGATTGATTGCCGCACGCTGCGCCTCACCCTCGGGCGAGTAATACACCGCCCCCTGATAGGGAGCGATGGTCGCGCCCAGCACCTTGATGCCGTGCGCGTGCGCCCGCTCGATGATCTGCCGATAGCCCGCGATCACGCGCTCGGCCGTCGCCGGGTGCGCCGGCACCAGGGTGCGGAAGAACGCGGCCATCGGTCCCTGCGGGTGGCCATAGGAAAGACCCAGATCGTTAACGCCCTCGAAGACGATGAGATGGGAGACCCCGGGAACCGAGAGCACATCCCGATCCAGACGCGCGAGTGCGCTCACGCCCGCGCCATCGTCGAGCACGCGGTTGCCGCTGATGCCCATGTTCACGACGCCCCAGCTCTCAGCGCCCTTGCGTGCCGCAAGCCGCTGGGCGAGCAGGTCCGGCCAGCGTCGGTTGGCGTTGAGGGTGGAGCCCACGCCGTCGGAAATCGAATCTCCGAGCACGACGATGGCGTGGGTAGCGCCGTGACGCTCCGCCTCGATGCCCGAGAGAAAAGCGCGCGCCTGCACGGTGCGCTGCGGCTCGAAGCGGCGAGTCGTGTAATCCCCCGCAGGAGAGATCTCGGCCGTCTGCATGCCAACCGCATGACAGGTACACGGACCGGTGTCCTCCGGCAGATAGATACTGATCGACAAGCTCGAGAGTGCGCTCACGGGCAGATCCACGGAGTCGCTGACCCAGGGCGCACCGGCGGGAATGATCACGCTCGGTTTGCCGCCGAAGAGAATTCTGCGCTCGCTGCCTGGCTCTACGGCACCGGAGGCCGTGACGCGTGCAACACTCGCCGCACCGATGAGCAGAGGCTTGGTGCCGTACTCGTTGGTGAAGCGGATGCGCACCCGATCACCCCCCGCCGAGAGGCGCACGATCTGGCGAATCGTCTGATTCGAGAACGAAGCCGTGGGTGGCCCGAAACCCCCGGGTGGCTGTGGTGCCGCGCCCCAGGTACCGAGCCAGGCGGCGCCCGCCGGATTCCCCGTCAGCCCGAGGAGGAGCACCCACGCGAGGGGCACGACGAGCTTGCTGCTCAGCAGCCCGCGCGCGCTGGTCCGCTTCATGATCCGATTCCCCCTTCTGTGAGCGCGCACCGCGGCAGAGCGGCGCGCGTCAATCCGGCACGTAGGTCTGCATCAGGCTCTGGTAGGCCCCGGCGATGAATGCCGAGACGCCCTGCAGCTCGTCCTCGTATGGCTTGAGCGGCCGCGCGGCGACCGCATCGGTGCGCCCGTAGCCTTTG
>DATJSR010000035.1:0-12808 GCA_035504015.1 Steroidobacteraceae bacterium
CTCAAGGGCAAAGTGGCCTATATCACGGCCGCCTCCGACGGTATCGGCCTCGGCATCGCGCGCGCCGCGTCCGCTGCCGGGATGAAGGTATGCATCGGCTACCGCAACGAGGAGCGCCTCAAGGCCGCACTGCCGCTCTTCAAAAGAGGCAATGCCGGTGTGCTGCCGATCAAACACGATGTCACGGACCGCGACGGCTGGGCTCGAGTGCTCGAGCAGGTCAAGCACCAGTACGGCCGCCTGCATTTGGTCGTCAACAACGCGGGGGTGAAGACCTGGGCACGTGTCAGCGAGGTGTCATACGCCGACTGGGACAACGCGGTCGCGGTCAACTACACGGCCACCTACAACAGCGTGGCGGTGTGCCTGCCACACATGCTCGAGCATGGTGAGGGCTCGCACATCGTGGTGACCTCCTCGATGAGCGGGCTGCTGCCGGGCGGTCCTCTCGGGGTCTATACGGCCACCAAGATCGCCGCCGTGGGCCTCATCGAGGCGTTACGCGTGGAGCTCGAGGGCACCACGGTTGGCACCTCTGCGTTCTGCCCGGGCGGGGTCAACACGGATAACTACCTCGGCACCGGAAAAGAGAACCCCTTTCGCGGTCCGGCACCTCCGAAAGGGCTGCCGCGCTTCAAGGGCCCCCCGCCCGGCATGGATCCGCTCGAGGCCGGTGAGCGTGTGCTGAACGGGGTGATCAACAACGATCTCTTCATTCTCACGCACCCTGAATACATGCCGGGCACGCAGCAGCGCTTCGAGGCGATGCTGATATCCGAGCCGGTCGAGGCCACGCCACCCCCGGAGGCGCGGGTTCGCGGCGAAGCCCGCGTCCTGCATTGCGGGATCTACAAGCGCGAGATCGCTCACCGGCGCAAGCCGCGTAAGTCGTTCCGCAGCGTGACCCTGTGAGGCTGTCCAAGATGAGTCATTCGAAGAACCCCACCGAGCCCGGCGTGCTCGACCCCTCCCTGCCAGTCGTGGGCTCAGCTGCGCTGGGCAGGCGTGAGTTTCTCGGCGGCGCGGCACTCGGCGCGGGCGGCCTGCTCGCCTCGCTCGGTCTCGCCCGCCATGCCGCCGCACAGAGTGCGCCATCCGCGCCAAGCGCCCGTCCTGCGACAGCACGCCCGCCGATGCCGCCGCCGGAGCCGACGGTTTCCCAGCCACCGCCGCTCAAGGAATTGAAGGGCAAGGTCGCCTACATCTCGGCGGCCTCCGATGGCATCGGCTTGGGGATCGCGCGAGCGGCATCCAATGCGGGCATGAA
Source organism: Steroidobacteraceae bacterium (assembly GCA_035504015.1). GTDB lineage: Bacteria > Pseudomonadota > Gammaproteobacteria > Steroidobacterales > Steroidobacteraceae > JASHUC01. The sequence continues at coordinate 1,268 of DATJSR010000035.1, forward strand.
GGTGGTCATCGGCTATCGCAACGAGGAGCGGCTGCAGGCAGCCTTGCCGCTGTTCAAACCAGGCAATGCTGGAGTGCTCGCCGTCAAGCACGACGTGACCGATCGCGACGGGTGGAAGAGCCTGCTCGAGCAGATCAAGGCGCACTACGGCAAGCTGCACCTGGTCGTCAATAATGCGGGGGTCAAGACCCTGCGCGAGGCGAGCCAGGCCAAGTTCGAGGAGTGGGACAACGCCGTCGCGGTCAACTTCACCGCCATCTACAACAGCGTGGCCGTGTGCCTGCCGCACATGCTCGAGCACGGCGAGGGCGGACATTTCGTGACGACGGCCTCGATGGGAGGACTGCTGCCGGGGGTCAACGCCGGGGTCTACACGTCCACCAAGATCGCGGCGGTGGGAATCATGGAGGCGCTGCGGGTCGAGCTCGAGACCACCACCATCGGCACCTCGGTCTTCTGTCCCGGCGGAGTCAACACGGACAACTACGTCGGCAGCGGCGAGGACAATCCGTACCGTGCCAAGCATATGCCGCCCGGCGCGCGGCGCTTCGGTTCCGCGGCCATGGATCCGCTCGAGGCAGGCGAGCGTGTGCTCAACGGAGTCGTCAACAACGACCTCTTCATCCTCAGCCACCCGGAGTTCAAGCCGGGCATGCAGGAGCGCTTCGATGCCATCATGGCATCCACACCGACGGTGGAGGCGCCGATCCCGCCCGCGCGTGCCGCGTACGAGCGCATGGTGCTCAGCTGCGGGATCTACCCGCGGGAGATCGAGCATCGGCGAGTCAAGCGCAGCGATTACCGCAGCGTGTAGAGAAGCAGCCCGGGGTGGGCGTCCGGGCGATGCGCGCACGCGCATCGCCCGGCACGATCGACTAACTCAATGCGCTGCTTTGGCCGCCTCGATGGCCTCGTGCAGCTCGCGCTCGGCGTGTCGCAGGGCCTCTTCAGCCTTGACGCCATGACCTGCCATATCATAGTGATTCGCCGCCCGCGCTCGCTCCAACTCGTGGATGGCCTCGACGACGTGATCGTGGACCTTGTCCAGATCATGCCAGTCGTGGACAGGGTCGGCGACGGCTGCGGTACCGATGAGCGTTCCAGCGGCGACGATAGCAAGCACTACCTTCTTCATACGGGCTCCTTCGAGGTTGCAATGAGGTGACCTGCAGGGACCGCGGACCGGTGAGCCGCGCTTGCGCGCTGCATGGCTGCCGGGCTTGCCCTGGCGCGGCGCGAACTCTAGCAGTTGTTGCAAAGCCTTCGCGATTAAGACTTCGTCATTGCCGCAGCGGGCCGCGGACGAGCAGATTCTCGGTGCCGGAACAGCTGCACCGGCTTACTTCACTGCCGCTTCCGTTGCCTTCATCGCCGCGGCGCGCCTGGCCGGATCGTCCATGCAGATCTCCGCCGGGATTTCGTATCCCGCTCGCCGCACGTACTGCGCCCTGACGCTCCAGGGCCGGGTGTAGTCCTTGGGATCCTCGATCGTGAACTCGGCGGCCAGATGCTGGCCGTCGTGGCTCAGCCGGTAGCGCTCCGTGAGATGCAGCTGCTCGGAATGCGGCAGACCCGCCTCATCGAGCAGCGTCTCGTCATTGAAACCCGCACTGTCGACGACGAGCGTATCGCCTTCCCAGCGTCCGACCGAGTAGCCGAGCCAGGCGGGGTCGGGATCGTCCGGCAGCTTCTCGTTCAGGTACGCTCGACGTGGCAGCCGGTTGTCCTCGGAGACGAAGTAGACCACCTTCGGACGCTGCAGGATCTCGAACGGCGCTTTGCTCAACATCAATCGCGGCAGGCCCGGGGGCAGGCAGCGGTACGTGCCGTCGAAGGCGGCGCGATCGCCTCGCTTGGCCTCGGCCAGGTGCCGTTCGTAGATCTGGCGTGCGCTCGGCGTGAGCGGCGGCAGCGACCCATCGGCCGTTCGCAATGCGTGCGGCGGATTGATGATGAACCAAACGCCCGTAAGATCGGGCTGCCCCGGCGCCGCATCGGGCGGTGGATCCGCATGCACGACGCCGGCCATCGCCACAAGCCCTGCGAACAGCCAAGCCACCCGGCTCATTTCGCCACCGTGACGCCATTGACGGGCGCGTTGCGATTGTTCTCCTCGCAGACGTACTCCTGAAGCCTGATGTCCGGGCGCCAGTGATAGATGCGCTTATAGCTGTAGGGATGCTCGAGCGTCACGGGATCCTCGACGGTGATGGTGAGCTCGATCTCCGCGCCCCCGTCGATCTTGCGATAGCGCTCGATCACGTGTTCCTTCCCGGAGTGCGAGCTGCCCTCATCATCGATGAATGAGCGCGGATCGATCGCGATCGTATCGACGACCAGCGTGTCGCCCTCCCAGTGCCCGACGGAGTCGCCGTTGAAGCTGACGCGTGGATGGGGCGGATGGGGGCGGTTCATGTAGATCGTGCGCAGCTCGTGCGCGACCTCGTGCAGGAAGGTGATGCGCCCGGGCGTCTGCACGATCTCGATCGGATAGGGGCTCTCCATGACGCGCGGCATACCGTGTCCGAGGCACTGCGTTTCGGTATCCGCCTCGGGCGTGCCACGGTTCTTGGCGCGGATGCGCCGCTCGAGGAGCTTCATGTACTGCGGCTTGAGCGGCGGGGGCACCCCAGGCTCCGGACCGAGCAGGTATTCGTAGCCCTGCACCTGCCATACCCCTTCGAGGTCGTGCGGATCGGGATTGGGTGGCGCCGAGCCCGGGGGAGCGGCCCGGGAGCCCCCGAGCGGGGGCGTGAGCGCAAGCGTCGGATCGCCACTATTGAACAATGTTCGGATGCGGGGTGGTCCCGATCCCGCGCGGGCGGAGCCGGGGGCAGGCCGTGCGGTCGAGCTGGAGGCGCTCGCAGCGGCGCCGGGAATGGCGCCTGGAACGGCGCTCGAGGAAGCGGCCCCTTGCGTCGAGGGCGCATCGGCGGCGATGGCGGCCCAGCTGCAGAGCCACCCCGCAACTGCGGTTGCGGCAAGGCAAGCGCAGGGCTTGCTACGGATCCCGATCCAGCCGGACATGAGCCCCCTCTGCCGCGAGGTCCAGCGTTTGCAGCCGCGCGGCTCGCGGATCGTACAGGGCGTTTGTCCCGGTGAGAATCGCTTTACCGCAAGGAGTTGTTGTAATCTCAATTGGTCCTTGACGGCGAGGTAAATCGATACCTGTGGTCGGCTCGCCGACCGTGTCCAGGGGGCCCGCAACGACCGTCTGAAGCCGCGTCTCACCGCGCACTTCACAAGGCAGCAAGTTGAGATATTTGGAGGGGGAACAAGCACATCGCGCCCCGGCATGGACCCGGAGCGGCATCGTTCTCCTGTTGCTCGCCTCAGGGGCGCTACAGGCGAGAGCCGCAGGTCCGTCCCTGACGAATGCTGCGGAGCAGCATCTGCTCGACAAGTACTGCCGCACCTGTCACAACTTTGTTGATTGGGCGGGCGGTGTCGAGTTCGAGACCTTCGACCCCAGCAAGCCCTACGAGAGCACCGAGACCGCCGAGCACATGCTGGTGAAGCTGCGCTCCGGCATGATGCCCCCCGCCGGCAAGCCGCGCCCCGCGTGGGATGAGGTGCGCGCCTTGGCGACGAATCTCGAGAGTCAGATCGACGGCCATGCGCAGCCGCACTACGCGATGCCGCGTCTGCATCGGCTCAACCGCAGCGAATATCAGAACGCCATTCGCGACCTGCTGGGGCTCGATGTCGATGCCTCGAAGATCCTGCCGACCGATGACTCGAGCCGCGGATTCGACAATCAGGCCGGGACGCTCACGCTCTCCCCCTCGCTGCTCGAGGCTTATCTGTCGGCCGCCTCGCACATCAGCGGCCTCGCGCTCGGCACGGCCACCTCGCCGACTCAGGTGACGTACTCCGTCCCCGCCGATACCACCCAGCGCTATCAGGTGAGCGGGCTGCCCTTCGGCACGCGTGGCGGGCTGCTGATCCGACACGACTTCCCGGCCGACGGGACTTACACGCTGCGCATCTACTCGGTGAATCTCGGCAACATGGGCAATTTCCGCCCCTTCGGCGAGGTGAGCGCCGAGCAGCTGCTCGTCTACGTGGACGACAAGCGGATCGCCAAGATCGACTGGGACAAGGCGCTGCACGTCACCCGTTTCATCGGGGACCCCGCCGCCCTGAGGCCGGGCCAGAAAGCGGCCGCGAAGCCCGTTGCCGCGCCGTCCGACTCGGGGGACGACCCTGAAGCCGACCCGGAGGCGGGTCAGTTGCGCACGATCGATGTCAAGGTGCCGATGACGGCGGGCCCGCACCGCGTGGGGGTGACTTTCCTCGCGACCGACTATGCGCCGGGCCTCGATCTGAACCGCCACTTCGACCGCAGCACCATCGAGACCGGCGGAATTCCGGGCTTCACTTTCTATCCCCACATCGGGCGAGTGAGAATCGATGGCCCGGTTGCCGGCACGGAAGCCAAAGACTCGCCGAGCCGGGAGCGAATCCTCCTCTGCTACCCCAAGAGCCAGAGCGATGAGGAGCCGTGCGCGCGCAGCATTGCCACGACGCTGGCGCGCCGCGCTTATCGGGGCTTCGCCACGTCCGAGGACATCGCGACGCTCATGAAGTTCTACGGGCTCGGCCGGCAGGCAGGCACATTCGAGCAGGGCATCGAGACGCTCCTACAGCGCATGCTTGCCGATCCGAAATTCATCTTTCGGATCGAGTCCGCGCCGCGCGGCCTGCCCGCTGGCACGCCCTATACCGTGAGCGATCTCGATCTCGCCTCGCGTCTGTCGTTCTTCCTCTGGAGCAGCATCCCGGACGATGAGCTGCTCTCACTGGCCGAGAAGGGGGATTTGCATCAGGACCGGGTGCTGCGCGAGCAGGTCGGCCGAATGCTCGCCGACCCGCGTGCCGCGGCACTCACGACGAATTTCGCGGATCAGTGGCTCGGGCTGCGCGCGCTCGCCGCCTTCGATCCGGTCGTGGACAGCTACCCCGATTTCGACGACAACCTGCGCCAGGCCGAGCGGCGCGAGGTGGAGCTGCTCTTCACCAGCATCCTCGACGAGGATCGCAGCGTCCTCGACCTGCTCACGGCCAAGTACACGTTCATCAACGACCGGCTCGCGATCCTCTACGGCATCCCGGGCGTACAGGGCAGCGACTTCCGCCGGGTCGTGCTCGACGACTCTCAGAGCGATCGCTGGGGGCTCCTCGGCAAGGGTGGCATCCTCGCCATCACCTCGCACCCGGACCGCACATCGCCCACGGTCCGCGGCAAATGGGTGCTGAAGACGCTCCTCGGCTCCCCGCCGCCGGACCCGCCGGCAGTGGTCCCGCAGCTCAAGCCCACCAAGGTCGATCCGGCAGGCAACGCGCGCGCGCTGACGCTGCGGCAGCTGATGGAGCAGCACCGGGCGAATCCCGCGTGCGCGAGCTGTCACAAGTTCATGGACCCTATCGGCTTCGCGCTCGAGCCTTTCGATGCCATCGGCCACTTCCGCACCGACGAGGGAGGTACGCCGATCGATCCCCACAGCACACTCTATGACGGCGGGATCGTCGACGGTCCGGCGGGCGTGCGCGCATTCGTGCTGCGTCATCAGGATCAATACGTGCGCAACGTCATCGAGAACCTGATGACGTACGCTCTCGGCCGCGGGGTCGAGTACTACGACATGCCGCTCGTGCGCCGGGTGCTGCAGGAAACCTCGGGTGGCCGATACCGCCTGCGGGACCTCATCGAGGCCATCGCAATGAGCGATCAGTTCCGGATGAATGCGACCTTGGGAAGCGCTGCGAGCCAGAAGACGGCCGCGACACGCGATGACCCATCCTCGAGACTCGTCGCATCCAGCCCCTCGCAAAGCGGGCGCTCCCCGGACTGAGGGGAGGAGACCGATCATGCCGTTCATCACCAATCGTGCCCTCCCCCGCCGCACCTTTCTCAAGGGGCTCGGTACCACGCTCGCGCTGCCGTTCCTCGAGTCGATGGTGCCTGCGCGCGGCGCGAACAGGGCCGCGGGCAAGCTGCTGCCGACCCGATTCGTGGGCGTGTTCATCCCGCACGGAGTGGCTCCGGGTTACTGGAATCCAAAGTCGAGCGCACCCGGATTTGACTTCCCGTACGTCTACGAGCCGCTGCAGCCCTTCCGCAAGTACACGACCCTGACCGGTGGACTGTGGTCGCAGTCCTCCGAGAATCCGCCGGGGGTCACGGGGGCGGACCACTTCGTCGCCGCCGCGTACCTCACGGCCGTGAAGCCGAAGAAGACCGCAGGCCCGGACATTCTCGTCGGCACCTCGGTCGACCAGGTGATTGCGAGCCAGATCGGCCGCGACACCTTGCTCTCGTCCCTGCAGCTCGCGGTGGAGGACCCGGGCGCTAACTCGAGCAGCTGCGGGGAGGGCTACAGCTGCGTGTACACCAACACGATCTCCTGGGCATCGCCCACCCAGCCGCTGCCGATGGAGATCGATCCGCAGACCGTATTCGAGCGCATGTTCGGCGATGGCAGCTCGCCGGCCGTGCGGCTGCAGCGTCGCGACCGCGAGGCGAGCATCCTCGACTCGGTGACGGGAAGCATCAACGAGCTGATGCCGGAGGTACCTCATACCGACCGGGTGCGCCTGGAGCAGTACCTCGATGACGTGCGCGAGATCGAGCGGCGCATTGCCATCGCCGCGCACGCCTCGGAGAAAGTGCCAGGCATCCCTGAGCCCACCGGCGTGCCCGAGTCCTTCCACGAGCACGTGCAGATCCAGTTCGATCTGCTCGCGCTCGCCTTCCAGGCGGACATCACGCGGGTCGGCACCATGCTGTTCGCCCGCGACCTCACGGGGCGCGTCTATCCCGAAAGCGGCACCACGATCAGCTTTCACCTGGGCTCGCATCACGGGGAGGACCCGGGCCAGATCGCCGTGTACGCCAAGCTCAACCGCTACCACGTGGAGATGTTCGGCTATCTGGTGCAGAAGCTCGCGGGGATCAAGGAGGGCGATGGCACGCTCCTCGATCACTCGCTCCTTCTCTACGGGTCCAACATGGGCGATTCCAACCAGCATATCCACTACGACGTCCCGCACGTGCTGGTCGGCGGGGCCTCGGGGCGGCTCAAAGGCGATCGGTATCTCGCGTTCTATCCGGACAAGACCGTACCGACGGGCAACCTGCTGCTCAGCATCTGCGATATGTTCGACGTACACCTGGATCACTTCGGCGACAGCACCGGACGCCTGGTGGGCGTTTGAGCTCGAGTCAAGCGGAGAGCGGCTACATGTCCAGAAGAGTTCTTACCATGAGCCTCGCGCTGCTAGGGTCCACGTGGCTCGGGGCCGCATCCGCTCATCACTCCTTCGCGACCTTCGATACGCAAACGACCAAGACACTGATCGGCACAGTCAAACAAGTGCAATGGACCAATCCGCACATCTGGGTGCAGGTGCTGGTGAAGGATCCGAGCACCGGCAAAACCACCGAATGGTCGATCGAGGGCGGCAGCCCGAACGGGCTGCACCGCGCGGGCTGGAAGCGCACCACCATCAAAGAAGGCGATGCCATCGAGATGACCATTCATCCGCTGAAGGATGGTACGAACGGCGGCAGCATGCTGCAGGTGAAGGTCAATGGGCAGCCGGTGGGACGGCGGTTCTGAGGTGATGATGCCGGCGCGTTTCTGCGGCGCGCTGCTCGCCCGCGGCGCGCTGCTCGCCCGCCTCGTGCTGCTCGCCTGCCTCGCGCCGCTCGCCCTGCCCCCCTGTGCCGCGGCGGCCAGCTCGACCGCGGCGAGTCCCCTGGCAGATGCAGTCATGCAGCAGGACGCAGCGCGCCTGCGCACGCTGCTCGGCCAGCACGCGGATGTGAACGCGGCGCAGCCGGATGGCAGCACTGCGCTGCACTGGGCGGCGTACCGCGGTGATGCCGTGACCACCGCCCTGCTCCTCGATGCGGGCGCACGACCGAACGTCACGACCGATACCGGCATGACCCCGCTCGTGCTCGCCTGCCAGGCCGGGAGCGTCGCCGTCGTCAAGCTGCTCCTCGAGCATGGGGCGGCCGTGGATCAGACGCTCCTGCACGGCGAGACGCCGCTCATGATGGCGGCGCGAACCGGCAGCGTGCCGGTGCTGCGACTGCTCCTGCAGCATGGAGCGAAGGTCGATGCGCGCGAGAGCCTGCGCGGAACGACCGCGCTCATGTGGGCGGCCTCGAACTCGAACGTCGACGCGGTGAAGTTTCTGATCGCAAAGGGCGCGGACATCCGCGCGCGCTCGGGCACGATCGCACCCGGTCGCAGGCCCTATCTCGCCGAGACGGGGCGCAGCCGCATCTCCCAGTTCGCATACGGCTATGGGCTCGCGGGAGAGTTCGTGGCGAAGGATGCGGCGCAGGCGAAAGAGCACGAGCGGGAGCAGGCGATCTCGAAAGACGTCCTGGAGCGCTACCCGCTGCAGAAGCTGCCCGCGGCGAGCAAGGCCCCCTGGGGCGGCCTGACACCGCTGATCTTTGCGGCGCGCGAGGGCGACATGGCGAGCGTGAAGGCGCTCGTCGAGTCGGGCGCCGATGTGAACGAGACGAGCTCGTACGGCTGGACACCGCTGCTGGTCGCCACGCAGAACAAGTACTACCAGGTGGGGAAGTACCTGCTCGAGCACGGCGCCAATCCCAACATCATGAACGGGGGCTGCTGGACCCCGCTGTACATCGCAACCGACAACCGCAACATCGAGGCAGGCGACTATCCGGTACGCAAGCCCGACATGGACCACCTCGATTTCATCAAGCTGCTCCTGAAGGCCGGCGCCAATCCGAACCTGCGCATGTGCTCGAGCACCGAGACGCGCACGGTGTTCACGAACCAGTGGCTCGATGAGTCGGGCGCGACGCCGTTCCTGCGGGCCGCGCAGTCGGGCGACCTCGTTCTCATGAAGCTGCTGATCGCCCACGGGGCGGATCCGCACATTCCGACGTATATCAACGTCACCCCGCTCATGGTGTCGAGCGGCATCGGCTGGGTCGAGGGTGTGACCTACGAATGGTCGGCGAAGGAGACCTACGAGACGGTGAAGTTCCTGCTCGACAATGGCGCCGACGCCAACGCGCAGGACCTGGTCGACCGGCGCACGGCGCTCATGGGCGCCGCGCACAAGGGCCGCAACGATGTGATCCAGCTGCTCGTCGATCACGGAGCGGATCTGTCGTTGCACGACATCGGCAGCCGCGACACCGTGCACGCGCTCGCGGGGGTGTCGTGGCAGGCGATCGACTACGCCGACGGCTTGGTGCGCGTCGGCGTGCAGTCGGCCATTCCGCATCCGCAGACTGCCGCTTTCCTTCGCAGCTTGATGAAGGAGCGTGGACTCCCCGTTCCTCCGGAGGGGCGCACGCTCGCCTCGATCTGCATCACGCCGATCTGTCAGCCTGCGCAGGCGCATTGAGCGCGAGCCGGGTCGCAACCGCCCTCGTCTGACAAGCAACCGTCTGGTTGCCTTTCGATGGCGACACCGCCACAATACGCAACCCTTAAGTTGCGCGAGCGCACGCAGTCGCGCGCGCGCCTCGGAGCCGCCATGAGCACCAGCGTACGACCGTTTCTCATGTTTCAGGGCAGCGCCGAAGCGGCGTTGCGTTTCTACGTCGAGCTCTTCCCGGACGGCAAGCTCCTCGAGCTCACCCGCTATGCAGCCGGAGAGGCGGGCAGGGAAGGCTCCGTCGCGCGCGCCGCCTTCAGCGTGGGCGGACAGACCATCCGCTGCATCGACAGCCCGGTCGCGCACGCCTTCAGCTTCACACCGGCCACATCGCTCTTCGTCGAGTGCGACTCGGAGCCGCTCATCGAGCGTCTCTGGTCGGGCCTCGCCGTGGGCGGCACGGTCCTCATGCCGCTCGCCTCCTACCCCTTCAGTCGCCGCTTCGGCTGGCTCAACGATCGGTTCGGCGTCTCCTGGCAATTGAGCCTCACGGGCAGCGCGGCTTCCCACGGAGAAAGCGCATGAGCACCGATCGCATCGACAGGCAGATTCTGCTGCGCGCCGCGCTCGCGCGCGTCTGGCAAGCCATCAGCGACTCGCAGCAGTTCGGCAGCTGGTTCGGAATGGCCTTCGACGGCCCCTTCGTCTCCGGGCAGCGCATCACCGGAAGGATCCAGCCGACGGTCGTCGATCCGGAAATCGCGCGGCTGCAGGAGCCGCTTCGCGGCTTTGCCTTCGAGATCTGGATCGAGCGTCTCGAGCCGCCGCGCTATCTGGCATTTCGCTGGCATCCCTACGCCATCGAGAGGGGCAAGGACTACTCGCACGAGCCCACTACGCTCGTGGAGTTCACGCTCGAGGAACGGGCAGACGGCACGCTGCTGCGCATCAGCGAGTCAGGCTTCGATCGGCTACCGGCGGCACGGCGTGCCGACGCGTTCAACGCCAATGAGGGAGGGTGGACACACCAGAGCCGCCTGCTGGAGAAGTACCTCGCGCGGCGGGGCGAATAGGTGCCAGCAGCCGGGGCAAGCAGCCGCAGCGGCGCACGCGGAGATGCAGCGCGGGTATTCGCCGCCCTGGGCGATCCGGTGCGGCTGCGCGTCATCGGGCGGCTGTGCGCGGGAGGCCCGCTCTCGATTCGCGAGCTCGCCGAGGGCAGCGACATCAGCCGGCAGGCGATCACCAAGCATCTGCAGTCGCTCGAGCGGGCGGGCCTGCTGCGCAGCCTGCGCGCAGGCCGGCAGCGGATCTGGCAACTGCAGCCGCGACGGCTCGCCCAGGCGCGCACGTATCTCGAGACGGTCTCGCGGCAATGGGACCAGGCCCTCGAGCGGCTGCGGGCCTTCGTCGAGGGCTGACACGCTCGCACCCGGGAGCTTTTTTCACACGGCTCTAACAGCGCACGCCGTACAGTCCCCTCGCGCTCTTGCGCGGGAGGCGACATGGAAGCGATCGATCGGTTGGATGCGTGGTTTGCGGCGCTCGCGCTGCTGTGCGCCCTCTACCTGGCGCTCGCGCTGTGGCCTGCCCGGCGTCCCCGCTGGCACTCGGATGCCGCCGACAGCGCCCGGGCTACGGGGGCCGCTCCATATCGAAGCGAGTATCGGAGCGGATCTCCGCATAGCCGGAGGGCCCTCCCGCGCGCGTGATGATGCCCGCCCCGAAGGTGTCGAACACGCCGTCCTTGAGAAGCCTGCGCAGGATATGCACGGCGAGCACTTCGCCGAGCACCAGCCATGCCGGCACGGGCCGGTGCGCCCGATCCTGCAGCTGCACGATCTGGGTGACCTGGCATTCGAAGTTCACGGGGCTCTCGGCGACCCGCGGCGGGGCCACCCGGCGACTTGCGAGCGGGGTCAATCCGGCATGCTCGAACTCATTGCTGCCGTAGCCCAACGAGGCGCTGGTGAGGTTCATGCGCTCGGCGATGCCGCGCACGGCCAGATTCCAGACGAATTCCCCGGTTTCCCGAACGTTGCGCAGGCTGTCCTTGGCCCCGACGCTCGAGAAACCGATGATCGGCGGCCGGTAATTGAAGGCGTTGAAGAAGCTGTAAGGCGCGAGGTTCACCGACCCATCGGCGCCGCGCGTGGACACCCA
>DATJSR010000036.1:0-4007 GCA_035504015.1 Steroidobacteraceae bacterium
CGAAGGCGCGCGCAATCGCCGGCCAGTCCGCATCGGGAAGCGCGACCTGATGCGCATTGAAATTACCGACCGCGCCGTTCCACTTGCCGAGGATGGCGACGATGGCGAAGCGCTTGCGCGCGCGGGCCACCCGGGCGGCGATGTTCGCGAACTCCTTGCCGAGCGTGGTGGGGCTTGCCGGCTGACCATGCGTGCGGGCGAGCATCGGCGTATCGGCGTACCGCTGCGCGAGCGCCGCCAGCTCGCTTCGCAGCCCCTCCAGGTATTCGATGAGCAGTGCGCGCGCGCGCTGCGCGAGGCGCGCGTACGCCAGATTGTTGATGTCCTCGGAGGTGCAGCCGAAGTGCACGAGCTCGAGCGTCGCGGCAGGCGCACCGGCGCTCGCGAGCTGCTCGCGCACGTAGTACTCCACGGCCTTGACATCATGGTTGATGCGCTCCTCGATGCCCTTGACGGCGCGTGCCGCATCGGCGGAGGGCTCGCGTACCAGCTCCTGCAGGCGCTCGCGCACGGCGAACCCGAGCGGGGCACCGGGGAGCTGCGGCAGGGCGCTCGTGAGCTGCAGCAGCCACTGCGCCTCGATGCGGATGCGCTCGCGAATCAGCGCGCCCTCGCAGAACAGCTCGCGCAGCGGCTGCGTGGCCGCCCGATAGCGGCCATCGAGCGGCGAGAGGGCATCGGAGGAGCTGGCGGACATGCGTTCGCGGGCGTGTAAGCGGATGCTACGATGAGCGATCATACCGCAACCACTTGCGCGGCCGCCCCGGGGCCATCGATCGGAGTCGACCATGAGCACAGGCGAGAAGGGCCCACGCGGCGGCTTTCGCACCGAGCGCGACAGCATGGGGGAGCTGCAGGTGCCTGCCGATGCGCTCTGGGGCGCACAGACGCAGCGTGCGGTCGAGAACTTTCCGATCAGCGGGCGGCGCATGCCGCGCGGCTTCATTCGCGCGCTCGGGCTCATCAAACAGGCCGCCGCCGCGGCCAATGCCCGGCTCGGCCTCATCGAGGCACCGCTCGCGCAGGCGATCGGCGCGGCGGCGGCACAGGTCGCCGCCGGCGAGCACGATGCGCAGTTTCCGGTGGATGTCTTTCAGACGGGCTCGGGCACCAGCAGCAACATGAACGCGAACGAGGTGATCGCACGCCTCGCCAGCAGCGCCCTGGGGCGCAGCGTGCACCCCAACGATCACGTGAACCTCGGGCAAAGCAGCAACGATGTGATCCCGACGGCGATTCACGTGGGTGCAGCGCTCGCCGTGCATGCGGAGCTGCTGCCCGCCATCGAGCACCTGGTGCAGGTGCTGCGGGCGCGCGAGCGCCAGCTCGCCGGGGTGGTCAAGACCGGGCGCACGCACCTCATGGATGCGATGCCCGTGACATTCGCGCAGGAGCTCTCGGCCTGGCGCACGCAGCTCGAGAACGCGCACGAGCGCATCGATGCCGTGGGACCGCGGCTGCTCTCGCTTGCGCAGGGCGGCACCGCGGTCGGCACCGGCATCAACGCGCATCCGAAGTTCGGCGCGGCATTTGCCGCCGAGCTGGCGCAGCTCACCGGCATCGCCTTTCGGCCGAGCCGCAATTACTTCGAGGCGCTCGCCTCGCAGGACACCGCCGTCGAGCTGTCCGGGCAGCTCAAGGTGCTCGCGGTGAGCCTCAGCAAGATCGCCAACGATCTGCGCTGGATGAACAGCGGCCCCCTGGCGGGGCTCGGGGAGATTGCGCTGCCGGCACTGCAGCCGGGCAGCAGCATCATGCCCGGCAAGGTGAACCCGGTGATTCCGGAGGCCGCCGCCATGGTGGCAGCCGAGGTGATCGGCAACGATGCCACCATCACCCTCGCGGGGCAGTCGGGCAACTTCCAGCTGAACGTGATGCTGCCCATCATTGCCTACAAGCTGCTCGAGAGCATCCGACTGCTCGCCGCGGTGCTGCGGCCGCTCGCCGCGGCCATCCAGGGCTTTACCGTGAACCACGCCCGCCTCGCCGAGGCGCTCGAGCGCAACCCGATCCTGGTCACCGCCTTGAATCCGGTGATCGGCTACGAGAAGGGTGCCGCGATCGCGAAGCAGGCTTATGCCGAAGGGCGCCCGATCCGCGAAGTGGCGGCGAGGATGACCGATCTTCCGCGGGACGAGCTCGACCGGCTCCTCGATCCGGAGGAGCTCACCCGCGGGGGCATCAAGGGCGGCGGTGGCGGTGGCGGCTGAGGCACCCTCCGTGCAGGGCACGGCAGATGCAGCCGGGAGGCCACCCGATACCTGGAGCGCCGGGCAGTGGCGCGAGCGCATCCGCTCGCGCCTCGCCGGCAGTGTGCCGCGCCACCAACGCAGCGAGTGGCTCATCCCCGGGCTTACGCTCGAGCAGAGCCAGCAGCACGCGCGGTTCTTCCCCCAGCAGCCGCTGCCCGCTGCCGTGCTGATTCCCATCGTCGAGCGCGAGGCGGAGCTCACCGTGCTGCTCACGCAGCGCGCCACGGAGCTGCGCAACCACCCCGGGCAGATCAGCTTCCCGGGCGGACGGCTCGAGCCCGAGGATGCCACGCCGCGCGATGCCGCCTTGCGCGAGGCGCGCGAGGAGATCGGTCTGCAGAGCGACTTCATCGAAGTCATCGGCTATCTGCCCGACCACATCGTGATCAGCGGCTATCGCGTCACGCCCGTGGTGAGCCTGGTGCGGACGGGCTTCGAGCTGGCACTCGATGCGCGCGAGGTGCAGGACACCTTCGAGGTACCGCTGGCGCACGTGTTCGAGCCCGCGAACCATCGCACCCGACGCCGTCGCTTCGGTTTCGGGCAGGGCGAGACCGAGGTCGAGCTGTGCGATATACCCTATGGGGAGCGCAACATCTGGGGCGCTACCGCCGGGATGCTCATCACGCTCTACCGCGTCTGCGTGCTCGAGGCGCCCCGATGAGCGACTTCGCGGGCAAGGCGGCCGCCGCGCTCAACGAGCTGCTCGCCGTGATGGCGCGACTGCGCGATCCACACGGCGGCTGTCCGTGGGATCTGGCTCAGAGCTTCGCATCGATCGCCCCCTACACGCTCGAGGAGGCCTACGAGGTCGCCGATGCCATCGAGCGCGGGGACGCCGCAGAGTTGCGCGATGAGCTCGGCGATCTGCTCTTTCAGGTCGTCTTCCATGCGCGTATGGCCGAGGAGCGCGGCTGGTTCGATTTTGCGCAGGTGGCCCACGGTATCGCCGAGAAGCTCGAGCGACGCCACCCGCACGTCTTCGCCGGCACCCCACTGGCGCTCGAGGTGCCATCGCCCGGCGGCGCGCCGGCGGCTGGCGCCGCAGGTGAGCCGCGTGCGCTCGATCCGAGTGTGAACGCGGCGCTCTGGAAGCAGTGGGAGGCACAGAAGGAGCGCGAGCGACACGCCGCGGCACGCCGCCGCGGGCAGGCGCAGTCGCAAGTGCTCGCGGACGTCCCGCTTGCCCTGCCGGCACTGGTGCGCGCTGCGAAGCTCGGCAAGCGGGCCGCGCGCGTCGGTTTCGACTGGGACGGACCCGAGGGTGTGCGCGAGAAGGTGGCCGAGGAGCTCGCCGAGCTCGACGAGGCGGCTCAGGGGTTGGCGGTACAGGGGGTGAGTGCCGGCGGCAGTACCGGCGCCTCGGACGCCGCCACGCCTGCGCAGGCACCCCCGGCCGCGGTGCTCGAGGAGCTCGGCGATCTGCTGTTCGCCCTCGTCAATTGGGGGCGGCACCTGCGGGTGGATGCCGAGACGGCCCTGCGCGCAGCGAATGCGAAGTTCGAGCATCGTTTTGCGGTCATGGAGCGCCTGGCGCGGGAGCGGGCGCTCGAGCTGACGGCGCTCTCGCCCGCACAGTGGGAAAGCCTGTGGCAGGAGTCCAAACGCATTCCACAGGCAGCGGCACTCGGGGAGGCGAGCGGTCCCGCGGACACGGCGCCCGCGGCTACGGGGCGAGCTTGAACTCGATACCCTGCGCGAGCGGCAGCGAGCGGCTCCAGTTGATCGTGTTGGTCTGGCGGCGCATGTAGGCCT
>DATJSR010000037.1:0-34979 GCA_035504015.1 Steroidobacteraceae bacterium
GCCATGAGTCGTTGTTTCTGCAGGCTGCGCAGGTGAGCCTTCAGGAGCTCGAGTCCCTGCGTCTGCTGCTTGTCTCGATGGCTCACCAGGTACAGACGCCGTGTCAGACGTGGCAGCTCGGTCTTCAGGGTCACGAGCGCACCTGAATGCAGCCAGTCGCGAACCACGAAGCGCGATAGGCACGTGATCCCGAGCCCCGCCGCGGCGGCACGCGTGATGGCCTCGGAGGTTGCGAATTCAGGGCCGGCGCGCAGCTGGTGAAGGTGAGGTATCAGCAGCTGGTTGACGGTTTCACGTGTTCCGGAGCCGAGCTCGCGCAGCAGCCAGGGCTCCTGCCGCAGCGTCTGCAAGGACACGGTGCGCTGCTCTGCCGACCGCTGCCTCGCGAGGGGGTGCGAGGGTGCTGCCACCACCAGCAGCTCGTCTTCGAGCCATGGCTCGACCGTCAGCTCGTTCGCATGGCACGGACCCTCGATCAGGCTGAGGTCCAGATCGAAGGCACGCGCCTTCTCGATGATCGCCGCCGTGTTGGCGATATCGACCTGCACCGCCCAGGTGTCTTGCGCCCCCTGCGGCAGCTGCGCGCGAAAATCCGCGAGAATGTCCGGCAGCAGGTAGTTGCCGATGGTGGTGCTCGCGCCGATGCGCAAGCTGCCGATCTGCAGGCGGCTCTCGCGCGCCCACTTGTCGATCCCGCCGGCCCCATCGAGCACCTGCAGTGCTCGAGGCAGCAGCGCGCGGCCGTTGTCGTTGAGCGCAAGGCGCTTGCCGGTGCGGTCGAACAGCCGCATCCGCAGCAGACGCTCCAGCGCGTTGATGGCCGCACTGGTCGCCGATTGGGAAAGTGAGACCAAGGAGGCCGCCGCGCTGGTGCTGCCCGACTCGGCGACCGCACGGAAGATCTCGAGCTGCCGGAGCGTCAGATGAAGCACGAGGGGTGGCCCCCGACATAGTGAGACAATAGCTTGATTATACGCAAACGATCGATTGGATAACTATGACGGTCGGACCTATAGTGCCGCCCATCCATGCAACCGGCGCACTCGTCCAGGCCAGCGAGCCTCGCTGCGGGGTCGGAAACCCCCCCGGCCGAGGCTTCCGCCGAACCGGCGACGGGTCATGATCGGCTCGTGCTCGGGCTGGCGCTCGCAGCCGCCCTGGCCGCCGTAGCGACCCTCCTCGCCAGAGCGGCGTGGTTCCCGGCTCACGGGTTGAGTGGCCTGTCACTGGCCATCGTCACCGGCATGTTGCTGGGCAATACCGTCTACCCGCGCTTTGCGGCGGCGGCGGGTCCCGGGGTTGGCTTCACCAAGCAACGGCTTCTGCGGCTGGCCGTGGTGCTTTATGGATTTCGGATCACCCTCGCCGACGTGGGGCACGCGGGATTCGCGGCCGTCGTCATCGATGCGCTGGTGCTGTCATCGACCTTCCTGCTGGCCTACGTCGCAGGGACTCGGCTCCTTGGGCTCGATCGGGTCACCTCCATGCTCGTGGGTGCAGGAGGAGCCATTTGCGGGGCCGCTGCGATCCTTGCGACAGAGCCGGTCGTCAGGGGTAGGGCTGAGCAGGTCACCGTCGCCGTGGCGGGTGTCGTGCTGTTCGGAACCCTCGGGATCTTCCTCTACCCGGCGCTCTACGCACTCAACGCTCACTGGGGCGTGATTCCAGCCGGATTCTCCGCCTTCGGCATCTATGCCGGCTCGACCATCCACGAAGTGGCTCAGGTGTTCGCGGCAGGCCGTTCGATCAGTATCGAGGTAGCGAACATCGCCGTCATCACCAAGATGGTCCGTGTGATGATGCTGGCGCCGTTTCTGCTTTGTCTGTCGGCGCTACAGGCGCGCGATGCGTGGAGTCAGCGTTCCGCAGGCAACCACGTACGTGGGCATGCGAGGCGGGCGATCCCCTGGTTCGCCCTGTGCTTCATCGCCGTGGTGGGGTTCAACTCATCCGCGCTGTGTCCCCCGGTGCTCGCGCGCACGATCGTCCCTTGCGACACCTTCCTGCTTGCGATGGCCATGGCAGCTCTCGGGCTGACGACACACTTCTCGGTGATTCGCCGTGCCGGCGCAAAGCCTCTGCTGCTCGCGCTCATCCTCTGGGGATGGCTCATCGCCGGTGGGGCACTCATCAATCGGCTGGTCGGCATGGCCCTCGCCTGAAAGCCACGCCCGGCGCTCCGCGGCGCCGCCGGCTCAGTGACCGATCTCACGCAGCATGGCGCGCGCGATCTGACGGCGCTGCAGCTTCGATCGCTGCTCGGTCGTGTACAGCGACTTGAGGAATGCTTGGTCCCAATCGGTCAGGCCGGCGGGCGCTGTCTGTGGTGATTCGCCGAAGACCCGCAGAATCGTGGGCGCATCGCCCAGCCGTGCGCCCGCCTCGAGCTTCGCGAGCCCGACCATCGAGACGTAGTCCGCGAACTGCGCGATGGTCAGTTCGCGCAGGCGTGTCGCATCGGCGATGACGAACACCCTGAAGAATTCGTACACCACGTTATTGGTCAGAATGTGACTGGCCTCGGTATGGACTTCGGGCGGCTCGTAGGGCGAGAGCGAAAGACTCATGGGCTGTCCCCAGGCGTCCTGCTTGTGCGTGTAGTACCACACCCTCACGGGCCGGGGTGTCGCGATGAAATCATCGATGACCGACTGCGGTGCGCCGGCGAACAGGTCATCGGTGGCGTCGCCGAACACTTGCATGCGCGTCGGGCTGCGATTGTTCCAGGCTTGTAGCAGCTGCTTGGGGTCCTCGGTCACGACGATGAAGAGATTGGGGGGATAGCAATGGTCGTCGTCGAGAGGCACCCTCGCAGCACGCGCGATGTTCGCAAGACGCCCCTCGATTTGCGCAGCGTGCTCGATGGTCAGGCCAAAGACGAGTGGGCAGACCGGCACCTTCCAGACGGGCGCGCCCTCTGCGTTCTCGAGCGCGGCGATCTGCTCGACGAACTTCGAGACCCTGGCTGCAAGGGAGGCGCGACTGCCCGTGACGGTGACTTCATCGAGCGGCCGAGCCTTGTCGGTGGCGGTAGCCGCAGCGGGAGCGGCTGAGGGCGCTTGGCTCGCGCCCCGGACGGCAACGGTCGCGGTTGCGAGCAGCACGGCCACGAGCAGCGGAAGTCGAGTCAGCACGAGCGCCTCCGGGCGGCAGGACGATACGGCCGTCCTACGGCGCAGGGCCGTTCGCTCTTACACTAACGCCGCCCTAGCAACAGGTCACGGTCGCGAAAACGTGGGCGCGGCGGGCGCAGGAACTCAGAAGGTGAAGCGGCCCCCGATCGTCGGTGCGGCGTTGCTGTTGTGCAGGTAGGGGACACCGGGGCCGTGAGGAATGGCGATACCCAGACCACCGCTCACGTCCGAATAGGCGATTCCCGCGAACGCATCGAAGCGCTTGGTGAAGTGATGATCCGCAAATAGCGAGAACTCGTTCAGCGCTCCGGCGCAGGAGCTGCGCATGTCGCCGGGCACGCAGGTGGGCGGAATACGGAAGGTGTTCTGCGCCTGGTGGTACCACGCCGCGACGACGTCGGTCTGGCTGTCGAGCGCGTATCTCACGCCGGTCCACCAGATCTGCACGGTCTTGGGAGAATCCAGATTGTCATCTTCGACGCCGCTCAAGACGTAATCACCCTCGTCCGAGGCGCCGACGCCGAGGGGATTCGTCGGGTTGTCCTGGCGGATGTGCTCGTAGCCTCCATAGAACTTGAACGGGTCCCAGGTGTATTTGACGGCGACCATCACGGCAGAATTGTCGGTCACGATGCCGTACAGTGTGTTGTTGGGATCGACGAAGTTGGGACCGGTGATCGGGTTGGTATTGATGCTGTTGACGGTCGACTGGTAGGGCTGCGTCAGGCTCTGCGGCCCGAGCAGCGGATTCACGATGCTGATCGCCTGGTTGTAATGCTGGTAGACGACGTCCGCCGAGAAGTTGGCGTAGGCTCCCCCGACGTCGAATCCGTAGGCAGTGTTGTGTGGCGCCTCCGGCGTGCAGGTAGCGGCAGTCCAGGTTCCGGAGGCGGAATAACAACCGCCCGAGCCGGTGACGAATTTGTACATGGCGCCGAAATGCACGGGACCATAGCTCAGGCGATACTTGAGGGTATCGTCCCAACGGCTGTCGTCCGTGTCGCCGCCGCCCGCCATGGTGCCGTTGTAGCCGATGTAAGAGAAGGCATAGGCGCCACTCGCGGGATCGTAGACCAGCATCGCATCGGTCCCGAGCGAGCGCTGACGACCGAAGGTGAGCGTGCCAAGGGGCACGGACGCTACACCGCCAAAGAACTCGTCATTGAAGGGTTGACCCGCGCGCGTGCCATCGATGGCTTCTGAGTAGCTGCCCCGCGGCAGACCATTGTTGATCGTGTCGGTCGCCGGCGCATTGGCGAGCTGACCGGACTGGGGGTTGATGCCCGTCGAGGCGTTGAACACCACGGACCAGTTCGGCAGAAATTCTTCCTTGCCCCTGATTCCCACACCCGTCTGCGACAGGTTGTTCGGTGCAATGAGCCACTGAGAATTATTGCCGTTGCGGTTGATCAGCGATTCGCCCTCGTAGTTGTAGCCGTTCTCCGGCAGTCCGTGGCTGACGTAGCCGACACCGATGTCATAGGTGCCGTAGATCGTGATTCCGTGCCAGCTGAGCGGGCAGTTGGTGGAGGCGAACTGCTGATAGCTGCCGCAGCCTGCCTCTGCAGCGGGTACGACCGCGGCGGGCGCAGGCGTTGGAGCCTCCTGGGCGTGCAACCCATGATTGAAGGCAACAGACGAGGCGAGCGCCGCAAGGGCGCAACTGGACACGGACCGCATTGGCATTTTCCCGGGGAGCTGACGTTTAGAAGTCGTTATATACGTTCATATATAACACGGGCGAATCACCAAGCGCAAAGCGGCACCGGCGTTTGTGGCGTCGGAGCTACAGCGTCTGCGAAGCTGCCGGGGCCAGTCTCGACGACCGGCGGTGCATACCCCCGAGGCAACTGCGAAGCAGTACGGCGGATCTGCCACTCGATCGTTGTAGGTGTCTGCAGGTTTGCTCCGACGTTGATGGCGAGCCGCCGGAGCACCGCTCGCGGCCGAGATTTCTTGAGGGCGCGGGCGCCGAACTTGCTTACTTTTCGCTGATTCGCGCGCTTTCCCGAGCTTGTGTGCAGCCACCGCGTCGCCAAATCGCGACGGTGAGCCGGGGGAACTTTTGGAACCAGGAGATGGTTGGGATAGGTAAAAAGCGCAGACGAGATATCCCGGCTAATGGTATGAATGCCCGGTGGTCAGGAAGATGCACATGCGAGTAGGACGCTTCTCAACACAGCCGGTAGAGTCCGAGGAACAGGACGCCAGCGGCTATTTCGACCCCAACCGTTACGACCTCGATCCAGCCCCGATTCAGGCCGAGTGGATTCTCGAGGGCGCCCCGGTCGCGCGCGGCCGGCCCCTGTGCGGCAGCACCGACGACAATGCATTCACTGTCATGTGGGATTGCACGGCGGGGCGCTTCAACTGGTTCTATGACATCGACGAGACTATCCACATCGTCGAAGGCTCGGCGCTTCTCAAGAGCACGAGCGGAGAAGAGCACGTGCTGACGCCGGGCGATGTATTTCTGTGCGCCGCAGGGACGCGCTACGAGTGGACGGTGGACAGTTACGTTCGCAAGATCGCCTTCGTTCATCGGCCGATGTCACGCAAGATGCGCCTGCTCCAGCGCCTGTACCACGCGGTCGCGGGCCTGTTGAAGCCGCGCTCGAAGAGCGCTCCGGACACCGAGAAGCTGCTGAGCGGCAGCTGAGGGTCCGCAGCTTCCATCGCTGAATCGGCCGAGCAGGCGCTCGAGTCCCCGCGCCTGCGGCGTGTGCTCGCGCGGGTCACGCCCATCGACGCGGTTGCATTCGTCGCGGCGACGAGCTACATATGATCTCGGCCTATTAGAAGCAGAATCATCGGTCCAAAGGGGGTCGCGCTCAGTGCAGGCCAATGGGCGCCTCATTCGCAAGATCGTGATCGCGGGCGGGGGCTCCGCCGGCTGGATGACAGCCGCCGCACTCGGGAGCTCGCTCTCGCACGATTGCGCCATCACCCTTATCGAGTCCGACGAGATCGGCACGGTCGGAGTGGGTGAGGCCACCATCCCGCCCATCAAGGTGTTCAACCAGAACCTCGGGCTCGACGAGTTCGAGTTCCTGCGCCGTACGCAAGGCTCCTTCAAGCTCGGCATCCAGTTCATCGATTGGGGCAGGCCGGGACAGCGCTACTTTCACCCCTTCGGGAGCTTCGGCCGGCCGTTCGATACGGTCGACGTGCATCATTACTGGTTGCGTGCGCGTGCCGCGGGCAAGGCGGCGAGCCTCGATGAGTACGCCATGGCCTGGGTGGCGGCCGCAGCCGGCCGTTTTGCGCCACCCGCAGGCGATCGAAACAGCGTGCTCTCGACCTATGATTACGCCTATCACTTCGATGCAAGCCTCTATGCGCGATTCTTGCGCGAGTACTCGGAGAAGCGTGGCGTCCGCCGCATCGAGGGCAAGATCGTCGACGTCGAGCTCGACAGCTCCCGCGGGCACGTCGCCAGCGTGCAGCTGCAGGACGGCCGCCGCATCGATGGCGAGCTCTTCATCGACTGCTCCGGCTTTCGCGGCTTGCTCATCGAGGGTGCGCTCAAGACCGGCTACGACGATTGGACGCACTGGCTGCCGTGCGATCGTGCGCTTGCGGTGCCGTGTGCCTGCGCGGGGGATTTCACGCCCTACACGCGCTCCACGGCCCGCATCGCGGGTTGGCAATGGCGCATTCCGCTGCAGCACCGTATCGGCAACGGCTATGTGTACAGCTCCCAGTTCATCTCCGATGAGGCGGTTGCCGCCACGCTGCTGTCGAACCTCGACGGCAAGGCGCTCGCCGACCCGCGACAGCTGCGCTTCGTCACCGGCTGGCGGCGCAAGGCGTGGAATCGCAACGTGGTCGCCATCGGTTTGTCGAGCGGCTTTCTCGAACCGCTCGAATCGACGAGCCTGCACTTGATCATGATTGGCATCGTCAGGCTCCTCGCGCTGTTCCCCGACCTCGACTTCGATCCGATCCTCGCCGATGAATTCAACCGTATCAACAGAAGCGAGGTCGAGCGGGTCCGCGACTTCCTGATCCTGCATTACCACATGAATCAGCATCCGCAGGGCGAGCTGTGGCGGTACTGCGCCAACATGCCGATTCCCGACACCTTGCGCGAGAAGATCGAGCATTTCCGCCGCTACGGTCGGCTGGTGCAGCGGGAGTGGGAGATATTCGGCCCCCCCTCCTGGCTGGCGGTCCACATCGGACAGCTCAATACGCCGCAGCGTGTGGATCCCTTGATTGATTACCGCAGCGTGGATGGCGCGGCGTGGCTTGCCAGCTGGCGCCAGGCGCTCGTGAGCGCGGTGCGCGGGATGCCCACCCACCAGCAGTACATCGACCAGCACTGCAAGGCGTCCTAGCAGGAGTGTCCGCCGCAGTGCACCGTACTCGGCAGGGGAAACCTGCCGATCTGGCACACTGCGGCGGCGCTGAGAGGGCGTCGGCCGACGTGCAGAGCTGTCGTCGCTACTGGATGCGGGTGACCAGCACCCAGTTCTTCTCGCCCGTGGCGCTGGTCGACATGTGATAGGAGCCGAGCGCGCCCTTTTCGATGCGTGCGTCGTAGCCGGGGCGGAAGAACATGGTGATCGTCGATCCGTCCTGCCGCCACACCTGGCCGTTCGCCAGGGAGATCAGGAAGGTCTTGGGCCGCACCTCGCGTACCGCGGTGATGCTCGAGCGCAGCACCCGCTCGTCGGCAGTCTCGGGCGGGCGCAGCTTATGCGGAATGGAGTCTTGCCCGAACTGCGCCGCCGGCGAGGGCGGGGGAGCGGTGGTCGTGGAGGCCACCGTGGGCGCAGCGGGAGCGGCCAGCGCGGGAGCCGCAGTAGCGGGCGCAGGTGTCGGCGCGGGCGCCAGGTGCGGGGCTGCGGCAGCGGAGGCCGCGGCGGAGGCCGCGGCGCCAGCGCGTGTGGCCGACGGCGCGGGATTCTTCGCGGGCAGTGCATTGGCCGCCGCGGACGCGGGCGTTGCCGCCTTGATGGCCGCCACCTGGGTGTCGTAGCAGCGCAGGCGCGCGCCCGGGTCTTCGAGGTTCGTGCAACCGAGCAAGCTTTCCGGCAAGGTGTCTGGGACCGCCTCGCTGCCTGCCGCGAGCAAGCACGCCAGAGCGAGGAAGGCGGGTAGGCGTCTCATGATCCCCGAATCATACAAGGAAGGACTCTCGCGGTGAGTCCCGCTCAGGAAAGGGCGGCGGGCTCAGGGCCCGCCGCCATACCATCAGCCGATTCCGACCCTTCTTAGAACGAGGCCTTCAGACCGATCCAGAAGGTGCGACCGTACAGATCGTAGAAGGCGGGGTTGGTAAAACCTGCGCCATCGTTCGGCAGTACGTAGGCGCTCGGGTTGGTGCATCCCAGCTTGGTCGCGGCGGCGCTGCAGTACGAGCTCAGGTTGGTGTTGGTCGGATAGCCCGTGTTCGCACCGGTGATCGCCGGCCACACGTTGAACAAGTTGTTGATGCCCGCGCGCAGCTGGAAGGTCTTGTTGATGGTCCAGATGCCCGAGAGATCGAACACATTGTAGGCCGGTGCCGCCACGTCCTCGTTCGGGATCCAGCTGAGCAGCGTGCCGTGCCCCGTTGCGAGCACCGACTCGTTGTTGTTGATGATCGCCTGCTGCTCGGCATGCGCCGCGCTGTTGACCGAGGGCAGGAAGCGCCAGCGGAGGGCCACACTGACCGACGGCAATACCCAGGCGACCGAGGAAGTCAGGCGGTAGGAGTACGCACCCGCATTCGTGCCGGCCAGCGTCGGTCCCAGCGATCCCTTCCAGTTGACGTCCACGTCGAAGGACGCCGGGGACTGCTTGGTCTTGTAGTAGGAGAGGAAGGTATCCTGAGTGTTGAAGAAGACCGCACCCGGAACGGCCTTCAGGCCCAGGTCCGACAGTTGCGAGAACCAGTTCAACTGCAGGTCGACGCCCGCCGTGCCGATCGTCGCCTGGTTGGTGTACACCAGCAGCGAGGTCTCTGCACCGCCCGTGACGGGGTTGCGCGGCACGTTCTGACAGGCAGCCGAAGCGGCTTGCGCAGCTGCCTGTGCAGCCGTCGTGACCGTGACGGTGCCGAAGCACTGGAAATTGGCGTAGTCAGGCGAGTCGAGCTCGATGGCATGCTCGATGTCCACCTGCCACCAGTCGACCGAGCCGGACAGCCCGCTGATCCACGGGTTCTCACCCAGGTTGCTGAACACGAAGCCCGCCGTCCAGGTGTCTGCCGTCTCGGACTTGAGGTTCGGGTTGCCCTCCTCATTGAGCCAAGCAAACACCGCAGCCGCCGCATCCGTCGACTGGTTGCCGGTGCTTCCGTAGTAATAGCCGGCCGCGCCGCTTCCCGCCGAGGTGGGCGTCGCCGCGGTGCCTCCCATCAGCGCCTGACAGATGAGATAGGTGCTCTCGGCACCGGCAGCCGTCTGACCGGAGGCGAGGGAAGTTGCCGAGCCGGTCTTGGTACCGCTGCCGCTCACGTCGACCGCCGCGCCGCCGGCGCCGAAGGGCGCCGTGGACCGCAGCGAGCAGGGATCACCGAAGGCTGCACCGCCGCCGAAGTACTCCTGCTCGCCCAGGAAGAGCTCACCGAGGTTCGGTGCGCGCGTGGCGCGGTTGTAGCCGCCGCGCACACGGAAGGACTTGGTCACCTGCCAGTCCGGGCTCAGCTTGAAGGTGGTGGCGTTGGGTGTATTCGAATAGGAGGAGTAACGGCCACCCACGTCGAGATCGAGCTTCTGGACTAAGGGGATATCCGCCAGCAGCGGCACGAACAGCTCGGCGTACCCGTCACGAACGCTGATCTCGTTGTTCACGGTGCCGAGCGGGTACAGGCCGAGGGTCTGATCCAGGAAGGAGTTGGTCGCCTGCAGATTGTCTGGCACGAACTGGCCGGCATCGCGGCGATACTGGAAGCCGAGCGCGGCGCTCATCTCTCCCGCGGGGAGCTTGAAGACCGAACCCTGGAAGTTGGCCTCGACGATATCCTGCTGGATCGCCGTCAAGGTCTGCAGCGTCGAGCCCACCGCGTTCTGACAGTCGGCCGACACGCTGCCGTTGGCGCCGCCGAAGATCGAGTTGTAGTAGCCGCTCGTGCAGGTGCTCGGCACGGTGGTGCCGAAGCCGGCATCGGCGCCGTTCTGATTGCCCGTGAAGGACTGGCCGGCGCCGTAGTCGGGCGAATCGATCACCGCACGGAAGCGCTCCAGGGAGTCGCTGCCGTAGCCGTCCTCGTAGTCCTGCGACTGACCGCGCGAGTAGTAGAGGTCACCCGTCCAGTCGGAGAGATTGAGCGGGAAGCGCAGCCCCGTCTCGATCTGGAACATCTGAGAGGTGTCCACCGTCGAGCGCGAGGCCGCACTCGCCGTATTCGGCAGATACCACAGCATCCAGCTGCTGGCCGCATTCGCGCACTCGCTGGCCGCAATCTGCGGCTGGCAGGTGATCGGTCCGCCGAACTCTGGGCCGAGGAAGGACAGCGGCGGGACGCCACCGGGCGCGAAGCCACGCGAGTCGAGCAGCAAGGCCAGCTGCCAGGGCACGGGATGCTGGGCGCCTGCGGCATTGGGACCGATGTAGTTCGGGTTGTAGTACGGGTTGCAGGTGGTGCTGGCGCAGTTCGGGTTGGCGGTGAACGCGGCGGAGATGGCCTGCAGCTGCGCCGTGGTCGACAGCGCGGTCACGTCATTCGGATTGATCGGGCTGTCCGTCTTCGCGTTGAACGGAACCTCGGCCTCCCACCCAAAGATACCGGTCGTCGGCGTATCGAGCAGCGTGGTGGTGAGGCTGTCGGCATAGCGTGCATTGGTATAGAACTGCACGTTGTCCGTGATGTCGTAGGTGCCGTTGGCGAAGAACGAGTAGCGCGTCTGCGGCGAGCTCACCGTGGCGAGCGGATTGTTCCACTTGAGCTCCGTCACCGTGTCCGGTGGCGGTGAGCTCGAATTGTTCGCCTCGGTCGGATCCAGCGCGTTCGCCAGGCCATAACCATTTCCCGAGGTAGCACCTGTGAAGTTGCTCGTGCTCAACGGACCGTTCTGGGTCCACAGGCTGCCGTTGTTGTTGAAGAACAGCGTATTGAGAACGCCGCCGCTGCCGTACGAGAACACGTTTCCGCCAGCGGCTGCGCGGGCGGCGAAGATCGTGTTCATGGCCGCCGTGCTCGGGGAGGCCGCGATCGCCGTGTTGTAACCGTTGTAGTTCTGGACGAAGAGGGCGTTGGAGTCGGTCTGCGGCGCGTTCGGGTCGCTCCAGCCATCCGTGAAGAAGTCGCGGTTTTTCTGGTAGGCCGCATTACGGTTGTAGTACTCCATTCCCATGATCATGTTGCCGCGGCCGTCGGCGATCTTCGTGCCCATCAGGGTGTTGACGCGCAGCTCGTTGCCATCGCCGGCCTGGGTGATGCCGTCCTGGATGTCGACCTGGATGCCCTGGAAGCTCTTCTTCAGGATGAAGTTGGTGACGCCGCCGATGGCGTCCGCGCCGTACACGGCCGAGGCACCACCGGTGATGATCTCGACGTGATCGATCATCGAGGCGGGGATGGTATTGATGTCCGTGACCATCAGCGCGTTGACGGGCGTGGTGCGGTGACCGTCGATCAGCACCAGGCTGCGGTTGGGGCCGAAGCCGCGCAGCGAGATGGTGGCGATGCCGACCGTGTTCACCGCCGAGGGCTGCACGTCCTCGTTCTCGGTCGTGGGCGTCTGCGCAGGGTTGTACTGCGGCAGGGTATTCAGCATGGACTCCAGATTCAGGCCCGCCCGGGACTCGAGCTGCTCGGAGTCGATGGTGACCAGCGGGCTCGTGGATTCGAGGTCTTTGCGCTTGATGCGCGTGCCCGTGACCGTGACCTCCTCGAGCGCGGGTTGCGCTGCGGTGGTGCTGCTCTGCGTCGCTGGCGGAGTCGTCTGGTCGGCCCCAGCTTGTGGCTGCTGAGCCACAGCGGGGGAGGACACGATCCCGGAGACGGTGAGAGCGCAGATCGCCCCCACGGTCGTGAAAGCAGTGTTGGTCGAACGCGAATCGATCAGGGCCTTCCTAACTGCGCTGCGAACGCCGGCAAGCGCTTGACGAGCAGAGACCATTGAATCCCCCTGTTGAGACAATGAGACTGTGACAGCCCGAATCCGGACGGCAACGGCCCGTCCTTCAAAAAAATTGATAAATCAAGCGCTTAGCGGTCGCTCTCCTGCGCCGCGCGCGCTGAAACTCTGGAGTGTGGAAAATCGGGTAGCGAATGCGATGGGGATACACCGGGGAACCCGGCTTGACTTGGCAACGAGCTCACGGACGCCGCAGCGACGGCCACGATGCCTCCCCCCTGACCCTGTTGCCCGAACACATCTCAGGCAAGGGCTTTTGTTGATGGCCGATACTGTAATGCCACAAATTCTTGCTTGCAATGGGCTTTGAAAGAAATTGGCACACAGGAGAAGCAAAGTGGTGCACACACGCAGCGCAGCGCGCGCACCCTCTCTGCCCCAAAAGATCGTGCGCGGCTACGAGCGCTACCTGCAGATCGCGCTGGCCCTCCCGGGATCCGAAGCGAGCGGGGTGCCTTCGAGAAAGGTTCACGACACACCCTGTGTGAAGGTGTGCGGCAAGCTGCTCTCACGCTGGCGTACCGAAGCCGAAGGAGCGCTGGCACTGCGCTGCGACTTCCTGGATCGCCAGATTCTGCTGCAAGCCCAGCCGCGCGTGTTCTTCCTGACCGGTCACTACCTCAACTATCCGATGGTTCTGATCCACCTGGAGCGCATCTCCCGGGAGGTGCTGGTGGATGTGACCGAGCGTGGCTGGCGCTTCGTGGCGCCTCGCAAGCTCCTCGAGCAACATCCGAAGAGGAGCTCGCAGGCCTGACCGGCGCAGATGCCCCGTTGCCAGGAGCGGGCGGGCGCCGCGAGCGGCGGGGGTATCATCCGGGCGCAATGGAGCTACAGGCGGGGTTCGATTTCATCGTGGTCGGCGCCGGCACCGCGGGCTGTGTGCTTGCGGCGCGCCTCTCGGAGGATCCTCGCCACCGGGTGTGCCTCATCGAGGCGGGAGGCATGCCCCGCAGCATCGGGGTGAGCGTGCCCGCGGCGCTCGTCATGGCGCAACGCTCGGCGAGGCTCAACTGGCGCTTCAGCACCGTGCCGCAGCCCCAACTGGATGACCGGCGAATACCCGTTCCCCGCGGACGCGGGGTCGGCGGTTCGGCGCTCATCAACGGCATGGTCTACTTTCGCGGTCACCCGCGCGACTACGACGACTGGGCCCGCGCCGGGGCGCACGGCTGGAGCTATCGGGAGGTTCTGCCTTACTTCTGCCGCAGCGAGAACAATGAGAACTTCGGGCCCTCCGTCTTCCACGGGGTAGGCGGCCCGATGAACGTGCGCACGGTCACCGCGCCCAATCCCCTGAATTTCGCCTTCTTCGAGGCCTTGGAGCGCGAGGGTGTGCGGCGCCGGGCCGACCTCAACGCCGAGGACTCGGAGGGCTCGGCGCTGCGCCAGCTGTCCATTCGCGGGGGGCTGCGGGAGACGAGCGCCCGCGCCTTGCTGCATCCGGCGATGGGCCGCGGCAACCTGACCGTGCTCACCCAGGCACACGCCAGACGCATCCTGCTCGTGGACCGCCGTGCGCAGGCCGTGGAGGTACGCTGTGAGCAGGGGGTGCTGATCGTGCGGGCGCACCGCCAGATCGTGCTCGCCGCCGGGGCGATTCAGTCGCCCCAGCTGCTGCTGCTCTCTGGGATCGGCGATCCCGCCCACCTGCAGTCCCTCGGCATCGGCATCGAACACCCGCTGCGCGGGGTGGGGCGCAACCTCCACGATCACCTGGCCAGTCCGGTTCACATGCGCACGCGGCACCCTGCCTCGTATGGGATGTCCTGGCGTGCGCTGCCACGCAACCTGTCGCATCTCGCCCGCTACGCGCTCTCGCGCGGCGGACCCATTGCCAACAACATCTTCGAGTCGGCCGCCTTCGTGAGGAGCATGCCCGGCCTCGATCGTCCCGACCTGCAGCTGGTGTTTCAGCCGGCGACCCGGCCGGGGGACTCGTTTCCTTTCCCGATCGGACACGGCTTCGCCATCAGCCCGGTGGGCCTGTACCCGAGGAGCCGGGGACGACTGATGCTCGCGAGCCCCGACCCCGCCGCATCCCCGCTCATCGATACCAATCTGCTCGCCGAGCGCGAGGACGTGCAGCCACTGCTGCGCGGGATGCGCCTGGCACGGCGCCTCTTCGCTTCCGCCCCGTTTGCGGCCTATCGGGCTTGGGAGGCGGCGCCGGGTGCGGCCGCCCAGAGCGATGAGGAGCTCACCGCCTACATCCGGGCCCAGGCGTACACCGTGCATCATCCGGTGAGCACCTGCCGCATGGGTGTCGATGCCGAGGCCGTGGTGGATCGCGAGTTGCGGGTCATCGGCCTCGAGGGGCTGCGCGTCGCCGATGCCTCGGTGTTCCCCTCGATCATCGGTGGCAACACCAATGCAGCCGTGGTGATGGTCGCCGAGAAGGCCGCCGACCTCGTTTTGGCGCGCCCGCCATTGCCGCCGGCTCCCCTCCCGCCAACCTGAAGGAGAACGTGATGTCGGACCTTCCAAACGCCATCGAGCGTATCGAGATCGAGCGGGCCTGCGAACGGCTGATCTACCTCTACTCGCGCGCGCTCGACTTAGGCGACATGAGCGCCGCCGCGGACTGCTTCGCGCACAACGGCTCCATGGCGCGCCCGATGCTGCCCGAGCAGATCATCGAGGGACGGGAGGCCATCCGCGCAGCGCTTCTCACGCGGCCGAAGACCCTGCTCACCAAGCATCTGGCGACGAACGTCACGATCGATGTCGAGAGCCGGGAGGCCGCGCGCGGACTGTCCTATCTCACGATGATCTCGACCACACCGGGGGAGGCGAAGCCGCCGTATCTGTCGAGCGGACCGCTGTGGTTCGGGGAGTTCCAGGATCGCTACGTGCGCGAGGGCGGGGTGTGGAAGTTCCTCTCGCGCCGCGGCTCGATTCAGATGAAGTTCATCGCAGCTGCGCCTGCCTGAGACGCTTGAGCCGCGCTCAGGCGTCTACATCCGCGTTCGCAAGCTACGCAAAGTGATGGAATAGCGCAGCACCGGGGAGGGCACGAGCGAGTGCTGCCACTCCCACCGCGCCGCACCGCGCAGCACATAGATCGAGCGTGGCTGCACGTGCAGATGCAGGACCTGACGTGAGCCGCCCGGCGGGTAGGGCCTGAAGCGCAAATGCCCGGGGCCGCCGAGCGAGACCCCCGCGATGAGCTCGAAGTCCGGCACGTCCCGGTGCCAGCCGAGCGCGGTCCCGGGCGCGTACTCGGCGATGAGCGCGTGAGTGAAGTCCTCCGCGGCGACACCGACCCAGGCGGCCGCGCGCGATCGCAGCGGGTGCAGAAACTCCGGCACGGTGCCGCTTGGCAGCAGCTCGTGCCGATCGAAGTCGTAGCGGCCGCCGTAGCTGACGATGCGCCGCTTGGCCTGATAGGACTTGTACTGCGCCTGGCGCAGCTCGAGCGTTGCGATCTGCGCGATGAGGGTCGTCTCCTCGAGCGCGCTCAAGAACTCCGGCGCATAGCGCAACCCAGGCAGCGCCGCCTCGCCATCGGCGAGCAGCTCGCGCTGACAGAGCATCGTTGGCTGTCCCATGCCCCTAGCGTTGCAGGCGCGGGCCCCTCCGTCCATCCAGGAGCGAGGCGCGGACGAAGCTGTACGGGTTCGGTGGCAGCGGCCGCGTGCGCTAGACTCATTCGAGCCACTCTTGAACGGGAGCCCCCCATGGCCGACCTGTCCGCCTTTGCCATCACGCGTCGCTGGCCGCCGGTACACCCCGAGCGCTTGCAACTGTATTCGTTGCCGACCCCCAACGGAGTGAAGGTGTCGATCATGCTGGAGGAGACGGGGCTACCCTACGAGGCGCATGCCATCGACATTCTGAAGAACGACAGCCGGACGCCGGAGTTCTTGTCGCTCAATCCGAACGGCAAGATCCCGGCGATCCTCGATCCCGAGGGCCCCGCGGGCAAGCCGTTCGGCCTCTTCGAGTCGGGCGCGATTCTGCAGTACCTGGCCGAGAAGACCGGGCAGCTGCTGCCGGTGGATCGCGCACAGCGCTACGAGACGCTGCAGTGGCTGCACTTTCAGATGTCCTCGGTCGGTCCGATGTTCGGGCAGCTCGGCTACTTCTACAAGTTCGCGGGGCGCGAGATCGCCGATAAGCGTCCGCTCGAGCGCTATCGTGCCGAGTCGATGCGCCTGCTCGGTGTGCTCGAGGGGCGGCTGGCGGGCCGCGACTGGATCATGGGAGCCGAGTACACGATCGCCGACGTCTCGCTCCTCGGCTGGGTACGCAATCTCATCGGCTTCTACGAGGCGCGCGAGCTCGTCGAGTTCGATCGCCTGAAGGCAGTGCCCGCCTGGCTCGAGCGCGGACTCGCGCGCCCCGCCGTCGAGCGGGGACTGAAGATCCCGCAGCGCCCCTAAAGAGGCGCGCTCGCCGTCTCAGCGCGGCTTGTCGTCATCGCGCTTCTGCTCCTCGGGCGCACGCTCACCTTCGCGCTGCGCGGGGTGCTCGGCCTGGGGTGCTGCGCGATTCTCCGGGCGAGCCTCGTGCGGGTTGTGCTCGGTGGCGGCGCGCTCGGCGGGCGCCCGCTCGGTCCGCTCGGCTGGAGCGTGCTCCTCGCCAGCCGCGCGTCCCTCGGGCCTTGCTTGCGGATGCGCACCCGCCGCGGGTCGAGCCTGGTGCGGATTGTGCTCACGGACCACGCGCGCGTTGCCGTGCACGGGCGGCGGACCGGCATGCGGTGGTGGACCCGGCGGGCGCATGTGCTGGATATGGCGATTGATCCACACCTGGCGCTGCGCGAAGAACGGCCGGTTGCGATAGTACTGGTCCCAGTACGTGCCCAGGGAGAAGGTGATGACGGGAATGGCGAGGCCCGGCGCATAGGTATAAAGGGGCACGCGCTCGCCCTGATAGACATAGGCGAGGTTGGGTGCGTAGGCCCAGCCGCGATTGTCCTGGAAGGCGACATCGCACCAGCTCCAGTCATCGAGGCAACCCTCGACCTGCACCGGCGCCCCCGGCCCGAGCTGGGCAACGAGCGGATAGGAGCGATCGGGGCCGGCGCGCACATTGACGGGGCGGGCCGTGTAGGCATTCTGGGCACTGGCCGCAGCGGATACCGCAAGCAGCAGCGTGCCGAGCAGCGTCATCAGATAGTGGCGATACATCGAGGCTCTCCGGAAGATGCGATCGTTGCGGCGAATGTGCCGGCAGCAGCAGCTGAGCATGAAACCCGGATTGCCGGCGTTTGTTCCCTGGCTCAGTAGGGCGCGCGGGCGCGTCGCGCTCACGCCTTCGCTTGGCTCAGGCTTCCGTGCGCGAGCTTGCCGTGCCGCGATGCGGCGCCGGCATCCTCCGCTGACGCGTGCCGCTAGCGCGGCTCTTGTACGGATGCGTTCAGGGCAGTGGCCAGCGCGGCCTCACCGCTCACCAGGTCGCGCCAGGCGAGCTCCTGGCCTTTGCGATGGCCCTTCAGTGTGATCTTCAGACCTTCCGCGCTCAGGGTCAGCACGTACGCCTTGTCCCCGATCGCGATTTCCCGCTTCAGCGGTTTTTCGAGTTTGGTAACCATGTGCCCATGGTACCCAAAGAGCGGCGGCGGCGCTCGCCCCTTCGTGGGGCAGCCAGGACCCGCACTGCACCGGTACGCAGCTGCGAAGCAGCACCCGTAGCACCCGCAGCCCTCAGTGCTCGCCGATATCCTCGTGCCAGAGGTCGGGGTGATCGGTGATGAACTCGCCCAGCAGGCGATAGCAGGCCGCAGAGTCGAGATCGAGGACGTTGACACCTCGCTGGCGCAGCCAGTCGATGCCGCCCTGAAAGGTGCGCGACTCACCGACGATGACCTTGCCGATACGAAACTGCAGGATGAGCCCGCAACAGTACCAGCAGGGCGCGAGCGTCGTGACCATGACCATGTGGCGATAGCTGCGCTGCCGGCCGGCCTTGCGAAACGCATCCGTCTCGGCGTGCACGGAAGGATCGCTCTCCTGCACGCGGCGATTGTGTCCTCTCCCGAGCACTGCACCGTGAGCATCGGCCAGCACGGCCCCGATCGGGATGCCCCCCTCGGCGAGGCCGGCCCGCGCCTCCTCGATGGCGATGCCGAGCAGGGCGTGATGATCGAGCGTGCTCACGGGCGCAGCCTCCGGGCCGCGGAACCGGCGGCACCCTTATACTAGCGCGGCACGCGCGCCGCGGGCTGCGCGTGCGCCAAGAACAACGCTCGCCTGCGTGTCTCAACGGCGGTGCTCGAGATGTCTCCAGGGGGTTTGCTGTGGCTGGTGGGTGCGGTGCTCGGCGGCGTGGCGCTGCTCGCCACGATCATGGCGCTCGAGTGGGCGTGGGAAGTGCGTGACCGCCGCCGCTTCCTGCCGCCCGGACAGCTCGTGGATATCGGCGAGCGGCACCTGCACATCGCCAGCCGCGGCAGCTCGCCGGGGCCGACGGTCGTGATGGAGCTCGATGCGGGACAGCTCTCCTCGCTGTGGTGGCCGGTGCAGCTGCGCATCGCGAACTTCGCTCGAGTGTGTACCTACGACCGTGCCGGATACGCCTGGAGCGAACCGCCTCGCGAGGAGCCGAGCCTCGCCTCGCGCGTGGCCGACCTGCACGCGCTGCTGCAGCGAGCGGAGATTCCGGGTCCCTACGTGTTCGTCGCACAAGGCATGGGCGGGCTGCTCGCGAGGCTCTTTGCGCGTGAGTACCCGCGGCTCGTCGTCGGGCTCGTACTGATCGATGCGCTTCCCGAGGCAGTGCTGTTGCGGCGCTCGTTCCAGCGCTGGTGCCGCAGACGGGCGCGCTGGCAGCTGCTGCGGTGCTGGCTCGCCATGCTCGGCATCGAGCGCGCCTGGGCGCGACTGCACCGGCGCGGGTTCCTACCGGCCGATCCGGCCGGGCGGGCTTTCACCGTGCGCACGCGTCACCGGCGCACGCTGCGGCAGGATCTGCGGTCCCTGACCCGTGCCGAGGAAACGTTGCGCCAGCCGGCCGCGCGCGGCGCCCTCGGCGAGCGCCCGCTCATCGTCATGAGCCACGACGCCGCCAAGGACGCTGGCGGCGTGCTCGAGGCGGGCTGGCTCGAAGGCCAGCGCCAACTGGCAACGCTGTCGAGGAACAATGAGCTGCAACTGACGCCGCTGCCCGCGGGTACCATCTTGCGCGATGCCCCGGAGCTGATCGTCGAGGCCGTTCGGCGCGTACATACCGCCGCTCGACAGGGCACGCGACTGTCAACGCTCGCTCGATCGGAGGCCGCCTCCTCGCTCGCCGTGTCGCGGGTGGATTGAGTAGGGCGCGGCGGGCGGGAGTGAGGGGGCAGCCGCCCTGGGCCTGATTCTCTCGAGCGGATCGAGAATTATAGTGCATCGGGCGTCCTGCGGCGCCTGGGCTGCTCCCGGACAGCGTTCGCGACTTGTCACAGAGCCCGCTCGCATGCATTCTGCCCGGCGGGGTCCTACCGCATGGCGAGGTGGCCTACCGGGTGGTGCCTGCCATCCAGGGCCAGAAGTGAGACGCTCAGATGCAACTGAGTAAGAGAGCCTATTACGCCGACTTCGGGATCTACGCCATCATCGCCGCTGCGATGCTGGTCGCGGCCGCAGCCCTCGATGACTGGCGCGCCTTTCGCCAGTGGCTCGAAGCGGCCTGCGTCGGCGCGGCATTCTGGACGCTGATCGAATACGTCCTGCATCGCTTCGTGTTTCACGGCATGCCGCTCTTCATCCCGCTGCACGGTCGTCATCACGAGATGCCCCGTGCGTTCATCGGCACTCCAACCTGGATGAGCCTCGGTGTGCTCACGACGGCAATCTTTCTGCCGGCGTGGTGGGGCACCTCGCTCAACATCGCCAGTGCGCTGACCGCGGGTGTGGCCCTGGGCTTTTTGTGGTACGGCGTGCTGCATCATGCGATGCACCATCGAAGACCGCGTTTCATCGCTTCGCACCTGACCGCGCTTGCCCTGCAGCGGCACATGCGCCACCACTACTCGCCCACCCCAGGCAACTTCGGCGTCACCACCCAGTTCTGGGACCAGGTGTTCGGTACGGAGCTGCCCGCCAGCCGTTCGGCCGGTGCGCGCTCCTCACCCGGCGCCACTTCCGAGCTCGCCAGCGACCAAGAGGGTTAAGCCAGGCGAGCAGCCGGCAAAAAGGGGCTTTTCGCGGCCGATCAACCGAGCGGCAGCACGTCGTGGAACTTGCCGTAGTCGAAGCTATCGACGCCATCCGCACCCTTGGTGAGGATGTCCGCGAAGGTGTAGTTCCAGCGTAGCGCCGTCGCCGGATACTCGTGGCGCGCCATCAGCCGCTGACCAGTGGTCTCATCGGTGCCGGTGAGCGTCAGAATCAGATAGGCCCCCTGCGCTGCGAGCGTCTCGGCCGTGGCACCCGCGAGCGGGCTGTCCGCATCGATCACGTGCATGAGGTTCCAGCCGAAGAGGAACATCGGGTGCTCGCGACGCCGCAGCGGCAGATCGTAGATGCGCCGCAGGGCGTAGCCCTCGACCGAGACCTCATCGCGCAGCAGGCGCAAGGTGGCGGAGGCTTCCATGATGATGTTCTGGCGGGCGTTCGCCGCGCGCAGCATCAGCGTGAGCCGCCCCTCCAGAGGGCGGATGACCGCGTAACGGGCGAAGAGAAAGCGCGCGGTGGGTCGGGAGAAGCGCGCGAACAGCATGCCGGTGAGCAGCGCCACGCTGAAGAGGCCGAGAAAGATCTGCACGGTTGCGACGATGTGGGTGAAGACGGCCTGCGGATGCATGTCCCCGTAGCCGACCGTCGCGAAGGTCTCGATGCTGAAGAAGAAGCGGCCCCAGTAGCCCTGCGGGTTCAAATTGGCGATGCCCGCCGGCTGCACGCTGTAGAGCGCCGCAAACAGCAGGTTGAAGAACACGAAGAGCGCGGCGAAGCTGGCGAACAGCACCGGCCAGCTCACCGTCATGAACAGATGGTAGAGGTCCTGCCAGGGGCGCCGCGGCAGGCCCGTGGTCTCGAATTCGCGGTTGCTGAATCGAAAGCGGCGCACGGACGACACGCCGCGCAGTCTATCGCGCAGCCGAGAGCGAGCGCACCAGGAAGACGATCCCGAGCACGACAAAGACGGCAGCGGCGCTCAGGCGGATGGCACGCAGGGGTAGGCGCGTCGCAAAGGCCTGGCCGAGAAACACCGCCGGGACGTTGGCAAGCAGCATGCCGCTGGTGGTGCCGGCCACGACCGCGGCGAGGTTCGAGTAAGCGGCCGCGAGCGCGAGCGTGGCGAGCTGCGTCTTATCGCCGATCTCGGCGACGAAGAGGGTGATGAAAGCGGCGACCCAGGCGGCGGAGGAGCGCTGAGGCGCAGAGTCCTCTTTGAGCTTGTCCGGGATCAGCGTCCACAGGGCCATGAGGATCATGCTGATGCCGACGGCGGCATCGAGGCGCACCGGGGTGAGAAAGCGCCCGAGGTGTACGCCGATCAGGCCGGCGATGAGATGGTTGCTGAGCGTGGCACACAGCACCGCGGACAGCACCAGCCAGGGCCGGCGGTAGCGGGCCGCCAGCATGAGTGCCAGGAGCTGTGTGCGATCGCCGATCTCGGCGATCGCGACGGCAGAGAACGAGACGATGAAGGATTCCAACGCAGCACCGGCGGCGCCCAGGCGGGTGGCGCTGATTCGGCGATTATAGGGGAGGCGCCCAGGCCCGACACCTCGGCCGCAATTATCGTTGATTTCTCATCGATACTGGCTGACAGTAGGCGCGAGCGGGACGCTGTCCGTCAGGAGGAGTCGAGCCATGGCTGTCCAGTTCCCCGAGATTCCCCTGTATCGCGGCTGGGGCGCGCCGCTGCGCGTCGAGTCGGACATTCGTGACGTGGAATGTGTCGAAGGGGAGGTGCCGCGCGAGTTGTCGGGCACGCTCTACCGCTGCGGTCCCGATCGCCAGTATCCGCCTCGGCTCGGCGACGACGTTTTCATCGACGGCGAGGGCATGGTCCATATGTTCCGCTTCGACAGCGGCCATGTGGACTATCGCAGTCGCTGGGTGCGCAACGAGCGCTTCCTGCTGCAGGAGCAGGCGCGCCGCTCACTCTTCGGCCGCTACCGCAACCGCTACACCAACGATCCGAGCGTTGCGGGCAAGAGCATGGGCACCGCGAACACCAATGTGGTTTGGCATGGGCGGCGGCTGCTGGTCTTGAAGGAGGACTCCCTGCCGGTTGAGGTGGACCCCGATACGCTCGCCACGCGCGGGGAGTGGAACTACGAGGGGCAGGTGAGCGCCGTCAGCCTCACGGCGCATCCCAAGCTCGATTTGCACAGCAACGAGCTCTTGATGTTCTCCTATCAGGCGCGCGGGGATGCGACGCGCGACATTGTCTTCTACACCGCCGATGCCTCCGGCCGCATCGTGCACGAGCGCTGGTTCGAGATGCCCTATGCAGGCATGGTCCACGACTTCGCCGTCTCGCAAAGTCACGTCATCGTGCCCTTCTTCCCGCTCATCACCGATCTCGCGGTGCTCAAGCAGGGCGGTCCCTACTATCGCTGGCACCCCGAGCAGGGCAGCCACTTCGCCGTGCTGCCGCGCCGCGGCTCGGGCGAGATTCGCTGGTTTCACGGGCCCGCGGTGAGCGCCGGACACATGATGAACGCCTTCGATGAGGGCTCGAAGCTGCATCTCGATGTGTGCCTGTACGATGGCAATTGCTTCGAT
The DNA here is from genome assembly GCA_035504015.1 of Steroidobacteraceae bacterium. Classification (GTDB taxonomy): domain Bacteria; phylum Pseudomonadota; class Gammaproteobacteria; order Steroidobacterales; family Steroidobacteraceae; genus JASHUC01. The sequence continues at coordinate 22,870 of DATJSR010000037.1, forward strand.
TTCTTCCCGAGCGCCGATGGCAGCCCCTTCAAGCCCGCACCCCCGCAGCTGACGCGCCTCACGTTCGACCTGGCCGGCCGCGCCGAGAGCTACCAGGCGCGCCTGCTGCATGGCGCACCCTGCGAGATGCCCAAGTGCGACGAGCGCTACATCGGCAGGCCCTACCGCTATGGCTACAGCATCTGTCGCCCGCCCACCGCGCGCAGCGGGGAGATGGGATTGGGCGCCATCGGCTGCCTCGATCACACGAGCGGGGAGCTCACGACGTGGGTCCCCGGAGAGCAGTGCGGGGTGCAGGAACCCAACTTCGTGGTGCGCCCCGGCGCAGCCGAGGGAGCGGGCTATCTGCTCGTCCTCGTCAATCGCTTCGCGCGCAATCACAGCGATCTCGCCGTGCTCGATGCCCGGCGCATCCAGGACGGCCCGCTGGCGCTGCTGCGGCTGCCCGTGCGGGTGCGCTCGACCTTCCATGGCATGTGGGTGCCGCAGACCGCCATGCGAAGTGGCACGTACAGCGTCTGAGGCGGCAGCGCCGCAGGAGTCACCCAACCATGTCACCCCCCAATGCAGACAGTGAGCGACTGATCGCAGCGCTCAGCGCCCGAGTGCAGCGTCTCGAGGACACGCTCGAGATCCAGAAGCTGCAGGCGAAGTACGTGCACTACCTCTTTACGCAGCGCTTCGAGCGCATCGTGCAGGAGTGCTTTGCCAAGCATCTGCCGGAGGTCTCGGTCGAGTTCTCCGACAGCGGGGTGTACCGCGGGCTCGAGAGCGTGCGGGCGCTGTACCGTGCCTTCGAGGCCACGCGCAACATTCCGGGCTTCTTCATCATGCACACGGCGGTGAATCCGTACATCGAGATCGCCCACGACGGACGCAGCGCCCGCAGCCACTGGCTCTCCCCGGGGGCTGCCGGCAGCGACAGCTCGGCGAGCTGGATCTGGGGGCCGTACTACATCGACTACGTGAAAGAGGATGAGGGCTGGCGGATCGCTCACTCCAATCTGGTGCCGCTCTTTCGCAACCGCTACGAGTCGAGCTGGGCACAGGCGAAGGATCACGGCAGCGTGCGCGGCCCGCTGGCGGTGCAACCGGATGAGCCGACGACGCTCTACCGGCCGTACAACGAGGTCAAGCAACAGCGCAATATCTTCGCGCGCCATCCTCCGCTGCCGGAACCCTTCTGAAGCCTCGCATGCGAGTGCGCAGCGCCGTGCGCCCGGGCGCATCGCCAACCGATGCGGGGCCCATCCGCGAGCTCGGCCCCCTGGAGGCCCTCTGGCGTCACGGCGGACAGGACTATCTGCCGCTGCGACTGCTGCTGCTGGCGAAGCTCATCGATCAGCACACGGCGCGGCTGCTGAAGCGGCGCGCCGGGATCTCGGTGGCCGAATGGCGCGTGATCGCGCAGCTCGGCGTGCTGCATCAAGGCTCCGTGCGCGAGATGGCGCGCCAGGGGTGCGTGGATCCGGCCGAGGTGAGCCGTGCGGCGGCGACGCTCGAGCGGCGCGGCTACGTGGCGCGTCACGCCAATGCGCGCGATCGGCGCTCGCCGCGCTTTGCGCTGACTAGCGCCGGCAGCGCGCACTACGCGCGCTTTCGCGCGCACTGGCGGCAGTTCCAGCGCTCTCTGGTCGCCGACCTTTCCGATGCCGAGCGTGCGATCGCCGAGCGGGCGCTCACCCGCATGGTGCGTGCCTGCCTGGCGATGCGGAGCCCCTCATGAGCGAGCAGCATCAGCAGATCCGCGACGGCGTGCGCGCCCTGTGTGCGCGCTTTGCGCCGGAATACTTCCGCAACCTCGATGCGCAGGGCGCCTACCCCGAGGAGTTCGTGCGCGCGCTCACCGAGGCCGGGTGGCTCGCGGCCCTCATTCCGCAGCAGTACGGCGGTGCGGGACTCGGCCTCACCGAGGGCTCGATCGTGCTCGAGGAGATCAACCACTGCGGGGGCAATGCCGCAGCCTGCCACGGGCAGATGTACAACATGAGCACCCTGCTGCGCCACGGCTCGGAGGCGCAGCGGCGGCAGTATCTGCCCCCGATCGCGCGCGGAGAACTGCGCCTGCAGTCGATGGCGGTCACCGAGCCGGGCGCGGGCACGGACACCGCGAGCATCCGCACCAGCGCGACGCGCCGCTCGGACCGCTACGTGGTGAGCGGCCAGAAGCTGTGGATCTCGCGTGTGCGACATTCCGATCTCATGATCCTGCTGGCACGCACCACGCCGCTTGCGCAGGTCGAGAAGCGCACCGCAGGGATGTCGCTCTTTCTCGTCGACCTGCGCGCAGCCCTCGGGCGGGGCCTCGAGGTGCGGCCCATTGCCAACATGGTCAATCAGGAGACGAGCGAGCTTTTTTTTCAGGATCTGGAGATCCCCGCCGAGAATCTCATCGGCAAGGAGGGGCAGGGCTTTCGCTGCCTGCTCGATGGACTCAACGCCGAGCGCGCGCTCATCGCCGCCGAATGCGTGGGCGATGCCCTGTGGTTCCTCGACAAGGTGACCCGTTACGCCAGCGAGCGCACCGTCTTCGAGCGGCCGATCGGCGCCAATCAGGGAGTGCAGTTTCCGATCGCGCGCGCTTACGTGAACACCCAGGCGGCGAGCCTCATGCGCTTCGAGGCGTGCCGCCGTTTCGATGCGGGAGAGCCGTGCGGTGCGGAGGCGAACATGGCGAAGCTGCTGGCGGCCGATGCCTCGTGGGAGGCGGCGAACGTGTGCCTGCAGTCTCACGGCGGCTTGGGCTTCGCGCGCGAGTACGATATCGAGCGCAAGTTCCGCGAGACGCGCCTGTATCAGGTCGCGCCCGTCTCGACGAACCTCATCCTCTCCTATGTGGCCGAGCACGTGCTCGGGCTCCCGAGGTCCTTCTGATGGGCCGACCCCTCGAGGGTTTGCTGGTGCTCGCGCTCGAGCAGGCCGCTGCCGCCCCGTATTGCTCGTGCCGCCTGGCCGATGCCGGCGCGCGGGTCATCAAGATCGAGCGGCCGGAAGGCGATTTCGCCCGCGGCTACGATCATGCGGTCGGCGAGCTGTCGAGCTACTTCGTATGGCTCAATCGAGGCAAGCAGAGCCTCGTGGCGGACATCAAGGAGCCGCGCGACGCCGCGCTGCTGCACGCCATCCTCGCCCGAGCGGATGTCTTCATCCAAAACCTCGCACCCGGGGCCGCCGCGCGGGCCGGCTTTGGCTCGGCGGCGCTGCGCGATCGGCACCCGCGACTCATCACCCTCGACATCAGCGGTTACGGGGAAAGCGGTGCTTACGCGGGCATGAAGGCCTACGATCTGCTGGTGCAGGCCGAGAGCGGCCTCGCCATGGTGAGCGGGCACCCCGCAGGCCCGGGACGCGTCGGAGTATCCCTGTGCGACATCGCCTGCGGCATCAGCGCCTACACCGCGGTGCTCGAGGCGCTCATCGAGCGCAGCGTCACTGGATGCGGCAAGTCCTTGCAGGTGAGTCTCTTCGATTCGATGGCCGACTGGATGAACGTGCCGCTGCTGCAGTTCGAGGCGAGCGGTCGCGAGCCCGCGCGCGTGGGTCTCAAGCATCCGAGCATCTGCCCCTACGGTGCCTTTGCCACGCGTGAGGGGGCGCTGGTGATGATCGCCATCCAGAACGAGCGCGAATGGGCGGATTTCTGTGCGCGCTTTCTGTTGCAGCCCGAGCTTGCGACGCGCCCGGGCTTCGAATCCAACGTGAGCCGCGTCGCCAATCGCGCCGCCGTCGAGGCCAGCATCGAGGCGGTGTGCGCCGAGCTCACGCGCGAGCAGGTGGTCGAGCGGCTGAAGGCGGCCAATACCGCCTTCGGCTGCGTCAACGACATCCACGGACTGTCGCGCCACCCGGCGCTGCGCCGCACGCGTGTTGAAACCCCGTGTGGCGCGGTCTCGCTCATCGCCCCGGCGGCGCGCGTGATCGGGGAGGCGGAGTGCCCGCTCGGGCCCGTGCCGGCGATCGGGGAGCACTCGGCTGCGATCCGCGCCGAATTTGCAGGCTCATGATCCCCGAGCCCGCGGAGGTTTCGCAGCCCAATGTCGGGCCTGACCCGAGCGGTGGTCTCGGCCTTGCGTTCTGGATGCTGGTACCCGTCGTCGGTGCACTGGCCGGGCTCGGGGCGGGGCTGCTGATGCTGCTGCTGCGCCTCACCGAGCACCTGGGCTGGCCCGCCTACCACGATAACTTTCTGCAGGCCGTTCGAGCCGCAGGCGCGGCCCGGCGCATCGGCGTGCTGCTCATCGCCGGTGTGCTCGTCTTCGGCCTGCGCTCGCTGCTGCGTCGGCCGACCGGCGGTCACGCCGCCGAGCTCACCGAGAGCATCTGGTTTCATGCCGGGCGCATGCCGGTGCTGCCGACCCTGAGCCGCGGCATCGTCTCGATCATCATCGTGGGACTCGGGGCCTCCCTCGGGCGCGAGGCCGCTCCCAAACAGATCGGCGCGCTCGTGGGGAGTCGGCTGGGTTTGCGCCTGCGCCTGCCGCCCGGGCAGCGGCGCCTGCTCGTCGCCTTCGGCGCAGGCGCCGGCATGGCGGCCGTCTATAACGTTCCCTTCGGCGGGGCACTGTTCGCGCTCGAGGTGCTGCTCGGAACGCTCGCACTGCCGCTGCTGGCCCCGGCGCTCGCCACGTCTTTGATCGCGACGGCGGCGGCGTGGCTCATCCTGCCCGATCGAGCGACCTACAGCATGCCTTCCTACACCACCACACCAGGGCTCATGGCCTGGGCCCTGCTGGCGGGGCCGCTCGCCGGGCTGCTGTCGGTGGGATACGTGCGCCTCATCGCATTGGCGGATGCTCACCGGTTCGCAACCGGCTCGATGCGCCTGCTCGCACCGCTGGGCGTTTTTCTGGCGCTCGGGCTGCTCTCGCTGGGCCTGCCCGAGGTGCTCGGCAACGGCAAGGACGTGGTGCAGCTCGCGCTCGATGGTCAGGTGTCGCTGACCGTGCTCGCGCTCGTGGCCCTGCTCAAGCCGCTGTGCACCGCCGCGTGCCTGGGCAGCGGTGCTCCCGGAGGGCTCTTTACCCCGACCCTGACCCTGGGCGCCGCCTTCGGCGCACTCACCGGGGCGCTCTGGAGCAGCCTAGTGCCAGGCGCCCCCAGTGCTGCCTATGCGCTCATCGGTGCGACCGCGGTGCTCGCAGCCTCCAGCCAGGGGCCGGTGTCGGCGATCCTGCTGGTCACCGAGCTCACTGGGCGCTTGAATGCCATGGTGCCGATCATGCTCGCGGTCGCCGCGGCGGTGCTCCTCGCGCGCCGACTCGAGTCGCGCTCGATCTACTCCGGACGGATCCATGCGGGCCGGGAACGCGCGCAGCAACGGCCCGGGGCCGTGCCACGAATCTCCTCCGCCGCGCGCTACGCGGAGCTCATGCACCGGCTGCTCGAGCTCGGCGATACCTGCCGCTCGCTGGAAGTGATCGACGAGCAAGGCCAGGTCATCGGGCAGATCGAGGCCGAACGCGTACGTCACCCCGAGCCGTGGCAGCGACCCTTGGAGACGGCCACCGCGCGCGACTTCATCGATGAGTCCTCACGCAACCCCGAGCGGCGCGAGCCCCGCTAGCCGCAGGGGTTGCGCCCCCGGTGGTGATGGCGCTTGCCGGTGCGATGGCGTTTCGGGCCTGGGGCCGCTCCCGGGCACGATCGCGTTCCCGGGCGCGATTGCGCCCGGTGCACGCTCGGCGGACACTAAGTAGCTCGATATCGGGCATCGAGAGGCTCATGCAGGATCTGGCAGGGAAAGTCGCATTCATCACCGGCGGCGGCTCGGGCGTTGCGCTCGGGCAGGCCAAGATCTTTGCCGAAGAGGCACACATGAAGGTGGCGATCGCCGACGTGCGTCGCGACCACCTCGATGCGGCGAAGGCCTATTTCGCTGCGCGCTCGCTGCCGGTGCACGCGATCGAGCTCGACATCACGGACCGGCAGGCCTATGCGCGGGCCGCGGATGAGGCCGAGCGGGTCCTGGGTCCGGTACAGCTGCTGTGCAACACCGCGGGCGTGAGCCAGTTCGGTCCGGTTGAAAAGGCGACCGACGATGACTGGGACTGGCAGATCGATGTGAACCTCAAGGGCATGATCAACGGTGTGCAGGTCTTCCTGCCGCGCATGATCGAGCGGGCCGCAGAGGCGCACATCGTCAATACCGCCTCCATGTCGGCCTTCGTGGCGCTGCCCAACACCGCCATCTACTGCACCACGAAGTACGCGGTGCGCGGCCTCTCGGAGTGCTTGCGCATCGAGCTCGAGAAGTACCGGATAGGCGTGTCGCTGCTGTGCCCCGGCGGGGTCAACACCAACATCCACGAGTCGGTGCTGTCGCGGCCCGCGCGCTACGCCGAGACCGGCTATTACCGGGCGGATCCGCAAGTGTTCGCACGCTTGAAGAGCGTCATCGAGAGCGGCTTCGACCCGCTCGATCTCGCGCGCATCGTGCTCGCCGCCGTCAGGCGCAACGATTTCTGGATCCTGCCCTATCCAGAGTTCATCCCGAGCATCGAGCACTACAACGAGCAGGTGATCGCGGCGCTGCGCCAGTACGAAGAGGATCCCGACTACGAGCGCCGCAAGCGCCTCGGCAAGCCGATGCCCGGGGCGCGCCGCGCCGCGGGCCCGAGCCACGCGGCCCCGAGCCCCGCGGCCCCGAGCCCCGCGGCCCCGAGCCCCGGCGCCCCCAGCACCTGAGAATCCGCAGCCACACTTTCGTGAGCGAGCCCATGCAATACGTGCGCCTCGGAACCTCCGGCCTCAAGGTCTCGCGCATCTGTCTCGGCTGCATGAGCTTCGGCTCGGGCGCCGATTGGATGCTGCCCGAGCAACCGAGCTTCGCCATCGTGCGCAAGGCGCTCGACTTCGGCATCAACTTCTTCGATACCGCGAACGTCTACTCGGCCGGTGAGAGCGAGGAGATCCTCGGGCGTGCCCTCAAGGCCTTCGACGTGCCCCGCGAGCAGGTGGTCATCGCCACCAAGCTCTTTCATCCAATGGGCGCGGCTGCGAACGAGCGCGGCCTCTCGCGCAAGCACGTGCTGCATGCGATCGATGCCAGCTTGCGGCGCCTGGACCTCGATTACGTGGATCTCTATCAGATCCACCGCTTCGACCTCGAGACGCCGATCGAGGAGACGCTCGAGGCGCTCGCCCAGATCGTGCGCGCCGGCAAGGTGCGCTATCTCGGCGCCTCCACCATGGCTGCCTATCAGTTCGCCAAGCTCCTCTACCGGGCCGACCAGCTGCACGTGCCGCGCTTCATCAGCATGCAGAACAACTACAGCCTTCTGTATCGCGAGGAGGAGCGCGAGATGATCCCACTGTGCCGGGAGGAGGGCATCGGGCTCATCCCCTACAGCCCGATCGGCGGCGGTCTGCTCGCCGGCAGCCGCCGCACGAACACCGCCCGCTCGCACTCTCCCATGGCGCGCGATCGCTTCAGGCGTGCCGCCGATGAGGCCGTGATCGATGCCGTCGGGGCAGTGGCGAAGGAAAGAGGCGTGGGGCCGGCGCAGATTGCGATCGCATGGCTGCTGCAGCAGCCGGGGCTCAGCGCCCCGATCGTGGGTGCAACGCGTGTCCAGCACCTCGAGGACCCGGTGCGTGCACTCGAGCTCACCTTGAGCAAGGAGGAGCTGGCTCGCCTCGAGGGGGCCTACCAGACCCAGCCACCGCTGCCGGTGTACTTCAGGCCACCGCCATCGCCGCCGCCGGGCTCGCGGCCCACCTGAGCAAAGCCATCCGCGCGCCGGCAGCGCGCATTCGGCAACATTTCAGTACAACCTGCGCGGCGCGGATGGGCACACTCTCGGGCATCGCGGGAGGCTAGTGATGTCCAGCAAACGGTGTATTGCGCTTCGGCTCAGCGCTCTCGGTAGCGCGCTGCTCGCGGCCCTCACGCTCGCGGCCTGCAACGGGGACGATCAGGACATCTCCCTCGCCGGTAGCTCCACCAGCAGCAGCGGCACGGCGGCGGGCATCTGGACGGGTATCGACTCGGCCACCGGACTTTCGATGATCGGCTACGTCGATGCCGGCGGACAGGCGGATTTCATCCTCGCGAACGGGGTGCAGTACGTCGGCACGGCGCAGGTCGCAGGCGGCACGCTCGCGATGACGCTCGATGGGTATCCGCAATTTGGCGCGACGTTCTCCGACGGGTCGACCTACGGCGTCGGCACTTTCAACGGCACGGTCGTCTCGACGAGCTCGATCAGCGGCACGCTCTCATTCACCACCAGCGACGACACCTCGACCAGCTCCACCTGGTCGCTCACCTTCAACTCGCTCTACGACACCGCAGGCACGCTGAGCGCGATCAGCGGCAACTACACGGACGACACGGGCGCCACGGACTCGGGTCTCGATCCCCTGAGCGGGGCGAGCATCACCATCTCCTCGAATGGCGCGGTCTATGGGCAGGGCTCGAGCAACGGCTGCGTGCTCAACGGGACGCTGAGCAACGCGAATGCCAGTTACGACGTCTATCAGCTCTCGTACAACTACGCGGATTGCACCGGCAGCTACGCCGTGCTCAATGGTGTCGCCTTCACCGGCCTCGCCAATTTCAATTCGAGCGCGAGTCCCGGCAGCGTCACGATGGCGGTGACCGCCCAGACCTCCTCCGGGGTCTACTATGGGGTCGTCTTGGGGCTGAACGGCACCTGAGGCGCTTAGCCCCCGCGCCTTGCGGGTATGATCCTTGCGAGTTACCGGCCAAGCGGCGCATCTGCGTCGCAACATTCAAACCGGGAGGATCCATGAGCGGCTCCGCGCGCGTCGTGCTCAGCAGCTGTCTGCTGGCATTTGCGATGATGTTTGTTTCCGGCTGCGTCGTCGAGACACATCCTGAAGGCTATTGGGACCGCGATCACCATCGCTGGTGGCACAACCATACCTGGGTTGAGTGCGGCCCCGCCGACGAGCATTGCCGCTGATGCGCCAGGGGCCACTCGGCTTCGATCAGGAGCCGGGCGGCCCCGAGCAAGCGAGCGGCGAGCCGGCGCCTCGCCTCATCCGGCCTGCGCGTTGGACCCCCCGAGCACACGGCGCCCCCTAGTTGCACGCAAGGCGATGACACGGCACCATAAATTGCCGCGCTGCTGAGGCGCGGCATCGATGATGAGGGGGTAGGGGTGCAGCTCGAGCCGCCGCGGCCGCAACGCTGGTCGACCGACGAGGTCGATCCGGGGCGTGCTTTGGCCTACTGGATCGACACGGTCTGCGATCGCTTCCTCGAGCTCGAGATCGACACCCCGCTGCGCGAGCGCTTCAGCGCGCAACTGGAGCAGGCGCAGCTCGGTGCGGCAACACTCAACGTCATCAGCGCCGACACCCAACGCATTCAGCGCACGCGCGCAAAGATCGCCCACTCGCGCTACCCCGCCTTCTTCCTGTTGCAGCTGCGCGAAGGTCAAATGCGCTTGCGCCAGCGCCAACAGGAAGCTTTCCTGCGTGCCGGCGAGAGCGTGCTGATCGCGGGCACCGAGCCCTACGAGCTCGAATGTCCCGAGCCGACCCGGGCACTGGTGCTGCGACTGCCCGAGCACTGGCTCGAGCGGTGGATACCTCACGCCGAGGACCTGACGGTGCGAGTACTGGCCGGCGCAGGCTGGAATGCGGCGCTCAATGCCGCGCTATCGAGTCTCGAAGTGCGCGACATCGAGCATTTGGCACTCCCCGGCAGCGTCGTGGCCGAGCAGCTCGCCACACTGCTCGTCCTGGCGGCCGGACGCGAGCCGCAGGCTCCCGGCCCGCGACTGCTGCAGGAGCTGCTGCGCACGCTGCGGGACCGTCTCCACGAGACGAACCTCTCCGCACTGGTGGTGGCAGCGCAGCACAACATCTCCAAGCGCAGTCTGCACTACGCCTTCGCCCGCTCCGGCACCACCTTCAACGAGCAGCTGATGCAGCTGCGTCTCGAGCGCGCACAGCAGCTATTGGGCAATCCGCAGTTTGCCGAGGTACCGATTTCGGAGATCGCAGCGCAGTGCGGCTTCGTCGATCCCAGCCATTTCGCCCGGCGCTTCCGCGCTCGCTTCGGGCAGGCACCGCTCGAGGCGCGCCGCAGCCGGCACTGAGCGCGCTTCAATTCCAGCCGAGCGGCTGATCCGCAGGCTTCATCTTCATGAAGGCCTCGACCGCGTGGATCTGGCCACCATAGACCTTGAATGCCTCGAAGACGCTGAGCGACTGACCTTTCGGTCGATTCGGGCTCTCGAACACCGAGCCCGGCCCGAAGTCCATGCGGATCAGGACCACACCCTGTCGCTCATCCACCGCGGCGATCCGGTAGGTGAGCCTCGAGAGCCTCGGGATACGCTGCGTCTTGATGTGCTCGCACCCCGGCAAAAACGTGCAGCCCGGGCCCGCCATCAGCCGGCCGTTCTCGAAGCGATAGGCCTCCGGTGCGAAGGGCACATCCACCTTCACGAAGCTTCCTGCCTGCAGTCCCTGCGGGTACCGGGACGCGATCGCTATCATCTCCTCGCGGGAGTTGCGCTCGGCGAGCTTCGGCGTATAGGCCATGGCCTTGCTCAGCGTTTGGATGGCATCGACGTCGAAGATCATTCCCTCATCGCGCGAGTGCACCACGATGCTCTCGATTCCCGAGATGCGCGCCCCATGAGTGGTGAGCCGCAGGGCGAGCAGCGCGGGTGCGCCATCGATGCGCACCTTGACCAAGCTGGCAGCGACGCCGGCGGAAACATCGAGCACGTCGAAGCGATATCCGGTGAGCATCACCTTGTGACTCCAGATACCCTCGACGCCGACCCTGCGCTCCTGCTGGTCCTCCGTGAAGCGTGCGTGCGGGGAGAACGCCAGGTGCGAGGCATCCCCGACCTGAAGGGCGGCGAGGTAGTCCGCCACGAGCCCGGCCAGACAGCTGCGGATGCAGGCGGGGGTGGGCGCGTGCGCCGTGGCGCTGGCCGAATCGGTCGAGCGGCCAGCCAGGGCACAGGGCGCATGCCAGAGGATCCACGCCATCATCGCCAGCGCCATCAGGGGAGTCGCTTCGGCCCTTTCGCGTCGGTGCATACTCGTCATCTGCTCTAAAGTTACGCGTAAGTATTGGATTCTACTTGCTTTGCGCGGTCAATGACTGGGCTTGCGACACGGCGAGCAGCGCCACTCGTCATCGCACGCCCCCATCAAACGTTAATGGCGCGGAGCGCGGCTTCAGGACTAGCATTTGCACCGGCATCGTAGCCTTTTGATCCACGTGGACGCTTCGCCTCATAAGAGACTTCCCAATGCGTATCCGCCACTCGTTCCTCGTGCTCACGATCACCCTTGGCGTGCTCGCTTGTGCCGCCGTCTCCGCAGAGCAGCCCTCGGCCCCAGCGCTATCGACGGTGCCCGCGGGCACGCCTCGCTGGCTGGCGGCCCCAGTGTGTCCTCTCGTCTCCGGCCTCACCCAGCAGGACGGCGAATTCGTCCTCGAGCGACTCTCCGAGATCGCGCGCGTCGCCGGCATCGGATTGGCAGACGAGAACTGCCATCCGAATCTCTACGTCTTCGTGACACCCGACCCCAGGCAGCTCCTGCGCACGATGCAGCAGCGCAATCGCGACTTCACCTTCGGAGCCGCGGCGCTGCCCGGCGCCGTGGACGAATTCATCGACACGGCCCTGCCCGTAAGGGTCTGGTACAACGCGGACATCTGGACCGCCTGGGGTCAACCCCCCGATGACGGGCGGCCGCATTCGGTCAACGACTACCCGCTGATCCGAGGGCAGTCCAGTCGCCTGGAGTCGAACGTGGTGTACACCTTGTATAGGGTGTTCGTCATCGTCGACCGAACGCGCTTGAAGGGCGTCACGCGCGGACAGCTCGCCGATTACATCGCCATGGTCGGCCTCGCCAAGCTCACACTCGCCGAGCGGCCCGACAAGGACACCATTCTCAAGCTCTTCGAGACCGGCCCTCGAGCGGCGCCGGCGAGCATGACCGACCGGGACCAGCAAGTTCTCAAGTCGCTGTACAGGAAAGACGGGTTTCGCTAGCGGACTGCAACCTTCTCCCCGCTGCCGTGTTCTCGTGCCGAAGCGGCGAGGAGGCGCGCCGAGGCAGGAGTGAGCGCAGATGGCAACGAAAGCGACCCTGGTCCGAGCGCTCAC
>DATJSR010000038.1:0-10676 GCA_035504015.1 Steroidobacteraceae bacterium
CGTGCGATCCGGAGAGTCGTCGTCGACGACGATCAGCTCCCAGTCGAGCGTGCCGAGGCTCCGCGACAGCAACCTCTGCAGCTCGGGAAGATTCTGCGCCTCGGAGAAGGTGGGAACGACGACCGAGAGCTCAGGCATGCCAGCTAAGCGTAACCGCACCGCCAGTGCGCCGACAATCCTGCCCCGCGCCGCTCAACGGGCGAATGCCCCCGCTACCCGGCGGCGCGCCGGATGTGGCGAGCATCCGCGCGGCGCCGGCAGGGCAGGGAGCCGGTGGGCGGCTAGGCGCTATTGCGCGTTCGGCAGCAGCTGTGCGTAGTAGATGCGCGTGGTGTAGGGGACGTCGAGCTCGGCGGGCTCGCTGTCCAGGCGCGCGGAGATCTCGCGGATGATGCGGTCGAAAGTGGCTGCATCGCCCGCCTGTCGCTTGAGCGTGGCATGCGAGCGCCATGCCTCGACGATGTCAGCTCGCGTCATGCGCCAGGTGAACCGTCCTTCGAGGGCGCGCGCCGCGGAGAAATAGCCGCTTGCGTCGATGACGCTCCGCGGATCCTCGCGCCGCAGGCCATAAGAGTAGGCGGGAATGTGCGACTTGATGACGGACTCGATGGCGAGCTGCAGCGAATCGTCGAGGTCGCGGTGATTCCACATGCAGGCGAACCAGCCACGGGGCCGCAGAATTCTCCGCACCTCCGCGAGGGTGCGAGCCTGATCGACGACGTTGAAAGAGCTGCCGAAGAGCACCGCGGAAAAACCATGATCGGGGAGTCCGGTGGACTCCCCGGTGCCGACCGACCATTCGACGGCGGCGCCGCGGGTGTTTTGCACGCCGATCTCGCGCATCGCGCGATTGGGCTCGACCGATCTCACGCGCAAGCCATGCTTCAGCAGCTCTTTGGTGAGCTTGCCGGTGCCCGCGCCGACATCGGCCACCGTGTCGCCAGCCTTGCAGCCCATGATCTCCAGCAGCTGCTGGATCGCCTTCTGGGAGTAGTCGGCGCGCTTGTCATAATGTGAGGCGTGCTCCGTGTAGTCCCATTGCACACGCGGTGCGGCAGATGCGTTTGCCATGATTTTTCTCTCGTGTCCTGTGTTATTGAGTTCATCCTGTCGAAGATTTGAGCGCTCTTGATGCAGTGCCGTTCGCGTGTGCGTAGCGACCTGCTGCCGCGCCGTCACTCGGCGTCTACCGGCAATCATTTGTTATTCGATCGTTGCGCACTGTGCGCGTTCTTGCGCGTCGCTCAGGAGCTCCATGCCGGCCGCGCGGCGGGCCTAGCCAAATGCTACAGAAGTGTTACAGTCAGGTTAATCTATCGAAAATCCTGGCCGGAATGAAGAGCCTTTGAGGAAGAAAGGCAGGCACGGGAAAGGCCCGGGGGACATAAGAGGCTCGCTATGGCGGCGGCAGATACATCAGAGCTCGGCCTTCCTCAAACAGAGGCGCACTCGGGGCGGGTGTTTTGGATTACCGGTCTTTCCGGAGCGGGCAAGACCACCATCGGCAGAGAGCTGTGGCGCAGGCTGCGCGAGGCGGGCCACTCTGTGGTCTTTCTCGACGGCGATGAGCTGCGCGGCGCGCTCGCCGAGGATCTCGGCCACGATCGCAAGCATCGCTTGCGCTCGGCCATGCGCAACGCGCGGCTGTGTCGGTTGCTCGCGCGACAGGGCTCCTACGTCGTGTGTGCGACCATCTCGCTGTTTCACGAGGTGCAGCGCTGGAATCGCGAGAACATCGCCAACTACACCGAGATCTACCTGCGCGTGCCGCTCGAGGAGCTGCAGCGCCGGGACCTGAAGGGCATCTATGCCGCGTCGCGCCGCGGCGAGCTGCAGCACGTGGTGGGCGTGGACATCGCCGCCGAGATGCCGACCGCACCCGATGTGGTGGTCGACAACTACGGCAACAGCGACAGCGCCGCTGCGGTGGAGCGCATCTGGTCGCAGTGCGTGCTCAATCCCGCGCAGCGGCCGCTCGCTGCCCCGGCGCTCAATTTCGCGAGCAAGGCCGAGACGCTCGAGGCGCTGGCGGGCCGCCTGCGCACCGCGCGGGTGCTGCCCCAGGTGCGCTTCGGCGTCGCCGAGTGGCGCGATCGGCGCGAGGCGCTGCTGCGCGGCATCGCATCGCAGCCCTGGGGCATGCGGCCGCTGATCGTCCGCAGCAGCTCGTGCCTCGAAGATGCGGAACTGAGCTCCGAGGCGGGCAGGTACGAATCGGTGCTCGGCGTGCTCGGCGACTCGCAGATCTGCGCGGCGGTCGAGCGCGTGCTCGCCTCCTTCGGCGAGCAGGTGCACCAGCACGACCAGATCTTCGTGCAGCCGATGCTCGAGCACGTGAGGCTCTCGGGGGTGGTGTTCTCGCGCCGGCCGAGCGGGGGCGCCCCGTACTACATCATCAACTACGATCGGCACTCGGGCCGCACCGATAGCGTCACGGGCGGCACCGCGGAGGGCCTCGATACCTTCGTCTGCCTCAAGTCCCGCATCGCGTCGTGTCCGCCCGAGCTCGCGCCGGTGGCCGCGCTCGTCAACGAGCTCGAAACACTCTTTGCCTGCGATGCGCTCGATATCGAGTTCGCCGCCGACGCTGCCGGTGAGCTTTATCTGCTGCAGGTGCGCCGCCTGGTCCTCGAGCGACAGGGCGGCATCTCCGATGCGCGCATCGAGCGGGCGCTCGCCGATGTCGAGCGCAAGATCGAGCTGCTCAGCCGGCCACATCCCTTCCTGCACGGCAGCCGCGCGATCTTCGGTGTGATGCCCGATTGGAATCCGGCCGAGATCGTCGGGCTGCGTCCGTATCCGCTCTCGCTCTCGCTCTATCGCGAGCTCGTGACGGACACGATCTGGGCCTATCAGCGCGATAACTACGGCTATCAGAATCTGCGCAGCTTCCCGCTGCTCGTGAGCTTTCACGGGCTGCCCTACATCGACGTGCGCGTCAGCTTCAACTCCTTCGTGCCGCGCGACCTGTCCACCGATCTGGCCGGGCGCCTCGTCAATTACTACATCGATAGCTTGCTCGCCAAGCCGCAGCTGCACGACAAGGTCGAGTTCGAGATCATCTTTTCCTGCTACACGCTCGATCTGCCGCAGCGCATGCGCGCGCTCGCCGATCACGGCTTCTCGGCAGAGGACATCGGTGAGCTGACCGGCGCCCTGCGCCGGCTCACCAATCGCATCATCCACGGCGAGTCGGCATTGTGGCGGCGCGATCGAGCCAAGATCGACCTGCTCGCCAAGCGCTTCGACACCCTGCGTGCGGCGCAGATCGACAAGATCAGCCGTATCTACTGGCTGCTCGAGGACTGCAAGCGCTATGGCACGCTGCCATTCGCCGGCCTCGCGCGCGCAGGCTTCATCGCCGTGCAGCTGCTGCAGTCCTTCGTCGCGATGGGAGTGATCGACGCGGAGGAGTGCGCACGCTTCATGGCCAGCGTCGATACGGTAGGTGCCCGTATCGGCCATGACTTCGCGCAGTTGTCGCGCGAGGAATTCCTTGCCCGTTACGGGCATCTGCGGCCGGGAACTTACGACATCCTGTCGCGCCGCTACGATGAGGCGCCGGACCTCTATTTCGATTGGTCGGCGCGCGCTGCCACCGCGGCGCCGCGCCCGCGCTTCACGCTCTCGATCGAGCAGCTGCGCGAGATCGAGCGGCTCCTGAAGCACCACGAGCTCGAGATCGACCCCCTGAGCCTGATGGAGTTCATCAAGGCGGGCATCGAAGGTCGCGAGCACGCGAAGTTCGTGTTCACGCGCAACCTGAGCGATGCCCTCGCTCTCATCGGGGATCTCGGGGCTCAGTACGGCATCGCGCTCGAGGACTGTGCCTATCTCGACTACGACGCCATCCGCTCGCTCTATAGCGAAAGCGGCGCGGTGCGCGAGCGGCTGCTCGAGAGCATCGCCGTGGGCAAGGAGCGGCACATGCTCACGCGCAATCTGGTGTTGCCGCCGCTCATCTCCTCTCCCTCGGACGTCTTCGCCTTTCACATGCCGCCCACGCAGCCGAATTTCATCACGCGTAACGTGATCACGGCCCGCGTTGCCGCGGTGGATGAGCCGCCCGAGCGCCTTGCGGGCAACATTCTCTTCGTGCCGAGCGCCGACCCAGGCTTCGATTGGATCTTCACCCGTGGCATCAGCGGTTTCGTCACGCAATTCGGGGGAGCGAACTCGCACATGGCCATCCGCGCCAGCGAGCTCAACATTCCGGCGGTGATCGGTGCGGGCGAGTCGCTCTACAACCACTGGCGCAGCGCTCGCACGCTGTGCCTGGATTGCCTGAACCAGAAGGTCACCATCGTCTCGTGAGGACGATCGCAGTCACGCAGCGCGTGACGGTCATTGCCGAGTACGGCGAGCGGCGCGACTGTCTGGATCAAGCCTGGGCGCGCTTTCTCGCCGCCTGCGAGCTGCTGCCGCTGCCGCTGCCGAACGTGGCGGAGGTCGCGCTCGAGCTCTGTCGCGAGCACCGCATCGAGGGACTGCTGCTCACGGGCGGTAACGATCTGGCATCCCTCGGCGGTGATGCCCCGGAGCGTGACCACACCGAGCGCAGCCTGCTCGATCTGGCGCTGACACGTCGGCTGCCGGTGCTGGGGGTCTGTCGAGGCATGCAGATGATTCAGCAGCAGTATGCCGTTCCGCTGACCCGTGTCGCGGGTCACGTGGCGCGTCGGCAGTCGATCGAGGTGGAGGGCCGGCCGACGGTGGTCAACAGCTACCATCACTTCGGCGCCTACGAGACTCGCGCGCCGCTCGAGACCTGGGCGATCGCGAGCGATGGTGTCATCAAGGCCGTGCGCCACGCGAGCGAGCCCGTGACAGGCATCATGTGGCATCCGGAGCGCTGCGTGACACCTGCGGCCGAGGACGTGGGGCTCTTTCGTCGCATTTTCGGAGGCGCCGGATGCGCGCGGTGATCCTCGCGGCCGGGCGCGGCAGCCGCCTCGGCGAGCTCGGTGCCGATCGTCCCAAGTGCCTGGTCGAGCTCTGCGGACACCCCCTGCTCGAGCGGCAGCTCGCTGCGCTGCAGCACGGCGGGGCGAGCCCCATCGGCATCGTGCGGGGCTATCGCGCGGAGATGCTACGGCCCCCCGGCGTGACGTGCTTCGACAACCCGCGCTGGGCGGAGACCAACATGGTGATGTCGCTGGTGGCCGCGCGCGCGTGGCTGCAAGAGGACACCGTCATTGTCAGCTACGGGGACATCTTCTACCCGGCATCGCTCGTCGCAGCGCTCGTCGCCTCTCCGGGCTCGCTGGTCATCACCTACGACCGAGACTGGAGCGCGCTCTGGAGCCGGCGCTTTGCCGATCCGCTCGCAGATGCCGAGACGTTTCGTATCGATGCGACGGGAACGCTCTTGGAGATCGGCGGGCGCACGGGCCGCATGCAGGACATCCAGGGCCAGTACATGGGGCTGCTGAAGTTCACGCCTGCGGCTTGGAGAGCCGTCGAGCAGTTGCTCGACTCCCTCGGTCCGCAGGCTTGCCAGCGACTCGACATGACCGGAATGCTCTCGCGGCTCCTCGCCGCCGGCTCGGTACCGGTCTCGACCGTGGCTACCCAGGGGCAGTGGGGCGAGATCGACAATCCAGAGGACGTCGCGCTCTACGAGCAGATGGTGCGGCGCGGCGAGCTTGTGCTGGAGCCACTCGGGCTCGAGAGTCGATGACACGATGCGCAAGGTCGGGATGCGTGGCCAGCATGAAAATTGCAACACACCGCGCCGTATACTCGAGCGGCGGGTGTGTGTTAGTGAAGATCTGCTACGTCCTGTTGCTGCATCACAAGTTCGAGCAAGCGGCGCGACTCATCCGCCGCCTCTCGGCGCCGGGCACCGGCTTCGTGCTGCATGTCGACCGCGGCGCGGAGCGGGTAGCGCTCGAGCGCTTCCGCGGGCAGCTGCAGGGTCTCGAGGGAATCGTCTACGCCGAGCGCGTCCGGGCGCGCTGGGGCAGCTACGCGCAGGCGCTGGCGATCATGCGCAGCGTCGAAGCCGCCGTGCGGCGTCCGGAGCGTTACGACCGCTACGTGCTGCTGTCTGGGCAGGACTATCCGCTCGTCTGCAGTGCGCGTATTGCGCAGTTCTTTCGGAGCAATCTCGACAGCGAATACATCGAGGCTTACCCCTTGAGCCTCACGGAGCAGTCTGTGCCGGGATGGGGCGCATGGACGCCCTACTATCGCTTTCGGCGTTATCACGTGTTCCTCGGCAGGCGCCATCGGGCGCTACCGTGGCTGCGGCGGGGTCCGCCCCCGCAGGTAATCCATCACGGCAGCACCTGGTGGGCGCTGACCCGCCCCGCCATGGAGTTCATCGCTCAGCAGTTCCACAGCAATCGGCGTCTGCGGCGCTATCTGCGCACCGGTTTCCTGGTCGACGAGGTCTACGTGCCGACGCTGCTCATGGGCTCTGCATTCGCCCCGCGCGTGAGCGGCCACAACCTCACGCATGCCGAATGGACGCCCACATCCGGCCCCCATCCCAAGACGCTCGGCTTGCAGGATCTACCGGCCCTGCGAGCGTCCGGGAAGCTGTTCGCGCGCAAATTCGACGAGTCACAGGATGCGGCAGTGCTGAACGAGCTCGATCGCATTTCTGCCGAAGAGTGCGTGCCTACGCCCGAAGCCCTGCGCGAACAACGCCATGAGCAGCAGCGAGGCGATAGCCACCAGGAGCGGCAGCAAGCGCTGTGAGGCGCTAGCCGAGAGGCTGCCATTCGCGGGGCTGTGCGCGCAGAAGAGGCGGCTGCTGGCGCACTACGATCCGCCCGCCATCAGCAAAGCCGTGGCCATTTGCCACTGGGGACGCAGTGGCTCGATCCTGCTCGCGAGCTACCTCGACGGTCACCCGGATGTGCTGGTGATGCCCAATCTCACGAGCGAGCGCATCTATCCCTTCCTCGACGAATATGGCTCGCTCACGCTGTGGGAGAAACTGCTCGCCTACCCCGACTACTCGGCGCGTGCGCGCCCCGGTGCGGGAGATCTGTTTCTGGCGCCCAATCCGGACGGTGACTTCGCCACCTCGCCCACGCACTACCACGCGGCCGTCCAAGTGCTCTTTGAGGCCTATGGCTCCAAGCCCGAGGCGTGGCTCGACGCACGCCAGCGCTTCATCCAGTTCCTGCACGTCGCCTATGCACTCGCGAACGGGCAGCAGCCGACGACGCCGCGTCCGCTCATCGCATACGCGCAGCACTGGTTCGACGAAGAGCTGGCGCGCCGTTTTGTGGAGGACTTCCCGCAGGCCCGCTTCATCCACACGGTGCGTGATCCGATCTCGGCGCTGAACTCCTGGTACGAGCTCTTTACCAGCTGGCACTTTGCCGAGCATGCCGACGAGATCCGGCCTTACCGTTTTTCGAGCTTCGATGCGCTCAATACGCTGCTCAGTTGGGATCGCGCTCACGCGGGAGCGCAGTCACGTTCCTGTGCCCTGCGCTTCGAGGACATGCATCTGCAGCTTCCGCTGCTGATGCGACGCCTCGCGAGCTGGCTCGACATACCGTACCGCGAGCAGCTGCTCAGCAGTACGCTCAACGGTCGGCCGTACGTGTTTCAGTCGGCGAACGGTCCTCGCTGTGGTGCCAATACCGCAAGCGCCGTGCGCGCCTCGAAGTATCTCAACGCTTGCGATCGACTGCTCGTCGGTGCGCTTTTCTACGAGGACTTCCTGCGCTGGCGCTATCCGGTACCGCCGCTGCTGCGGCGGCGCAGCCTGCGGTGGCTCGTAATCCTGCTGTTCGTGCTCGTGCCCATGAGGATCGAATGGCTCAACGACCGCAGGGTCGTCAGGCAACAGATGTTGCCTGCACTGCGTGCCGGGCGGTGGCGGTTCTTCCTGCGGGGGCCCGTGGAGCTGCTCTGGCGAAGGCTGCGCATGGCGGGGATCATCGTACGCGCGGCCCGCGAGCGCGTGTCCGGCAGGCACGTGCCTCTCGAGCCCCTCTAGGCAGGCAGGTCCGACGGTTGCGAGGCTTGCGGCGTGGAGCCTCGCGTCCAGCTGTCGCTCGTCATCAGCACGCGTAATCGCGCGGCGCAGCTACGCCGCTGTCTGAACAGTCTGCTGTTGCTCGACAGTGCCAGGCCTTGGGAGATCGTGATCGTCGACAACGGCTCGAGCGATGATACTGCGAAGGTCATCGAGGAGTTCCGTGGCCGCTCTCCCTGTCCGCTGATCGCCGTATTCGTTGCACAGCCGGGACTGGGCCGCGCACGCAATCACGGCTGGCGCGCCGCAAGCGGCGAGGTCGTCGCCTTTACCGACGACGATTGCTATCCGGATGCGCACTTCGTGTCGGCCGTCGCCGCTGCGTTCGCCGCGCAGCCAGGGCTCGGATTCCTGGGCGGGCGAATTCGACTTTACGATCCGACGGACTACCCGATCACGGTACAGGAGAACCCGCAGGGCATCGATCTGCCGCCGCGACGCTTCATCCCGGCGGGGTTGATCCAGGGCGCCAACTTTGCGCTGCGCCGCTCGGCACTCGAAGCCATTGGTGGCTTCGATCCGCTCTTTGGGGCAGGGGCACTATTCCCGTGCGAGGACGTGGATGTGATCGCCCGCGCATCGGCGGCGGGCTGGCGGGGTGCCTATGATCCCACCCCGGTCGTGTACCACCACCATGGTCGCAAGACACGCGAGGAGGCGGGGCGGCTGATGCGGCAGTACGATCATGGTCGCGGTGCGTACTACGCCAAGTGCCTGCTCAACCGGGTTCTGCGACGCTCGACACTCAAGCACTGGTGCCGCCAGGTGCCCTACCAGTCGCCGGCCTGCACGTGGCGCGAGCTGCGCGCCGCCTGTCAGTACCTGCTGGCACGCGCGAGCTCGTGAGTCAGTACGCCTTCTCGTCCCGCACGACCAGCACCAGCGTGCGTACCAGGATCTTGAGATCGAGCCACGGCGACCAGTTGTTGAGATACTCGATGTCGTATTTGACGCGCTGGCGCATCTTCTCGATGGTGTCGGTCTCGCCCCGCAGCCCATGCACCTGCGCCCAGCCGGTGATCCCCGGGCGCACCTTGTGGCGGATCATGTAGCCGGTGATCAGCTTGCGGTACTGCTCGTTGTGGGCCACGGCGTGCGGGCGCGGACCCACCAGGCTCATCTTGCCCTGCAACACGTTCACGATCTGCGGCAGCTCATCGAGCGAGGTGCGCCGCAGGAAGCGGCCGAAGCGCGTGATGCGCGGATCCTCGCGGGTCGCCTGCCTCACGTCCGTCCCGTCCTCGCACACGGTCATGCTGCGAAACTTGTAGACGTTGATCTGCTCGCCGTTCAACCCGTAGCGGCGCTGCCGAAAGAGCACCGGTCCACGCGAGGAGAGCTTGACGCCAAGGGCAATGAGCAGCATCAGCGGCGCGATCACCACCAATGACAGTCCCGCGACGCCGACATCGAACGTGCGCTTGAGGACTGCGTCCATGCCGTGGAAGGGCGTGTCGCAGACCGACAGAGCGGGCAGTCCCTGCACATCGACCAGCCGTCCCTGGATCATGTCGAAGGCGAACACGTCCGGGATGAAGTAGATCGAGGCCGTGGTATCGCGCAGCTCGCGCACCATCTCGCCGATTCGCGGCACATTGCTGATCGGCAACGCGATGTAGATCGCGGTGACGCTGTGCGCGCGGGCAAAGCTGGCGAGATCGCGGCAGTGCCCGACCAGCTGGCCCGGTTCGATCACCTGCGCGACGCGATCGGCGCTGCGGAAATCGAAGAACCCGAGGAAACCCTTCTTGGGCAGGCGCCTGAAGAGCTCGAAGCCGACGTTGTTGGCGCCGACGATGATATAGCCCGGCGAGCCGGCGAGGTCGACCAGCAGCGGGTGGGCGCGCAAGCGCAGCGAATGCACCACAAAGAGCGCAAGCGGCGTGATGCCGAACCAGGAGAGTGTGGCTGCGCGCGAGAACTGCCCGCTGGCCTTGAATGTGAAGGCGAGGAACAGCAGCACGGCGACGATCGCCGACCACTGCAGCAGGATTCGTGGATAGACCTCGGACAGCGGCAGCGACAGGTCCGAGTTGCGTGCCGAGCGTCCGAAGATGCCGCTCGAGGTGATGAACACGATGAGTGCGATTCCGAGCATCGCCGGCGTGGGCCTGACGCCGAAGACGATCTGGCAGGCGAAGAAGGTGAGGACGGCGATGAGCGGATCGAGCTGCTTGAGCAGCACGACCACGGCGGGGTCGATGCTGCCGAAGCGCACGTGCTTCGTTGCACGCGCGCCCTCGACCGCGCCGGTAACCGATCCGACCAACGCCGACACTTGAGGACCTCCGAAAGCTGCGTTTTGTAGGGCTGTTCTCGCAGGAGACGCTGCTGGCTACGTCACTACCGGTCCGTGCTCCCCGAGCACGCGACCATGCGGCGCTTGAGTCTGTAGGGTGCAAATTCCATGCCGCGGATATCCCTTTGTGTTCTTGCCTCTCGTGATCGTTGTTTGAGGCAATGAATCAACGATTTGGTCGCGAGCCTGCCAACCACATCGTGGACTCCCAGTATACGCCTCGTTCGAACCTCGCTCTAGCAGGGAGCGTCAACGCACCGGCTTGCATCGCGATGACGCAGGCGTGTGCGTTATGTGAAAGCTTGCTGCTCCTGCGCAACGGTTGCAGTGTCAGACCGGTCGACAGCAAAAAGTTCATCTGCAGCATGGACGCCG
>DATJSR010000039.1:0-2799 GCA_035504015.1 Steroidobacteraceae bacterium
CTCAGCCTCACCTACTCGATGGGCGAGCGCTGGTACGCGCGTCTGAATCTCAACGACGTTCACACGCAGGGCGATATCGACACGCACAGCGTGCTGATCGGCATCGGCTACCGCCTCGATGAGCTGCTGCGCAGATCCGCCACCCGCCCGCAGGCGCAAGAGGAGGGCGGCGTCAACGAGGCGGGGGTCTTCGCGGGCGAGACCGTGATCAACAGCGATCTCTCCGGACGCTCCGTCACCTTCGGCGCCGAGTACCGCCGCAGAATCGCCTGGTACGTGAGCGGCTCTTTCAGCTGGCTCAGCGAGGACGACGGGCTCGATAGCCGCCACAACGGCCTGCTGGGCGAGTTGTGGCTCAGCAGGCACGTATTCGATCCTCGCTTCGCGCTCGGCGTGGGCGCCGGACCGTACGTCTCCCTGCAGGAGCATCGCACCGATGACGGTCGGGAGGCCTCGACGTTGAGCGGTATCGTCTCGATGACGGCGAGCTGGCAGCTCACACACTCGCTGGTGGCGCGCCTCACGTGGCACCGCGCGCTCACCGAGGATGACCAGGACCGCGATATCGTCATCGCGGGCCTCGCCTGGCAATGGGGCGAGTGAGCCGAGCGCGCTCGCGAGCTGAGCAACACAGGCCACCGGGCGCGCGGCCTCGTCCCCGCCCCTGACGCCGTAGCTCGTGACGTGCGTCACGAACGCCGCGCGCGACGCCCGCGCAGAATGCCCTTCACTGGTGCGCGTTGCGGGAAGCCATGGCAGGTGCACCTGCGGTGCGGCTCGACGCCAGGGGTATTGGCGAACACCCATGCACGGGGGAACAAGGATGAAGAGTGCGGCAAATCCCAAAGCCATTAGAATGGCTGCCATGAAATACCGTTACGCTTGCTGTCTTGCGCTGCTGCTCGGTGGACTCGGCGCCGCCCGCGCGGACGTGGCGCCCTTCGATCTCGCCGGTCCGCACCTGCAGGTGACCGTGACGCGAGCGGGCCACACGCTGCCGATCGCGCAGGTGCCGAACCTCGCCGGGGGCGATCGGGTGTGGATCAAGGCGGACCTGCCGGCGACGCAGTCGGCGCACTACCTGCTGGTCGCCGCCTTCCTGCGCGGGGCCACCAATCCGCCGCCATCCAACTGGTTCTTCCGCTGCAACCTTTGGGTGGCGCCGTGCGCCGCGAGCGGGCTCACGATCACCGTGCCCCCCGATGCCCAGCAGGTGCTGCTGTTCCTCGCACCTCAGACGGGCGGAGACTTCCGCACGCTCGTGAACGCGGTGCGCGGCCGCCCCGGGGCCTTCGTGCGTACCTCGCAGGATCTCAATCAGGCGACGCTCGATCGCTCGCGCCTGCAGGCCTATCTGGATGCAATTCGTGGCATCAACGACAGCGACCCGACGCGCCTCAAGCAGACCGCGCCGCTACTCGCGCGCAGCCTCGCCATCAAGGTGGATGAAAAGTGCCTCGATCGCTTGCCGGAGCTGCAGGCGCCCTGCCTGATGCAGGGCGAGGAGTCGCTGATTCTCAACGACGGGCACAGCACCTCGATCGTCGAGGCCCTCACCTCCGGTCCGGCGAGCGACCTCGCGATGGAGGCGAGCTACACACCGACGCTGAGCTACGGCTACTACAGCCCCTATGTCGCCTCGGTGATGGACATCGCGCGCATCCTCGACTCCTTCCACACGGCGCAGTATCAGTACATCCCGGCGCTCGCCAGCTTCGACACCGATGGCATCGCCCTGAGCCTCAACACCCCCCCGTCCTTTCACGATCCGAAGTCGGTGCTGGTGACGGCGCTGCCGGCGGTCGAAGCCGCGCGCCCGCCGCCGCTGCACGCGGTCGAACCGCACGACATCTACTGCGCGCGCAAGAGCTCGCTGGTACTGCCGGTCGAGGGGGCGCCGTTGGTGTTCTCGACTCACTACGCCCACGGGGTCCGCTTGACGCTTGCGGCGCAGGATGGCCGCGCGATCGAGCTGCCCGCCACGGCCGATGCGGACAAGGGAGGCTTCGTCATCGATACCACGGCGCTCGGTAACGCACCGCTCGGGGATAGTATCCAAGGCTCGCTGCACGGCTCGTGGGGCTTCGATGAGTATCACGGACCGAGCTTTCAGCTGGTGAACGCGCGGGCGCAGCACTGGAGCCTCGACGAGGCGAGCAGCGCCGCGCTCATCGTCGGCCGCGAGACCACGGTGCACCTGACGGCCGCGAGCGTCAGCTGTATCGATGCGCTGATGCTGCGCGATCCGGCTGGCAAGGAGCTCAAGGCGGAGTGGAAGGCGATTCACCCCAATGAGCTCGAAGTCAAGCTGCCCTTGCAGCAGGCGCACCCGGGCGCGCTCTCGCTGCTCGTGACGCAGTACGGCGCCCCCGAGCCGCAGTCCGTCCCACTCCATGCCTTCGCCGAGGCAGGCCGCTTCGAGCACTTCTCGCTGCACGCGGGCGATCCGCAGGGGATTCTGCAGGGCAGCCGACTCGATGAGGTGCAGAGCCTGAGCCTCAAGGGGGTTAGCTTCGTGCCGGTCTCTCTCAGCGTGCGCGACGGCACCGACGAGCTGCTGATGCAGAGCTCCGATACCGCTGCGGCGGCGGCCCTGGCGCCGGGGGCGACGGGCCCGGCCCACATCACCCTCAAGGATGGTCGCGCCTTCGATCTGGCGGCCACCATCGAGGCGCCGCGCCCGAGCGTGCGTCTGCTCGGCAAGAGCGTGCAGCCCTCCGCCTCGAGCACCAACAGCAACATCGAGCTCAGCGACCAGGAGGAGCTGCCGCAGGATGCGCTGCTCACCTTCTCGTTGCG
>DATJSR010000040.1:0-3176 GCA_035504015.1 Steroidobacteraceae bacterium
CACGAGCTGTTCCTGCGCCCGGCGCAGACGACGTTCACCTTTCGCAACCGCATCGGGCAGACGGCGCTGCCGATCCGCACGTGGGGCGCGTTCATGCCGCCGAACGGCGTCGGCGGCGGTGGCGTGCACTGGAACGCCGAGACCTGGCGCTTTCTGCCGAGCGATTTCGTGCTGCGCACCCATCTCACGCAGCGCTACGGGGCGCGCTTCCTGCCCGCGGACATGACGATCCAGGACTGGGGAGTGACCTACGAGGAGCTCGAGCCGCACTATGATCGCTTCGAGTATCTGTGCGGCACCTCCGGTACCGCGGGCAACCTGCAGGGGCGCATCCAGCCCGGCGGCAACCCGTTCGAGGGCCCGCGCTCGCGCCCCTATCCGACGCCGCCTCAGCAGCAGCCCTACAGCCACACCCTCTTCGCTCAAGCGGCCCGCACCCTCGGCTACAAGCCCTTTCCGCAGCCCTCGGGCAATCTCTCTCAGGCCTATACCAATCCGCTCGGCGTGCGCCTCGGGCCATGCACCTACTGCGGATTCTGCGAGTGGTTCGGCTGCGGTAATTACTCGAAGGCGAGTCCCCAGACCACGCTGCTGCCGGTGCTGGTGCGCAAGAGCAACTTCCAGGCACGTGATCAATGCGAGGTCACCCGCATCAATGTAGATGCAGCGGGCAAACGCGCCACCGGTGTGAGCTTCGTCGACACCAGCGGGCAGGAATGGGAGCAGCCCGCCGAGCTCGTGATTCTTTGCGCCTACACGATCTTCAACGTCCAGCTGCTGCTGCTCTCGGGGATCGGTCAACCCTACGATCCGCTCGCCAATCGCGGCGTGATCGGCCGCAACTTCACCCACCAGACGATCTCGGACGTCGAGAGCTTCTTCGACCCGCAGCGCTTCATCTTCAATCCCTTCATCGCCTCGGGCGCCATCGGCATGTGCATCGATGAGTTCAACGGCGACAACTTCGATCACGGTCCGCTCGGCTTCGTCGGCGGTGGCTACATGGGTCAGGTGCAGACCAACGGCCGCCCGATAGAGACCACACCCGTGCCGCCGGGTACGCCTCGCTGGGGCGCCAAGTGGAAGCAGGCCGTGGCGCAGTGCTATCAGAGTGCCTTGAAGCCCGGTACCGGCGTACACGGCAGCATGTACAGCTACCGGGACGTCTATCTCGATCTGGATCCGACCTATCGCGATCGCTTCGGCCGGCCGCTGCTGCGGATCACACTGGATTTTCACGAGAACGAGCTCAAGCAGAATCACTATCTGACGGATCGCTTCGCCGAGATCTTCACGGCAATGGGCGCGCAACAGGTGGTCAAGCAGTACCGCCGCGCTCCCTACGACATCACCGACTATCAGACGACGCACCTGTGCGGCGGCGCCATCATGGGTACGGATCCGGCCACCAGCGCGCTCAATCGCTACCTGCAGAGCTGGGACGTGCCGAATCTGTTCGTCATGGGTGCAAGCGCCTTCCCGCAGAACGCGGGCTACAATCCCACCGGGACGCTGGCGGCGCTTGCCTTCTGGTCGGCGCAGGCGATCCGCACGCGCTATCTGAAGCATCCGGGGCCACTCGCATGAGGCGCAGCGGCGGGCTCGTCCGCCTGCCGCGCAGCGGGCTCGGGCTCGTCGTATTGGGGCTCGCCTTGCTCGGCCCGGCGGCGCTCGTGCACGGGGCGACACCGAGCCCGCAGGATTTCGCCCTCATCGAGCGCGGGCGCTATCTCACGGTGCTCGCCGACTGCAGCGCGTGTCATGCAGACCCCGCCCAACACAGCGACTTCGGCGGCGGCCGTCCGATCGCCACGCCCTTTGGCACGCTGCTCGCCGCCAACATCACGCCGGATCGTGATACGGGCATCGGCGCGTGGAGCGCGGCCCAATTCGATGCCGCCGTGCGCCGCGGTCGCAGGCCCGATGGCCGCAGGCTCTACCCGGGGATGCCCTATCCCTACTACGCGAAAATGAGCGCGAGCGATGTCGGTGCCATCCGCGCCTATCTGCTCACGGTGCCGGCGCTACGGCACCGGCTGCACACCAATCAACTGCCCTTTCCCTTCTCGCTGCGCTTCGGAATGATTCTCTCGAACTGGCTGTACTTCGATGCCACGCCGTGGCGTCCGGCGCCGCAACGCTCGGCGCTGTGGAACCGCGGCGCCTATCTCGTGACCGGGCCCGGTCACTGCGGCGCCTGTCACACGCCGAAGAGCCTGCTCGGCGGCGATGAGCCCCGCCGCGCCCTGCACGGCTATTCGCTGCAGGGTTGGTTTGCGCCCGACCTGACCGCCGACACGGCGCGCGGACTCGCCGGCTGGTCGGCGGAGGACATCGCGGAGTATCTCAAGAGCGGACACAACCGCTTCGCCGGCGCCTCGGGGCCGATGGCCGAGGAGGTCGCCGACTCGAGCGCGCATATGCTGGAGGCGGATCTGCTCGCCATCGCAACGTATCTGAAAGAGTTGCCGGGCCCGGGCAGCGCGGCGCCGCCGCCCCTGTCGCCGCAGGACCCGCGCATGCGAGCCGGTGCGGCGATCTACGAGGACCAGTGCGCGGCCTGCCACCAGCTCGACGGCACGGGCGTGCCACGGCTGATCCCCGATCTCGCGCACTCCGCCGCAGTGGCCTCGCGCGAGCCGACCACGCTGCTGCAGGTGATCTTGCGTGGCGCCTCGACCGTCGCCACCGACGCCGAGCCGACCGCACCCCAGATGCCCTCCTATGCCTGGCAGCTGAGCGATGCGCAGGTGGCCGCCGCTTGCACCTATCTGCGCAACAGTTGGGGGCATGCCGCGCGGGCGGTCACGCCCGCCGAGGTGCGCGCAGCGCGCTCGCATTGGCAAGTGCCCGGTGACTGAGGCCACCGCAGCGCCGTTGGGGCGCCCCGCAGGCTGCGGTCTCAGGGTATCGTGATCTGCGCCGTCCCCGAGACGCTGCTCTGCGTGCCCGCCGAGGTGTAGGCGACCACACCGAAATACCAGGTGCCCGCGGGCAGGCTGGAGAAGCTGTAGCTCGTCTCGGTCGGGCTCGGCAGCTGAATGCTCTGCGTCATGCTGCCCGGCGCGGAACCGTAGTAGACGTAGTAGCCGGCCAGATCCGTGAGCGCGCTGCCATCGGTATTGGTGGCGGGCGCCGTCCAGCTGAGCGCGGCCACCCCGGTGTTCTTCACCACG
>DATJSR010000041.1:0-3982 GCA_035504015.1 Steroidobacteraceae bacterium
GCGCTGGTTGCCGTACCCGACAGCGCGTGATAGGAGTGCGGCGTGTCCGAGCTGCTCATTGCCATTGCTGCGAACGTGCTGGTCGGCGTCATCGCCGTGGCGCTGCTGCTGCGTCGGCGGTCTCACCCACAACGGCACCTCCCCCTCGATCAGCGCTCCGCGCCGCAGATCTTCCAGTCCCAGGTACCCGATGCGGTGGCAACGCTCGTGGCCTGCGCGGCGGATGCGGCATTGTTCGACCTGCAAGGCGGCGGCGTGGGGCTCGTGCAGCGGCACGGGCACCGCTGGAATGCACGGGTGTTGCAAGCCGGCAGCATCGCGGCGCTACAAGTGCACGAGCCCGCCACCCTCGAGCTGCGATTCAGCGACTATGCGGCCCCGCGCCTGAGGCTGCGCATCGATGACCCGGCCGAGCGGCAG
This sequence comes from Steroidobacteraceae bacterium, assembly GCA_035504015.1. GTDB lineage: Bacteria > Pseudomonadota > Gammaproteobacteria > Steroidobacterales > Steroidobacteraceae > JASHUC01. The sequence goes on from DATJSR010000041.1 coordinate 421, forward strand.
CTGTGGCTGCAGCGGCTGCGCGCGGCGGCGCAGCGCGCGCCCACGGGACTGCGCGGAGGACTGAGTCATGCCTGATCCGATCTATGGCAGTGCGGTCAATCTGGTGCAGCTCGCGCTCTTTGCGCTGATCCCGCTCGAGATCCTGCTCGCACACCGCTGGCAGGCGCGCATCGACTACGACATGCGCGACACCCTCGCCAACGTCGGCGTCAGCGTCGGCAGCATCTACTTCTGGGGGATGCTGAGCTGGTTCTACTTCGGCGGCGTCACCTTCGCTTACGCGCACCGCCTCTTCACGATCGGCTTCAGCTGGTGGTCCTTGCTGATCGTGTTCGTGCTCGACGATTGCCGCTACTACTGGTGGCATCGCATCAGCCACCGCTCGCGCTGGTTCTGGGCCTCGCACGTGGTGCATCACTCCAGCCAGCACTTCAACCTCTCGGTCAACCTGCGCCAGAGCTGGACGTCGGAGTTCAGCGGTTTGACGCTGCTCAACGCACCGCTTGCCTTCCTCGGATTTCATCCGGCGACCATCGCACTCGCCTTCTCGGTGAATCTGCTCTATCAGTTCTGGATCCACACCGAGGCCGTCGACCGCATGCCGCGCTGGTTCGAGTATCTGCTCAACACGCCCTCGCACCACCGCGTCCACCACGCGAGCAATCCGCGCTATCTCGACAGCAATTACGCGGGCGTGCTCATGCTCTGGGATCGGCTGTTCGGCACGTTCGTGCCGGAGGATCGCGCCGAGCCCGCCCGCTACGGCCTGGTGCACAATCTCGGCACGTTCAACCCGGTGCGCATCGCCACGCACGAGTACGTGGCCATCGCCAAGGATCTGGTGCGCCCCGGACTCACCCTGCTCGAGCGGCTGGGGTATCTCTTCGCACCGCCCGGGTGGAGTCACGATGGCAGCCGTCTCGATACGCGCAGGCTGCGTGCTGCCGAGCAAGCCCGGCGCGAGCGGGCATCCGGGAGCCCGGGCCAGGTTTCGCTCGGCGCGCGCAGCACCGCCCTGTTCGGCCCCGCGCAGCCCCCTGCCAACGCCACCGCGGAGGCCTGATCGGCTGCAGCGCGCTCAGGCCGCCATGCGCTGGGACTGTTCAGCTGCTCAAATGCTGCTCGATCCAGGCCGCGAGTGCCGTGCCTGGCAGCGCTCCGCTCTGGCGTGCGATCTCTCGTCCGCCTCGAAACAGGATCATCGTCGGGATCGCCTGAATGCCGAAGCGGCTGGCGAGCGCGGGCTCGGCCTCGGTGTCGACCTTCGCCAAGCGCAGGCGCGGCTCGAAGCGCTGTGCCGCCGCCTCGAACACCGGCGCCATGGCACGGCAAGGCCCACACCACTCGGCCCAGAAATCGACCAACAAGGGGATGTCGGAGGCCGTGGCATGCCGCTCGAAATGTGCCGCATCGAGCGCGAGCGGGTGCCCCGTGAACAGCCCCTGGTGACAGTTGCCGCATTTGCCCCGATCGCCCAGGCGCTCCGCAGGCACACGGTTGAGCCTGTGACAGTGAGGGCAGGCGATCGTCAGCGGTACGGCCACGCGCTCACGATACCGCAAACCCGCGCAGCCGGTGGTTGCACATGAGTCCCTCCGGGCTGCATTACTTTCCACTCGCCTGGCCGGCACTGATCGGGCTTGCCGTGCTCCTCGGCGCCCTCATCGGCACGGTAGCGGCGGGCGTGCTGCGCTTTGCCTCCGCGAGCATGGGCATCAGCGCCTCCTCGATGCTGCTGGTGCTGCTGCTCACCTTGATCGGCAGCTACATCAACATCCCCCTTGCCTATCTGCCGGAGCGGCACGTCACCACCGCCGCGTACGTCGCCTTCTTCGGCATGGTGTATCGCATACCCATCGAGCGTGAGTGGCCCGCGACGCTTCTGGCCGTGAACCTCGGAGGTGCGGTCATTCCCACCGCGCTCTCGCTGTATCTGATCGTCAAGAACGGCATCTACGGGTTGAGCGTCCTCGGCATCGCACTCGTCGCATTCGTGTGTCATCTGGTGGCGCGCCCGGTGCCGGGGCTGGGCATCGCCGAGCCGGTCTTCATACCGCCCATCGTCACCGCCATCGTCGCCGTCACGCTCACCAGGCGCTACGCAGCCCCGCTTGCCTACGTCAGCGGCAGCCTCGGCACTCTCATCGGCGCGGACTTGCTCAACCTCGGCAAGATCCAGGGCCTGGGAGCCCCGATCGCCTCGATCGGCGGCGCCGGCACCGTCGATGGCATCTTCGTCACCGGGCTGCTGGCGGTGCTGTACGCCGGGCTCGGCGCGCGGCTGTCCGAGCGGCGTATCTGATCGAGCTAGCGCTGCTTGTAGGTCTTCTCGAACATCGGCTGCAGCCCTCCGTCGCTGGTGATGACACGGTACTTGAAGTACCAATGTCCCTGCCGCTTGATGAGATCATCGTGCTCGCGGCCCTGCTCGACCAGGTGCGGCGTCGACTCCTTGGTGTCCGAGCTGATGCCCGTCCAGATCATGTCGGCGGTGGCCGTGTCCCCGTGCACCACCACCCGGGGATTGGTGAGCAGCATGCGGAAGTTGCCCTTGAGCCCGGGGGAACCCTGCGCGATCCTGCGATACAGTGCCTCGATCTGCTGCTGGCCCTGGGCGACGACGCCGTTGACATCGAGCACGCCGTCCGCGAGATAGTAGGCCCCGAAGCTGGAGCTGCCCGGCCCCAAGTGACTGTAGTACTCGACGAGCAGATCCTCGATCTGCGCGCGATCGATGAGCGTGGTAAGTGTCATACCGGCCGCTGCCGGGCCGGACTGCGCTGCCACCCGCGACAGCAACGACAGCGATGCGACAAGCGCCAGCGCAGCGCCACTCAACGCATACAGAGCAAGCTTCGAGCGTCCCATGAACGGCCTCCCCTTTTGATGGACGTTATGCGGCAAACCGCCCAAGTCTAGCCGCGGGCTGCAGCGCTCACCACATCTGCCAAGCGGCGCGCGCGCGGCCGCTTTTGCCAAGTCGCTCGCCGCAACCTATCATCCGCGCAAACAACCAACGGGGAGACAACCCATGCAGCGAGCTCTCAACGTGTGTCTGTGCGTGGCAGCGCTCATCGCAGCTGGCACCCTCAGCGCCGCCGAACCCGAGCATGAGCACGCCCCGGCGCCCCGCGGCGAGCCGCATCCCGGCCCACACGGCTATCAGCGCGTGCAGGCGCCGCATGGCTGGAACGCACGGCCCGCTACCGTCGATCGCGCCGCTTATCAGCACAACTTTCATGCCGCCCGCAGCTTCAGGATCGGTCCCTACCATCCACCCGTGGGCTGGGCGCCGCGCCGCTGGGTGTACGGGGACATCCTGCCGCGTGCCTATTGGGCTGCGCCCTACCTGATCGCCGACTACTGGCTCTTTGCGCTGGAAGTGCCGCCGGTGGGTTACGAATGGGTGCGCGACGGCAATGACGCGCTGCTGGTCGACACCACCACGGGGCAGATCCTGCAGGTCGAGTACGGCGTCTTCGCCTGAGCGCTACGCAACGACCGTAGCGATACGGGCGTTCACGGGGATGTTGCGCGCGTGCAGCCCCGGCTTCTGTCCGTG
>DATJSR010000042.1:0-6594 GCA_035504015.1 Steroidobacteraceae bacterium
GGCGCGGCGCTCATGGATGCATTCACCATCGCCTTTCGCATCCCGAATCTGCTGCGCGACCTGTTCGCGGAAGGGGCGCTGTCGACGGCCTTCATCACCGTGTTCAGCAAGACGATGACGCTCGAGGGGGACCGCTCCGCCTGGCGTCTCGCCGACAAGATCGCAACGCTCGCGGTCATCGTGCTGAGCGCCATCACGATCCTCGGCATCATCTTCGCCCCCTGGCTCGTGTCGGTGCTCGCGCCCGGCTTCGTCGGCGCGAAGGCCGAACTGACGATCACGCTCACGCGCATCATGTATCCGTTCATTCTGCTGGTGTCGCTCGCCGCCCTGGTGATGGGCATGCTCAATGCACGCAACGTGTTCGGCGTGCCGGCGATGGCCTCGAGCTTCTTCAACCTCGGCTCGATCGTCGGTGGCGTCGCGCTCGGATGGTGGCTCGATCCCAAGTTCGGGGCGCGAGCGCTGCTCGGCATGGCCGTCGGCACTCTGATCGGGGGCGCCCTGCAACTGCTCGTGCAGCTGCCCTCGCTACGGCGCGCGGGCTATCGCTACCGCCCGGACCTGCACTGGCGCGACCGCGGCGTGGGCGCGATTCTGCGCCTCATGGGCCCCTCGGTGATCGCCGCGAGCACGACCCAGGTCAACGTGCTCGTGAACTCGATCTTCGCCTCCGAGCTCGGTAACGGCCCGACGGCGTGGCTGTCGATTGCTTTTCGTTTGATGCAGCTGCCACTCGGTATCTTCGGCGTCGCGCTGGGCACCGTGGCGACACCGCTGCTCGCGCGCCTGGCCGCCACGGGCAATCTCGCGGCCTTTCGTGGCGAGCTCGCCCGCGGCATGCGGCTCGCCTTTCTGATGACGATACCGTGCACCATCGGTCTGGTCTTGCTCGCCGACCCCATCATCTCGGTGCTCTACCAGCACGGGCGCTTCACCGCACACCAGGCCGCCGAGTCGGCCGCGGCGCTGCGGCTGTACGCCTTGGGCCTGTGCGGCTACGCGGCACTCAAGGTGCTGGTGAACGCCTTCTACGCGATCGACAAGCGCAAGACGCCGATGGTCGTGAGCTTCATCGCCGTCGGGCTCAACCTGCTGCTCAACTGGATCTTCACCGTGCGGCTGGGCTGGGGGCATCGGGGACTTGCGTTCTCGACCGCCTGCATCGCCACCAGCAACTTTCTCATTCTGTACGCGCTGATGCGACGGCATCTGCGCCTGCTCGAGTCGCGCGCCATGCTCGTGCTCTTCGGGCGCCTGACGCTCGCCTGCGGCGCGCTCGCGCTCATCTGCTGGGCAGGCGGACACTTTCTGCTCTCGGGCTGGGCCACGCAGGCCCTGGTCCCCAAGCTCGCTGCGCTCTTGCTCACGATTGCGTGCGGCGCGGCCGTGTTCATCGCCTGCGCGGCGGCGCTGGGTGTCGCCGAAGTGCACGAGGTGCTGCGGGCACTGCAGCGCCGCCTGGCACGTAGCGTCGGCGCCTGAGCGCGCTAGAAGCGCTCGACCCAAGGCCGCAGCTCGATCTCCCAGGTCCAGGCGCTGCGCGGCTGCTGCAGCACGTGCAGATAGGTGCGGGCAATCGCCTCCGGATCGAGGAGCGAGTCGGGCGCATCCTGCGACTCGGGCCGGGAGGCACTGGCGATGCCGCCATCGATCACGAAATGCGCGACATGAATGCCGCGGGGCGCAAGCTCGCGCGCGAGACTCTGCGCGAGCCCGCGCAGAGCGAACTTGCTCATGGCGAAGGGCGATGACTGTGCATAGCCTTTGACGCTTGCGGATGCGCCCGTGAAAAGGAGTGCACCGCTGCCGCGTGGCAACAGGCGCCGCGCGGCCTGCTGTGCCACGAGGAAGCCTCCGTAGGCGCCCACCGCGAGCGCTTCGGCGACCTCTGTCGGGTCGAGGTCGGTGACCGGCCCGCGCAGGCGCCGGCCGGCGTTGTAGATCACCACGTCCGGGACCCCCACGGCCGTGTCGACGCGGTGGAAAGCCGCATCGACGCTCGCCGCATCGGCGGCATCCATGCTCACGAGCTGCGCATCGGTCTGGTGCGCGAGCGGCTCGAGCTTCTCCACGTCTCGGGCGCCAAGCGCGATGCGCAGACCCTGCTCGCGCAGCAGCCGCGCCAGAGAGGCGCTGAGGCCGCTGCCCGCACCGACGATGAAAGCGACGCGATGTGTCATGGGCGTGTGCTCCGAAGGGGTGATGTCATCTCGAGCCTAGCGCGCTCGCCGCGCGCGCCGCCAGCGGCAGCTGGCAGCTGGCCTCCTCAGGCAAGCGCTCGCTCGAGCCAGGGCGCGCTCAGGTGTTGCGCGAGTTCCTCCGCGTGGCTGCGCAGCTCCGCTGCGGCCGTGCACTCCCAGTGGGCTGCACGCAGCATCGGGCCGAGGTAGTACAGGCCGGGAACCGCTCGCCCCTCGCGATCGAGCAGTGCCCCGTGTGTTCCCGTACGCATGCCAAGGCCGAGCGGATCGGCGCTGATCAGTCCCTGGGCGAGCAGCATGCGCACGAGAGGATCGTGCGAGCGGCGCACATCGTAATCCGGCCCCGTGCAGTTGATGATCCGGTCGGCGCGCAGCTCGAGATCCCGGTGTGCGCCCCGAGGCCGCCAGCGTACCCGCACCCGCGAGCCTTCGATGCCGCTCGCGAGCAAACGCCCGGCGTGCAGCTGCAGTTGGCCGCAGGCGGTGAGCCGCTTCAGCTGGGCGTGGGTCTGCTCGGGCAAGCGGTGGCGGTGAATGTCCCAGTACGTTCTCGCGTGACGCAGAAAGCGGCGCCGTTCGCACGGCGGCAGGCCTTGCCATAGCCGGGGCGCCTGCTGGCGCACGAGCGCGATGACTTCGCGCCAGTCACCTCCCTGCGACGCGTGCTCCGCGGCGAGTGCGCGCACGCACTGCACGAGGCGACGCACTGTCGGCTTGCCCTCGAGCAGCGCGCGTCTGCCCATCGGCGGTAGGCTGGCTTGCGTGAAAGCCGTCTGCGGGGGCGGCAGCAAGCCGTGACGCGAGAGCGCGTGCACGCGGGCGCGCCCGCCGGCCCCTGCCATTCCGGCAGTGACGATGTCCGCCATCGTGAGCCCGGTGCCGATGACGAGCACACACTCCTCGACACCGAAGCCTAGCGGCGCGCTCCAGGGATCGGCCACATAACACGAGCTGCCCTCGAGAGGCTCGAGCGCGGGCAGCCGCATCGGCGGAGGATTGCCCAGGGCGAGGACGAGCTCGTGCGCCAAGATGCGACGCCCGTCGGTGAGCAGCAGCTGCCAGCCGGAGGGGCTCGCGCGCGCAAGCGCGACGGCCTCGCCCCGCACGTGCTCGAGGCGCAGCGCCGGCAGCGCTGCGCGAGCGGCGGTTGCGAGCTTCTGCTGCAGATAGTCCCCGTAGAGTGCGCGCGGCAGAAAGTCGTGCGCCTGCGCGCCGCTCAGCCGCCGCTGAGCAAAATGCACGAAATCCAGCGGCTGGCGGGGCTCGGCGGACATGCGGCCCGCCGGCACGTTGAGCAGCAGCGGATACGCCTGCTCGGCGTACGCGAGGCCGCGGCCAGGCACGCCGCGGTCGATGAGCAGCAGGCGCTGGTAACGATGGGCCGAGCGCGTCAGGAGCGCGCATGCGAGTACGCTGCCGCTGAAGCCCCCGCCCACGATCGCCAGCGTGCGTCCGTGTGCCATGCTCTCGAGCCTAGCGGAGTCCGCGTCGCAATCGGGTAATCTGTCGGTGACAAAGCGGTGCCGTAGCGCTGAAACTTCACAGCCCCTGGCGCGTTGGCTGCTCGTGCGACCGCAGGATGAGCGTTCGACCGGAGATCACCATGAGAGCCTTGACTTGCTGCGCTGCAGTTGCCCTGCTGCTCGCCGGCTGCGCGAGCCAGAGTGGTGCGAGCCAGGAATCGGCAGAGGCCGCGTCCATTCCTTTCGCCAACATGGGTGGGATCTACGACTGGGCCGCTGACGGCGATACCGGTCTGTACATCGAAAGCATCCACATGAAGTGGTACCACGCCAAGCTTCTGGGTCCGTGTCTGGACTTGCCGTTCGCGCAGCGCGTGGGCTTCGTCACCGAGCCAGGCAGCGGCACCTTCGACCAGTTCTCCTCGATCCTGGTGCGCGGGCAGGAATGCCCGGTCGTCTCACTCACGCCGAGCGCAGCCCCGCCCGCAAACGTCAAGCGCTTCCGCTCGAACCAGTCGCGAATGAAGGCGGCTGCGTCTGATGCGGGGGCCGCTGCGCCTGCCGATACGAGCGTCGCCACCTCCGGGGCACCTCCAGAGGGTGCGCGGGCGGCGCCGCAGTAGCGTGGAGATTGAGACAAACCCGCTGCGCTTCGAGCATCACAAACAAGCGGCGCAGGCCTTTGCGTTTGACATAGTTCGCTCATTGACTGTCGCCAGCGGTCGACGGTTTTACGCGCACGCTGCGCGCTGTCAGGCTCTCACCCATGGGAGCTCGAGACAGCGTTAGTCTGCGGCGACTGCTCTGGGGGTGCGTGGCGGCCGCGGCGCTCAGCGCGTGCGGCGGTGATTCCGGCAGCTCCGCCTCGATGAGCTCGAGCAGCAGCAGCGCCTCCTCCACGAGCAGTTCCTCCTCCAGCAGTTCCAGCTCCTCATCCTCCAGCAGCTCCTCCTCGAGCACGCAAGCGGGTCCCGGCACCGACGTGGTCACGTACAAGAACGATCTCGCGCGCACGGGTCAGAACCTCACCGAGACGGTGCTCACACCGAGCAACGTCAACGTCAACACCTTCGGACTGCTGCGCGTGCTGCCGGTCGATGGCAAGGTCGATGCGCAGCCTCTGTATCTGTCGCAGCTCTCGATCGGGGCCAGTGCGCACGACGTCGCCTACGTGGCGAGCGAAGGCGACTCCGTGTACGCCTTCGATGTGAACAGCGGCGCCATCCTCTGGCACAGCGTGCTGCTGCCGGCAGGCGAGACGCTGAGTGATGACCACGGCTGCGATCAGGTCGTGCCGAACATCGGCATCACCTCGACCCCGGTCATCGATCGCACGGCGGGCACGATCTTCGTGGTGGCCATGTCCAAGGACGCGAGTGGTGCCTACCATCAACGGCTGCATGCACTGAGCCTCACGAGCGGTGCCGAGCTTGCGAACAGCCCGGTCGATATTGCCGCGAGCTACCCCAACACCTCCGGCACGACGAGCTTCGCGCCGGGGCAGTACGAGGAGCGGGCCGCACTGCTGCTGCTCAACGGCACGATCTACACCAGCTGGACCTCGCACTGCGACATCGGCCCTTACAGCGGCTGGATCATCGCCTACTCCGAGACGACGCTTGCCCAGAGCGCCGTCCTCAACGTCGCCCCCAACAGCAATTCGGGTCCGGCGATCTGGATGGCGGGGGGTGGTCCTGCCGCGGACAGCTCCGGAAACATCTATCTGCTCACGGCGAACGGTGCCTTCGAGACCACGCTCAACGCCGCAGGTTTTCCCTCCGGGCAGGACTACGGCAACTCCTTCCTGAGGATCACGACCACGGCAGGCGCGCCCGCGGTCGCCGACTACTTCACCATGTGGAACGAGGTGAGCGAGTCGTCGGGGGATGTGGATCTCGGCGCGGGCGGGGGGATGCTGCTGCCGGACTTGAGCGATGCCAATGGCACCACACGGCAGCTGATCGTGGGCGCAGGCAAGGACGGCAACCTGTACGTGGTCGATCGCAATCAGATGGGCAAGTTCAACTCGAGCAGCAACCAGATCTGGCAGGAGCTCGACGGGGCCTTGCCGGGCGGGGTGTGGGCGACGCCGGCCTACTTCAACAACACCGTCTACTACGGGGATGTGGGCGGCACGCTCAAAGCCTTCCCGATCGCCCAGGCGCTGCTGGCGACGACTCCGAGCTCACAGAGTGCGACCTCATTCGGCTATCCGGGGAGCGCACCGGCCATCTCTGCCAACGGCTCGAGCAATGCCATCCTGTGGGCCCATGAGAACGCGAGCGCCGCGGTGCTGCACGCCTATGACGCCACCAATCTTGCCAACGAGCTCTACAACAGCAATCAGGCCGCGAACGGCCGCGATCAGTTCGGCTCGCCCAACAAGTTCATCACACCCACCATCGCCGATGGCAAGGTGCTGGTCGGCACCACCAACGGCGTCGGCGTCTTCGGCCTGCTGAACTGAGTTCATCGGCCGCAACCGCTCGCGGCGGCTGCGGCCGACAGCACTGCTTGGGTCAACCCCGGTGCGTGGTGTCTTGCTGGGCCAGCCGCTCGGGTGTCCAGGGGCCGAGAACCGCCTGAGGATCGGCGATCAGCTGACCCGTGCGGGCATCGATTGCCACGCGCTCAGGCATGCCGTCCTTGACGACCTCGACGTCATAGGCGAGCACCCCGTTGTGCCCCGTGAGTGGCTTGGCGATGGAGACATCGACCGCCGGGGCACCGGTATCTTTCTCGGCGCGGCTGATCGCCTGCGCGGGGCTCAGCTTCTCCTCACGCACGCTCGCCATGTCGGCTTTCAGCCGCCAGTCGAGCATCCAGCGAGGCGTCTCGGTGACCGCGATGCGGGTCACCTCATCGCTCACATCGTGCACGCGCACGTTGATGAGCTCGTGGTTCTTGGCCACTACGGCCTCGAATCC
>DATJSR010000043.1:0-4874 GCA_035504015.1 Steroidobacteraceae bacterium
CTGCCCCCGGAGCAGCAGCTGCCGAGCGGCCGCTGGAAGCCGGGCATCAACTACGATCCGATCGTGCCGGCGCAGCCCGTCAACGTGGCGCCCGGCAAGGTGCAGGTCATCGAAGTGCTCTGGCTCGGATGTCCCCACTGCTATGCGCTCGAGCCCTCGGTGCTCGCGTGGCTCAAGAGCAAACCCGACTACATCGAGTTCGTGCGCGTTCCCGTCATGTGGGGGCCGGTGCACCGCGCGCACGCCCGGCTGTTCTACACACTCGAGGCGCTCGGGCGTAAAGATCTGATCGAGCGGGCGTTCGATGAGATTCACGCCTATTCGCTCGAGGCATCCGGCGAGCGCAGCGATCTGGTGCAATCTCACAGCCCGCTCGTCGGGGCGACCGACGATGCCACCTATCAGGCGCAGCTCGCCTTCGCCAAGGCCAACGGGGTCGACCCCGAGGCCTTCCGCAAGGCGTACAACTCCCCTGCCGTGATGGCCGACCTGCAGCACGCGCAGGAGATCACCACCCGCTACCAGGTGAGCGGCGTGCCGTTCTTCATCATCGATGGCAAGTACTCCACCGATGTGGGCAAGGCGGGCAGCAGCCAGGACCTCTTCGAGCTCATCGACAACCTCGCCGCCATCGAGCATCACAGACCCCACGGCAACGGCTGAGGACGACCATCGGCCATCGACCTCCATCGAGCAGGCGCCGCAGCGCGCCGCTGGGTTAAAATCGCCAGCCCTCGCGCCCGTAGCTCAGTTGGATAGAGTGGCAGCCTCCGAAGCTGCAGGTCGCTGGTTCGAATCCAGTCGGGCGCGCCAACTCTCTTAGTAAAATCTTGGGGTTACGCCGCAGCTGAAGGTTGCCGCGACACGCTCGGAGAGCTTCCTCATGCCAAGCAGTGGTACCCCGGCACGGCCGGACTACGGGATCGATGCGCCCGGGGTCATCCGCAACTTCTTCTTGCTGGGCGCGCTGTGCGCCGCCATCGGGGTGCTCGGCCCGCGCCAGCTTGCCCTCGGCGGGCAGGTCACGCTGGACGTGCGCTCCTTGCTGTGGGTGGCGGGTTTGCTGCTCGCGGAAGGCGCGTTGATGCTGCTCTATTCCCTGCGCGGCAAGTTCCGCCACCGCGACCGCATGCTCGCGCTGTACGCCTGGCGCGGCGATGAGCGCGTGCTCGATGTGGGCACGGGGCGCGGTCTGCTCCTGGTCGGTGCGGCGCGCCACCTCACGAGCGGCCATGCCGTCGGGCTCGACATCTGGCAGAGGGCCGACCTCAGCGCCAACTCGCGCGAGCGCACGGAGCGCAATCTGGCGATCGAGGCGGTGAGCGATCGCTGCACGCTCGTGAGCGAGGCGGCGCAGCAGATGAGCTTTCCCGACGGCTCCTTCGATGTCGTGCTGTCGAACCTGTGCCTGCACAACATCTACGATGGACCGGCCCGGCGCCGTGCGCTCGCCGAGATCGTGCGCGTCCTGCGGCCGGGGGGCGTCGCGATCATCTCCGACTACCGGCACACGCGCGCCTACGCACGCCAGCTGCGCGTCGCGGGGCTGCAGGTCGAGCGCCGGCCGGCGAACTGGCTGCGCACCTTCCCGCCGCTCGCGATCGTGATCGCCCGCAAGAGCGCGGCGACCGATCGCCGGTGAGCGCCGCGACAGACCTCCCAGGAGCGGCTTTGGCCGATCGGACTGGTATACTGCCGCGCCGCCATTCAAGGCGGTTTTTTTCGGGCCGGCCGTGAGCAAGCAGGACACGCACTTCATCAACATCTTCAGCCTGGTGATCGGCATTCTGGTGGTGGTTGCCATCCTGCTGTTTGCGCTTGCGCGCTCGGTCGCCGGGCAAACTCAGGATCGGGAAGTCTTCGTCGATCCGGTCTACGTAGCGAGCGTCGCTCAGCGCCTGCAACCTTTCTCCCGCGAGGCGATCGCCGGCAAGGACAACTCGGCCCTGGCGATCATCGAGACCAAGCCGGCAGGCCAGGCGGGCAGCGCGCTGCCCGTACCGAAGAACGGCATGGAGACGTTCCAGCAGGTGTGCTCGGCCTGCCATGGCCAGGGCATCGCCGGAGCGCCCAAGGCGGGGGATGCGGCCGCCTGGGGCCCGCGCATCGCCAAGGGCAAGGCCACCCTCTACGAGCACGCCCTGCACGGCTTTCAGGGATCGGCAGGCGTGATGCCTGCCAAGGGCGGCCGCACCGACATCCCCGACGATGTCATCAAGCAGGCCGTCGATTACATGGTGAGCATGGCGAAACATTGATCGCGAGCGCGGCTTGCGACTTCGGTCACGAGCCGCGCAGCGGCCCGTGCGGTCCTGACACTCTGCAAAATAAAGAACTTGACGTTTATTCGGCTGCTGCCTAGAGTCGCGCCATGAGCAAGGGCCCGCATGCGCGCAAGCTCTCCGAGGGCAACACCGTCGCCCTCGACATGCACGCGCTCGGTACCCTGCAGTACATCCGTGCCGCGATCGATGCCGCCGGGGTGCTCGCCGTGCCGGGATCCGCCGGCATCGCGATGGGCTGTGTCGGAGTCGCGGCGGCACTGCTCGCTGCCCATCCGGCCTTCGCGCCCCACTGGCTGCTGATCTGGGTCATCGCCAGCGTCGCGGCCTTCCTCTGTGGCAGCGCGCTCATCGCTCACCAGGCGCTGCGCACCGAGCGGGCGCTGTTCAGGCGCCCCACACGCAAATTCCTGCTGCTGCTCGCGCCTCCGCTATTGGTGGGGGCGGTGCTGACTCTGTCCCTATGGCGCGAGCACGAGGAGTCCTTGATCCCGGGACTCTGGCTGCTGCTCTATGGCAGCGCGGTATCCGCCGCCAGCACGCTGACGGGGCGTCTCGTCGGGATCATGGGCGGACTGTTCCTGGTGCTCGGCGTCACCGCGCTCGCTCTGCCACCCGTCGCCGGCAACTGGCTGCTCGGCGGCGGCTTCGGCGGACTGCATCTGCTTTTCGGCGTGTTGATCGGACGTGCGAACAATGAGCAGCACTAGAGGTGCGGCGCGCAAGCGCCAGGAAACCGCGGCGCGCCAGACGGTGAAGCCCGCGGCGACGACGGCGCCCCCGCTCGAGGCCTCCGATGCGGAGATCGACCGCCTGATCTACGGGCGCGTACGGCTCGGCATCCTGAGCGCGCTCGCCGTCAACGAGCCGCTCACCTTCAACGATCTGAAGGCACTCTTCGATGTGACCGACGGGAACCTGAGCGCGCACGCGCGCAAGCTCGAGGATGCCGGCTACATCCTCTGCCGCAAGAGCTTCGAGGGGCGACGACCGCGCTCCGAGTATCGCCTGACGGCCGCCGGCCGCAAGGCACTCAACCGCTATCTGGCGCACATCGAGGCCGTCATCAAGGCCATGCGGGGCGAGTGAGTGCACGTCGCAATCATCATGGATGGAAACGGCCGCTGGGCCACCCGGCGCACCTTGCCGCGCACGGCCGGCCACGTGCACGGTGTCAGAGCCGTGCGGCGCATCGTCGAGGCGGCCGTGCGCGCCCGCATCGGCACACTCACTCTCTACGCCTTCTCGGCGGATAACTGGGCGCGCCCCGCCGCAGAGGTCGGCGCGCTGCTGCGGCTGCTGCAGCGCTATCTGCGCCTGGAGTCTCGCCGCTGCGTCGAGCAAGGCGTGCGCATCAACATCATCGGCAGACGCGATCGTCTGAGTCCTGCGCTGCTGCAGGCGATCGAGGAGAGCGAGCGGCTCACCGCGCAGTGCACGGCGCTGCACCTGCGGATCGCGGTCGACTACTCATCGCGTCACAGCATCCTGCAGGCCGCGCGCCGCACGGCATCGCCCGCCGGCTGCGGCGTCGCGGGCGAGCGCGAGGGCGAGTTGCGGGAATTCCTGGAACTCATCAACGAGATCGACCACTGCCCGGCGGGGCCGAGGGAGGTCGATCTGCTCATCCGCACGGGTGGGGAGAAACGGCTCAGCGATTTTCTGCTGTGGGAATGTGCCTACGCGGAGCTCTATTTCACGGATTGCCTGTGGCCGGACTTCGACGAGCAGGCGTTGCGCCTCGCGCTGCAGGACTTCGCCGGGCGGCAGCGCCGCTTCGGACGGCTCCCCGAGCCGAAGGCAGCCGCGCGGCCGCTGCTCGCCGGCGAAAACAGCGCACGACCCCTGCGGCGGGTCGCGCGCTAAGGGCTGCGCTGGCCGGGGAGCCGAGGGGGCACGGCGCGTCTGCGCTCACGGCTCACGCCGCAGCTGCACGGCCTCGGCCACGTGCGCAAGCTCCACCGCGTCGCTGCCGTCGAGATCGGCAAGCGTGCGCGCGACGCGCAGCAGGCGGTGGTAGGAGCGCGCGGTCAGCTGCAACTGCTCGAAGGCTTGCTCGAGCAACCGCGCGGCGGCGTGCGCGAGCGGCGCGTGCAGGTGCAGCTCCGAGGGCGTCAGCTCGTGATTGAGCTTGCCGCGCCTCGCCAGCTGGCGCTCGCGCGCGCAGCGCACCAGCGCTGCGAGCTGCGCGGAGTCCGGCGCGCTGCGGGCACCAGCTGTAATGTCGCGCGCAGCCACGCGCGCCAGCGATACGTGCAGATCGATCCGATCGAGGAGCGGTGCAGAGAGCCGTCCTCGATAGGCACGTATCTGCGCCGGTGTGCAGCGGCAGGCGCCCGTCTCCGCGGATTCACCGCAGGGGCAAGGGTTCATGGCCGCGATCAGCTGAAACGCTGCAGGGTAGAGCGCCTGCACGCGTGCGCGCGAGATGGCGACGTTGCCCGACTCGAGCGGCTGGCGCAGCGCCTCGAGCACGCGCCGATCGAACTCGGGCAGCTCATCGAGGAACAGCACGCCCTTGTGCGCCAGGCTCACCTCGCCGGGCCGTGCGTGCGGTCCACCGCCCACGATGGCATGTGCCGAGGCGGTGTG
>DATJSR010000044.1:0-13745 GCA_035504015.1 Steroidobacteraceae bacterium
GGGGGTGAGGACAGGAAAGAGGGCGTCCATGGGGAAGGTGATCCACGCCGCATTCGGGGCGGAGCGCGAATGGGAGCAGACGCGCTCGCGCACCGCCGATGGCCTCGTCGCGATCGGTAATCTGTTCGGCGACGACGAGGAGCTGATGCGGGCGAAGG
This sequence comes from Steroidobacteraceae bacterium, assembly GCA_035504015.1. Taxonomy (GTDB): domain Bacteria; phylum Pseudomonadota; class Gammaproteobacteria; order Steroidobacterales; family Steroidobacteraceae; genus JASHUC01. The sequence goes on from DATJSR010000044.1 coordinate 159, forward strand.
CAGACCGTGTCTATCAATTGCTGCGCGAGATCGTCGAGGACGTGCCCTCGCTGCAGATCACGACGCGCTTGCCCGACAACCTGAGCGAGGAGCAGCTGGAGCAGATGACTGCCGCCATCAAGGATGCCGCCCTGAAAGGCATCGAGGTCGCCATGACGCATTCTGTCTGCGTCCTCATGAGCTCCATCTACGATCTGTGCACGTCCAAGCTGCAGCAGGCCGGAGGACCCTGACACTCATCGAAGGTGCAGTTGGAACGATACCGTCACGTCATTGGCGACCCATTCGGTCGACTTCCAATCCCCTTGTCCCACCCCGTAGGCGAGCCGCTGTAGCACCAGCTGGCCTGCCATGCTGGCACCGCCGCCTGCCGCCGGCACGAAGCTGAAATCGACATTGAGTGGCTGCGTGACGTTGCGCAAAGTCAGCTGCCCGGCCGCCCGGTAGTGCGTCGCATCAATCCGCGCAATGGCACCGGAGATGAAACGTGCCTGTGGGAAGCGTGTTGCATCAAACAGGTCAGGTCCCCGCAGTGTGCCGTCGCGATCCTTGTCCTGGGTGTCGACCGAGCTCATTTGAACCGTGACCTCCAGGCGTCCGCTCTGACTCTGCGCAGGGTCGAGCGTGAGCGCAACGGAGAACCGACCGAAGCGGCCGCTGTTCTGCGCGCCAGCCTGCACGAAGCGGAATGTCAGGGAGCTGTGCGCCGCATCGAGCTCGTAGCGCGGCGGTGCGGCGCGGGCTGGCGCAAGGACCAGCAGCGAGGTGGCGGCGACGGCGAGGCAGCGAGTGGCGGTCATGGTGAGGATCTGCCGAACGGCAGCATTCTCCTCAGTACGTCGTCCTTGAGGACGAAATGATGCTTGAGCGCGGCCAGCAGATGCAGCGAGGCAGTGAGCCCGAGCGCCCAGGCCAGCGCGAGATGGGTCTGCACCATGAGGCGGTAGAGCGCCGGATCGGTCGGGACCAGGTCCGGCAGCTGCCACAGTCCGAACCAGCTCACGGCGAAGTGGCGCGCGGAGGACATGATCCAGCCCGTGAGCGGCATTGCGATGAGCAGCGCGTAGAGCGCGCCGTGCGTGGCACGGGCAAGCACCCGCTCGTGCGGGCGCAGGTCATCGGGTAGCGCGGGCGTCGAATTTGCCCAGCGCCAGGCGAGTCGCAGCAGCACCAGCGCGAGAATGGTGATGCCGATGGATTTGTGGCGGGCCAGCATCGCGAGCTTGTGCATGCCGAGTGGCAGACCCGCCGCGACCGTCCCGAGCACGAATTGCGTGATGACCAGCGCCACGATGAGCCAGTGCAAGCTCTGGGAGATGACCCCCCAGCGCGCGGTGGTGTTGCGCAGCTGCATGCCGCTAAGCTTAATCAGGTGTGCAGCGCTTGGAAATCGCCCCGGAGCAGGCACGCTGCGCTCACGGGCGCAACGTATGGCAGTGCAGTGGCGCTCGTCCTGCTCGCGGGCTGCGCCCCGCGCCTGCGCTCCCCGCAGGCGCCCTCGGTGTCGGGGCCGGCTGCGACCCAGGGCACTGCGTACGCCGTCGTGAGCGCCCAGTCGCTGCTCAGCATCCTCGTCTACCGGTCGGGGCCGCTCGCCAGCCTCGGCCACAATCACGTGATCGCCTCGCACGCGCTCGCAGGCGAGATAGACATCGCTGCGCCGCTCACACGCTCCGCCTGCGAGCTGCGCCTGGCAGCGGACTCTTTCACCGTGGATGAGCCTGCGCTGCGCGCGCAGGCGGGCGCGGATTTCGCTGCGGCAGTTCCCGAGGAGGCGCGCGCCGGCACCCGCCAGAACCTGCTCGGGCCCGGGGTGCTCGCCGCCGCCGCTCATCCGCTCATCGAGGCGCGCTGTGCCGGCTTCGAGTCGAGCACACCGCTACAGGCCGATGCGGGGGAGCTGCGTGCGCTGCTGCAGGTGCGGCTGCGCGGTCTCACGCGCACGCTCACCTTTCCCATCCGCTACCGACTCACTGCGCAGCGCCTCGAGGCCGATGGAGAGCTCGACGTGCGCCAGAGCGAGCTCGGGCTCACACCCTTCAGCATCCTGCTCGGGGCGCTGCGCGTGCGCGATGAGATGAGCGTGCGGCTGCACGTGGTGGCGGTGCGTTGATCCGGCCGGTCAGGTCTGTGGGTCGCCCGTGAGCAGCAGCAGCGTTCCCTCGGGCGCACGCAGCAGCGCATTCTCCCGCGGCGAGAGCCCCGGTGGCAGGCTGCCCCCGCTCGCATGCCCCCGCTCGCGCAGTCGCGCGATGCGCTCGCTCATGCGCTCATCGGTGAACACCAGCAGCGGCTCGAGCGACACGCGCGGCGGGTGGAAGGCGAGGTCCAGGTGATCGCTGGTGAGCGCGAGGCGCGGATATGGCGCGGTGCTCAGCCCCGTGGCGACGAAGCCGAGCGCCTCCCACAGGCCCTGCGCGGCCGAGAAGTCCGCCGCCGGCAGGCTGAGCTCGGCGAAGTCCCCGCACGCCGAGGGCTCGCGGGCATCGCGTGTGAGTGGTGAGTAGGTGCGTGCCTCGAGCACGCTCACGAGCTGGCCGGAGGGATCCTGGAAGGCGATCTCGTTGAACACTTCGGGATCGATATGGCACACGCTGAGCTCGATCCCGCGCGCAGTGAGCTCGGTGGCGAGCTCCGCCACCCGCGGCCGCACATAGGTGATACGGGCGGGGCGCGAGGCCTGGTGCAGTCCGAGCACCAGTCGCCCATCGCCCACGACCCCGTAGGGATGCGACCAGGTGTCGCCCGTTTGCGCCTGGCTGAAGCCAAGAGCCTCGTAGAACTCGATGGAGGCGCGGATATCCTGGGTCGGGACGCTGATCTCGTGAAAGCGTCCGAGCACGTTCGATCGGCCTGACGACCGTGGGTCCTAGGCCTGCGCCCCGCGCGCTGCGCCGGCGGGGCGGAAGCCGAGCTCGACGTGCGTCCACCCCTGGCAGTGCTGGGCGATGAGGCCGGCGAGGAAGCGGGCGTGCTCCGGCCGCGCATTGAGCGCGGGTACGTAGCTGAAGCGACGCCCGCCCGACTGCAGGTACAACTGCTGGTTCTCCATCTCGATCTCCTCGAGCGTCTCGAGGCAGTCGATGGCGAAGCCCGGACAGATGACGGTGAGCTGATCGATGCCGCGCTTGGGCAGCTGCGCCATCATCTCCACCGTGTAGGGCTGCAGCCACTTGGTCGGTCCGAGCCGCGACTGAAAGCTCACGCTCCACTCGTCCTCGCGCAGCAGGAGCTCGTCGGCGAGCAGGCGCGCGGTCTTCTGGCACTTGCAGAAGTACGGATCGCCCTGGTGAAAGTAGCGCTCCGGGATGCCGTGGAAGGACATGAGCAGGTGGCGCGTGCGGCCGTGTGTCTGCCAGTGCTGTTCCACCGTCAGGCGCAGCGCCTCGATGTAGCCCGGATGATCGTGATACTCGGTGACGAAGCGCAGCTCGGGCAGCCAGCGCCAGCGGCGCAGCTCCGCGTTGACCTGGTCGTAGACCGCCCCCGTCGAGGCGCCGCAGTACTGTGGGAACAGCGGCACGACGAGGATGCGCTGCGCGCCGCATTCGCGCAGCCGCCCGAGCGCATCGGCGACGCTCGGCCGCGAGTAGAGCATCGCGAGCTCGATCGAGAAGGGAGCCAGCACCCGCTGCGCGAGCGTGCCGACGAGCTGGGTGCGCAGCTGCTGCGACAGCACCAGGAGCGGAGAGCCCTCCGGGGTCCAGATGCGCGCGTACTTGCGTGCCGACTGGCGCGGGCGGGTGCGCAGAATGATTCCGTGCAGCACCGGCCACCACAGCGCCCGCGGCAGCTCGACGACCCGGGGATCGGAGAGGAACGCCGCCAGATAGCGGCGCACTTCGCGCACGGCGAGCGCGTTCGGTGTGCCGGTGTTGACGAGCAGCACGCCGATGCGCTCGGCACCGTCGTGACGAAAGTCCGGAGAGCTGATGTAGCGCATGACGGCGACTTGGCAAGGACCTCGAGGGCTTAGGACGACGATACCGAAGGGCGGGCGCGCGAGCCACATCCCGGCGCACAAAAGCGTGCGCCGGCGCTCTGGCTCAGACTCCGCCCACGCATAAGTACTTGAGTTCCGTGTAATCGAGGATGCCGTAGCGCGATCCCTCGCGGCCGACGCCCGACTCCTTGATGCCACCGAAGGGGGCCACCTCGGTGGAGATCAGGCCGGTATTGATGCCGACCATGCCCGCCTCGAGTGCCTCGGCCACGCGCCAGGAGCGCGCAAGATCGCGCGTATAGAAGTAGGCCGCGAGGCCGAACTCGGTTGCATTCGCGAGCGCCACGGCCTGTGCCTCGGTATCGAAACGAAACAGCGGGGCCACCGGGCCGAAGGTCTCCTCGCGCGCGATCAGCATGCCGGGGTCGACGTGGGTGAGCACCGTCGGCTGGAAGAACTGCCCGCCGAGGGCATGGCGTTTGCCCCCGCAGACGATGTGCGCCCCGTGGCGCACGGCATCCTCGATGTGCTCCTCGACTTTCGCGAGCGCGTGGGCATCGATGAGCGGTCCCTGATCGGTTGGACCTTCCAGGCCGTTGCCGGTGCGCAGCTGCGCGACGGCCTTGACGAGGCGCTGCGAGAAGTCCTCGTAGACCGAGCTCTGCACCAGCAGGCGGTTGGCGCACACGCACGTCTGGCCGGTGTTGCGGAACTTGCTGGTGATGGCGCCCTGCACGGCGGCATCGAGATCGGCGTCCTCGAACACGATGAACGGTGCATTGCCGCCGAGCTCGAGGGAGAGCTTCTTCAGCGTGCCGGCGCATTGGGCCATCAGCTGCTTGCCGACCGCCGTCGAGCCGGTGAAGCTCAGCTTGCGCACCCGCGGATCCGCCGTGAGCTCGCCCCCGATCGGCCCGGAATCCCCGGTCACGACGTTGAGCACGCCCGGCGGCACGCCCGCGCGCGCGGCGAGCTCGGCGAGTGCGAGCGCCGAGAGTGGGGTCTGCCGCGCGGGCTTGCACACGACCGTGCAACCGCAGGCGAGCGCCGGCGCCACCTTGCGCGTGATCATCGCGGCGGGGAAGTTCCACGGCGTGATGGCCGCAACGACGCCGATCGGCTGCCGGATCACGAGCAGGCGCTTGTCCGCCTGGTGCCCCGGGATCACATCGCCATACAGACGCTTGGCTTCCTCGCCGAACCACTCGATGAAGCCCGCTGCATAGGCGATCTCGCCGCGTGCCTCGGCGAGCGGCTTGCCCTGCTCGGCGGTCATGAGCATGGCGAGATCCTCCTGATGCGCGAGCATCAGGTCGTGCCAGCGGCGCAGGATGACGGCGCGCTCCCTGGCCGTGCGCCGGCTCCAGGGCGCAAAGGCCTCCGCGGCCGCATCGATGGCGCGGCGCGTCTCGGCGGCCCCGGCGCGCGGGACATTGGCGAGCGTGTGTCCCGTCGCCGGATCGATGACGGCAAGGGTGGCCCCGGCATCGGCCGCCACCCAGCGCCCGCCGATGTAGCACGCCTCGCGCAGCAGCGCGCCGTCGCTCAATCGCAGCTTGCCCGCCTCGCGCATCAGCGACTCTGTGCGTGTGTCAGGTGCTCGTTGAAGAACGCGAGCGAGCGCTCGCGCGCGAGCGCGGCGGCCTGCGGGTTGTAGCTGCCTCGCTGATCGCAGTTGAAGCCGTGACCTGCGCCGGCGTAGACGTGGAAGATGCCCTGCGGAACCGCCGCGCGAATCTTCTCCACGTCGGTGAGAGGAATGTGCGAATCCTGCTCGCCGAAGTGGAACATGATGGGACACTTCGGCTTCTTGTCCAGGCTCTGCGTGATGCTGCCGCCATAGTAGGCGACGGCGCAGGCGAGCGGCAGCTCCGCCGCGCAGACGAAGGCCATCTTGCCGCCCCAGCAGTAGCCCACCATGCCGACGCGACCGGCGTGCTTGACGATGGCGAGCGCCGCGGAGAGATCGAGCAGCGTCTGCTCGGGCTTGAGCTGCTGCACGTAGCCGAAGCCTTCCTGCACCTCGCTCTGGGAGTAGCCGAGCTCGATGCCGCGCCGCACGCGGTCGAACACGCACGGGGCGATGGCGACGAAACCCTCCGCCGCATAGCCGTCGGTGACGGCGCGGATGTGGGAGTTGACGCCGAAGATCTCCTGCACCACGACGACGGCGCCGCGTGCCTTGCCCGGCGGAGGCGCGAGCCAGGCGCGCAGCTCGTGACCGTCGCGCGCCATGATGGTCGTGAACTCACCCATGGGTGCCTCTCCAGTGTCTGCGGTGGATGAGCGAGAGGATAGCACCGCGGCGCGTCAGCACGGAGCAGCCGGCAAAGTCGCGCCTTTTTCCGGCGGCCCGTCGCGCCGAATGATCAAAGGATGACACAGCAGTTGCGGCCGGCATCCTTGGCGCGATACAGCGCACGGTCGGCGCGGTCGAAGGCGCTGTCGGGAGTGTCATCGTTCACGAAGGTGGTGATGCCGCAGGAGGCGGTGACCGTCACCGGCTTGGCGCGAAAGTGAAAGCCGATGCGGGCAATGCCGGCACGGATCTTGTCGGCGGCGATGAGCGCCTGCTCGGAGCTCGTGCCGGTGAGCAGCATCACGAACTCCTCGCCGCCGTAGCGCGCGACGAAGTCGGTGCCGCGCACGTGCTGCGCGAGGTGCTGCGCGATGACGCGCAGCACCTTGTCGCCTGCGCGATGACCGTAGGCGTCGTTCACCGCTTTGAAGCGGTCGATGTCCCAGGCGAGGATGCTCACCGGCACCGCGTGCTGCTGCCAGCGGCGATACTCGTGGCCGATGCGGTCATCGTAGGCAGCGCGGTTCGGAATGCCGGTGAGCGGATCGACCATCGCGAGCTGCTGCTCCTTCTGCAGCCGCTCCGCCAGCGCCTCCGTCTCACGCTCGAGCTCGGCGATGCGGATGCGCATGCGTCCGGTATTGCTCATCTGCGAGGCGAGCCGCTGATCCTCGCGCGCGCGAAAATCCTGCAGGTGCGTATTGATCGTCTCGAGCCGCACGCGCACCCGCACCCGCAGCTCCGGCAGGTCCTCCGCGCGCTGCACGTCGTCGTTGAGCTCGTGCACCTCATCGAGCACCAGCAGGTTGAGCTGCTGCGTGCTCTCCTGGGCGCTCTGCAGCGCGGCGGCCTGCCCGGCGAGGTAGCTGGAGATCTCCTCGAGCCGCGTATCCACCTGGCGCAGCAGCTCCTCGGTCTCCTGCTTCTCGCGCGCCAGGCTGGCGCGCTGCTCGCCGATGAGCCGTGCGATGCGCTCGAGCCCGTCGGCGAGCTCGTCGGGGGCGAGATCCGCGATGGCGCGATCCTGCAGATCACCGAGCGCCGGTCGCAGCTCGGGCAGCGTCGCGAGCCGCTCGAGCATCGCCACGAGTGCCGCCTGCACGCGCGCCTCGCGCTCGCTGGGGGCGACGACGCGGGCGCGCTCCCCGGTGCTCTCCGGCGCCGCCCCATTGGGCACGCTCGTCGCCTGTGCGCCAGGTGAGGGGGCGGCGGCCGCGGTGCTGTCGGCCGCGGGGCGCACGCCCGAGGGTGCCGTCGGGGCCGGGGCGGCGGGGGCTGCGTGGGCTGCGTGGGCGGCGGGGGCTGCGTGGGCGGCGGCGGGCGGGTCCGGCGTTGCCGGCAGCTCATCGAGCGCCGCGACCGCGCGCGAGAGCGGCTCGAGACAGGCTTCGAGCTCGGTCGTGCTCGGCTGGCGGCGCACCAGATCGCCGATGCTGCGCAGCTCGCCATCGAGGCGTGCACTGCGACCGCGGGCAGCAAGGCACAACCGTCCGACGATCAGGCGCAGCACGTTCTCGAGCTTGCCCCAGCGTGCTTCGGCGGTCTCCAGGCGCTCGAGCGTATCGAGGTACTTCTGCCGCAGTTCGCTGTCGTTCTTCATTCTTTGCCCGCTCCCCCCAGGGTCCCCGTGACGATCTCCGCCAGCGCCGCCGGTAACGGTGCGAGACGCTGCGCAGTGTGCTCGTAGCCGGCCTGCACCGCCCGGTCGAATGCTTTCCAGTTGAGCATGTCGACTGCGGCAAGCGAGGGCTGCAGCAGCAGATCGGTTTCGGTGCGCCGTGCGGCGGCCGTGGCGGTGCTGTTGACCATCCCCGCGCGCCACAGAATCTGAAAGATGTTGGGGCGGCGGCGGCCGCCCCGCAACCAGCTCATCACCTTCCACAGCGGTGGCACATCGAGATCGTCGCTGTCGGCAGTGAAGGCGCGGTCCGCCGCGACATCGCAGCCGATGACGGGCCCGCGGCCCAGCTCACGCATGGAGTCTACCGGCAAATTATTCATCGCTCCGCCGTCGACCAGCACTTCCCCGCGCTCCAGCACGGGGGGCAGCACGCCCGGGATCGCCACCGAAGCCCGCAGCCGACGCCACAGCAGTCCGGAGCGGTGCACGACCGACTGTCCGGTGGTGAGGTTGGAGCAGACGCTGAAGAAGGGCAAAGGCAGATCCTCGATGTGTGCCTCGCCGAACTCGCGCCGCAGGAGCGAGCTGACCTTGCGGCCCGAGACCAGCGAGACCACCGGCAACGTATAGTCGTGCAGGGGGTTGGTGACGACGAAGGAGCGGCGCAGGCGCAGCGTCAGCTCCGGCACGTCCCAGCCGGCGGCCACCCCGGCGGCCATGATCGCCCCCATGCTCGTGCCCCCGACCAGGTCGATCGGCACGCCGGCTTCGCGCAGCGCGCGCACCGCCCCGATGTGCGCAAAGCCGCGCGCGCCCCCTCCGGAGAGCACCAGGCCGACGCCGCGGCCGGTGAGCAGCCGCGCGATGCGCGGGATGTCGCCGTCTCCACAGACATGATGCAGCGCAATTCCGGGGTGCAGTGCCAGCCAACGTGCGGCGGCGCCGGCGAGCACCGGTCCATCGTGCATCAGGATGAGCTCGCCCCGCGGCTCGAGCGGCGCTCCCGTGTCGGTGCCGGCAAGCTGGCTCCACGGCCGCACCGGCGCATCCGAGTGCGCGAGCAGCACCAGGGCGTCGGCCTGGCGCATACACAGCTTGCCCCAGGTGCTCGGCGTGGCATCGGCCACGTACACCACGTAATCGTTGGCGCTCTCGAGCGCATGGAACCAATGACTCGTGTGCTCCGCGCCGCGCACGCTCCAGACGAGCTCGGTGCGTCCGTAGCGCTTGAGCGACGCCACCAGGCTGGTAGCGAAGCCGGCGGCGTCGACCTCGATGGAATGGGGAACGATGGTGAACGTGCGCGCCGCGCGCGTGCGCACGGGTGCGCCCGATTGCAGCGCATCCAGGCGCTCCACCATGAGACGCGCGATACGCTGCATCGCTTGCGGGTGCCGGGCGATCACCCGGTCGAAGGCGGCGCGCGAGAGGCGCGCCAGCTCCGTGTCGCGCAGGGCCACCACGGTCGCACTGCGCACGCGCCCGGAGATGAGCCCCATCTCCCCGGCAATGGCGCCGGCGAGGACGCGCCCGAGAACGCGCGGCTCGCCGGAGGCCGAGCGGCGCAGCACGCCGAGGCAGCCGCTCAGCACCACGTACAGACAGTCGGAGGGCTCCCCGGCATCGAACAGCACGGCGCCGCCGGGCAGGGAGAGCCATTCGAGCTCATCGGCGATGGCGCGCAGCGTCGCCGGATCGAGCCCGGAGAGCAGCGGCAAGGCCGCCAGGACCGAGCTCAGATCAGAGCGCGTCGCGAGCGCCTGCTCGGGGAGATCGTGTTCCAAGCGCTAACGCTCGAGGATCGCGGTGACCCCCATTCCTCCGGCCGTGCATACGGAAATGAGCCCACGCTTGGCATGGGCATCGGCGGCGAGCAGTTTCGCGAGCGTCGCCACGATCCGGGTTCCGGTGGCGGCGAAGGGGTGCCCGATCGCCACGCTGCCGCCCTTGACGTTGAGCTTGGCGCGATCGATGGAGCCGAGCGGGCGCTCGAGACCGAGGATGTCGCGACAGTATTCGGGCGATTCCCATGCGGCGAGGGTGCACAGCACCTGGCCGGCGAAAGCCTCGTGGATCTCGTAATAGTCGAAGTCCTGCAACGACAGCCCGGCATCGCGCAGCATCGCCGCCACGGCGTGCGCGGGCGCCATCAGCAGCCCTTCCTTGCCGCTCACGTAATCCACCGCCCAGACCTTGCCGTAGCGCAGATAGGCGAGCGGCGTGGCGTTGTGTGCGCTCGCCCACTCGGGTGAGGCGAGGAGCGCGGCGCTCGCGCCGTCGGTGAGCGGCGTGCTGTTGCCCGCGGTGAGCGTGCCGTTGCCGCTGAAGTCGAACGTCGGCCGCAGCTTCGCGAGCTTCTCGAGCGAGGTATCCGCGCGGATGTTGTTGTCCATGGTGAGGCCGCGGTAGGGCACGACCAGATCGCCGTAGAAGCCCTCGCGCCAGGCAGCGGCGGCCTTCTGGTGACTCTCCAGGGCAAGCTGATCCTGTGCCTCGCGGCTGATGCGCCAGCGCTTGACCATGAGCTCGGTGCTCTGCCCCATGGACAGTCCGGTGCGCGGCTCCACGACCCCGAGCATCACGGGCTTGAAGTGCTTCGGGCGCAGGCCGAGAAACGGCGCGAGGCGCTGCCAGGCGGAACGGCCGAGATAGCTTCGCAGCAGCAGCTTCTGGTAGGAGCGCGGGTAGACGATCGGCGGGTCGCTGATCGAGTCGACCCCGCCGGCGATGCCGGCATCGACCTGCCCGAGCGCGATCTTGTTGCCGAGGAGGATGGCCGCCTCGAGGCTGGTGCCGCAGGCGCGCTGTATGTCGAGCCCGGCCGTCTCGGCCGAGAGCCCGGAGCCGAGCACGCTCTCGCGCACCAGATTGTAATCCTTGGAGTGCTTGATGACGGCCCCGGCGATGACATCGCCCAGGCGCTGGCCCTGCAGCCGGAAGCGCTCGACGAGCGCGCGCAGCGTGTCGGTGAGCATGTCCTGATTGCCCGCGTCGGCGTAGGCGCCGTAGGCGCGGGCGAAGGGCAGGCGCAGTCCACCGAGCACCGCCACGCGCCTCACCGCGGACCCCACCAGCATGTCATCTCTCCTGTGCGCGCCTGGCGCGAATGGTAGCGCCGCAGGTGCGTGCATTGCATCTGCCTCGAGCTCGAGCGCGCCTGTCGCATGCACCGCTCGCGTCCGATCGCGCGTATGCTAGGTCGATCTGGCAAAATCGGCCTGCGGGCATTTTGCGGAACGTGTCTTCGTTTTCGTCGGCCGAAGGCGTGACTTTGGCCGACTGCGCAGAGATAGCACCATGCGCATCGCGGTGATCATCCCCACAGCCCAGGACGACGCAGCGCTGCAGCGCTCGCTCGCCAGCCTCGCCGAGCTCGATCCCGGCCCCGACGAGGTGATCGTGGTCGATGGGGCGGCGAGTGCGAGCTGCCAGCTCGCGTGCCGCGCGGCCGGTGCCGTCTGGCTCGCGGGCCACCCCGGACGTGGCGGGCAGCTCGCGCTCGGCGCGGCGCGCGCGCGCGCCGATCTGCTGTGGTTCGTGCACGCCGACTGTCAGCCGGCGCCCGAGGCGGTGCGCGTGATCCGCGAAGCCATCGCCGCTGGCGCGCTCGGGGGCTACTTCCGTTTTCAATTCTCGGGGACGCGCGGCCCGGCGAAACGCTTCCTCGAGCACTGCATCGCCTGGCGCTGCCGCCACGGCACCGTCTACGGCGAGCAGGGACTGTTCGTGACGCGCGCGGCTTATCTCGCCACGCCGGGCTTCAGCGTGCAGCCGCTCTTCGAGCAGGTGGCGCTGGTGCGCGCGCTCAAGCGCAGCGGCCGCTTCGTCGCGCTGTCGGTGCCGGTGACGGTGTCTCCGCGGCGCTGGGAGAGCGAGGGCTACTGGCGTCGCATCCTGGTGAACCGATTGCTCGCACTCGGCTTCCTGTGCGGCATGGCGCCTGCGCGCCTGGCGCGGTGGCACGGTGGGGTGCCCACGGGTGCGTTGCCCCGCCCCGGGCACGACGGGCATTCGCGCTCCGGCGGACACCAGGCCGGCAAAGGCTGAAAGCGCGCGCATCGGGGGTGCGCTCGGCCCGCCGACGGGAAGTTGAGTCCGACTGCGGCACAGGGCAAGATGCGCGCGGATGAGTCCCGCACGCTTCGGCATCGATCGGGTCTTCGAGCGACGCCTCGCGGGGCTGGTCAACAGCGGCGAGCCGCAGATCATTCAAGGCGGCCGCAAGGGCGTCGAGAAGGAGTCCTTGCGGGTGTTGCCGACCGGTGTCATTGCGCAGACACCGCATCCGCGCGCGCTCGGCTCGGCGCTCACGAGCGAGCACATCACCACCGATTTCTCCGAATCGCTCATCGAGCTCGTGACCCCGGCGTTCACCACCAGCTGGGAGCTGCTGCAGTACCTGCTCGACCTGCATCAGTTCGTCTATCAGCACATCGGCGATGAGCTGCTGTGGGCGACCAGCATGCCGTGTGCCATCGAGGGGGATGCGCAGATTCCGATCGCCCAGTACGGCAGCTCCAACGTCGGGCGGATGAAGATGATCTACCGCGAGGGCCTCTCCCGGCGCTACGGGCGCATGATGCAGGCCATCTCCGGAGTGCATTACAACTATTCGTTCCCGCAGCGCTTCTGGGAAGCCTATGCGGCGGTCGCAGACACGCGCGCAAGCGGTCAGGCGCTGATCTCCTCGGGCTACTTCGATCTGCTGCGCAACTATCGCCGCTACGGCTGGATCGTGCTCTATCTGTTCGGCGTCTCGCCCGTCATCTGCAAGAGCTTCCTCAAGGGTCGCGACGACTCGCTCCCGCAGCTCACGCCCGGAACGCTCTACGAGCCGTATGCGACCTCGCTGCGCATGAGCGACATGGGCTATCGCAATCGCAATCAGGCCGGCGTGTCGATCTCGGTGAACAGCCTCGAGGAGTACGTGCGTGATCTCGGCCGCGCGATCAGCACGCCTCATCCGCCCTATCAGGCACTCGGCGTGCGCGTGGACGGACACTATCGCCAGCTCAACGCCAATCTGCTGCAGATCGAGAACGAGTATTACAGCTTCATCCGTCCCAAGCGCGTCGCGCGCTCGGGCGAGCGGCCCACCAAGGCATTGCGCCGCGCGGGCGTCGAGTACGTCGAGGTGCGCGCCCTCGATGTGAGCGCATTCGATCCGGTCGGCGTCAATCAGCACAAGATGCGCTTTCTCGAAGCCTTCCTCGCGCTGTGCCTGCTCAAGGCGAGCCCGCCCATCGAGGCCGCCGAGCAGGATGCGCTCGATCAGAACCATCTGCTCGTGGCCCGTCGTGGCCGCGAGCCCGGTCTCGAGCTGCAGCGCGAGGGCCGGCCCGTGCCGATGACCGGCTGGGCGGAGGAGCTGCTCGACTGCATGGTCGGCATCTGCGAGCTCCTCGATCGCGGCGATCCGGCCCAGCCCTATGCGCAGGCGCTCGCCACGCAGTCGGCCAAGGTGCGCGATGTGCGGCTGACGCCCTCCGCGCGGCTGCTCGAGGAGCTGCGCTCCACCGGGGAGAGCTTCTTCGAGCTGGCGTTGCGCATGTCGGCCACGCACAAGGCGTATTTTCTCGATCTGTATACGCCCAACCCCGAGCGCCTGGCGGAGTTCGCGACCGAGGCGCAGCAGTCCCTCGAGCAGCAGCGCGCGCTCGAGGCGGCCGAGCAGGAGCCCTTCGAGCAGTATCTTGCGCGCTACTTCGCCGATTAGATTGGCGC
>DATJSR010000045.1:0-18729 GCA_035504015.1 Steroidobacteraceae bacterium
CAAACTTGCCCGCAATCGCATGGTCAACTATTGCAGTGCGCGCGCTCTCGTGTAGGCTTCTTCTCCGAAGAACAAGCTTGCTTTTGATAGCCGCGCACGCAAGCTTCCGCAGCGTGCGGAGCAGAGTTGATAGAGATCGCCATCCCGCCCGTTTTGTCACTTGGAGATCAACCGTGCTTAAGAAACTCGTTCCCGTCCTCGGTGCCGTCCTGATCGCAGGTTCGGCGTTGGCCGTGTCGGTGCCGTCGTTCGCGAACACTCCGGCCGCTTCCTCCTCGTCGGAGAGCAGCTCCTCGACGACCACCAAGAAGCATCATCACAAGAAGAAGACTTCTTCGAGCTCGAGCAGCTCGGGCTGATCGAAAGATCGGTTCCTTGCTGAGAGGCCCGCCACCCGGCGGGCCTCTTCATTTGGGGGCGGGGTGCTCGGAGGCGGGATGTGCGGAAGCTCGTGCATCCCGGTGCTTCTGCTCGTGCACGTGCGCCGAGCGGTTGCTCGGCGCGGGCTGGGTCGCGGCGGCGGCGGGTGGCGCTGCGTAGCGACCCGAGACGGCGGGCGAGCCGTAGGACGGCTCCCCGGGGGCCGGCGCGGCGGCCGCTACCGGCGGGGCGTGGTAGAAGCTCACCGTGCCCTGAGCCGGGGCTGGGCGATCGTTGCGAGGCGCGCGGAGCGGCGCAGCGGTCGCTGCGGGCTGCCACACGGAGTTGGGTCCCGAGGGCGCCCGTGTCGGCGGTGTGGCTAGTGCCGAGGTCATCGCCGGCTGTGCGCTTGCGAGCTGGCGGATCTGCTGCCGCGTGGGCGGCCGTCCGCCGTTGAGCTGCGCGAGCTGCAGCTGCTGCTGAAAGGCGGGGGGCGAGGGCGGTGGAATGCGCCGCACCACCACACGCTGCCCTTGCCATGCCGGCGGAGGAGCGCTGGCGGCACGCGTGCCGGGTGCAACGCCGAGCACGCTTGCACGGGTGGGCAAGAGCCGGGGCGGGGCTGCGCTCGCGAGCGTGCTCGCATTTGCCGCGAGCCGCACGCTGTGGGCCGCGACGGGCTGCGCCCCCACGAACGTCTGCTGCGCCACGGCGAGGATGGCGCCCGGAACCGCCGCATTCACCGAGTGCAGCTGGACATTGCCACCGGGTACATAGGCATCGCGAGGCCCGAGCGCGAACCAGCCGATGCCGGGGACTCCTCCGACCCGCGCGCCGCTCACCCAGCCGACGAGTGCCGGGGAGTAGACCGGATGCGCTCGACGCGGCCCCGGAACCCAGCCCCAGGTGCCTGACAGGTAGACCCAACGCCCGTAGTGAAAGGGTGCGAACCCCCAGGGCTGCCGATCTATCCACGTCCAGCCCCAAGGGGCGATCCACACCCAGGTGCCGTAGGTATAGGGGACCCAGCCGACCGGTGCGGCATCGGGCGTCCACACCGCCCCGTAGTCGGGCAGCGACTGCCAGCTGCCGTACGCGCTCAGGTCCTCGTACCCGGTCATGTCGGGGGAGACGTACGGGCTTTCGGCCTGCAGCGCCTGCTGCTGCTGCTGATCGCGCTGCTGGCACCAGGCATCGAAGGCATCGGGCGCACCGAGCGGACCGAGATCCTCCGTGAGCCCGCCGGTATCGGTGAACAGCGCCTGCCGCGGTGCCGCTACCTGGAAAGTGTCACCCGCCCCGCTCACCTGCGCGCTGCCCCCGCTCACCTTCACCGCCGCGACACCGCCGGATGGGTCCGCCTCGATGCGATAGTCACCCGCCTGCTGCACGTTGACCGCCAGCGTCGGTGTATCGACCTCGATGGTCTCGCTCGGGTCGTAGACCGGCACGTGCAGCTCGAGCGTGCCGCCCGAGAGCTGCAGCTGCAGCGTGGTGGCGTCGAGGTCGAGGATGGCGATGGCGGTGCTCTCGTCCGTGCGGATCGACACCGGACCGAGCTGCAGCTCGGCACGCGCGCCCTGGTCGCTCCAGAGCTTGTCGCCGCCTGTGAGGGGGCGATTCACCTCGACGCCCACCCAGTCGGTGGTGCCGGCGGGCTGCATCGACACGGCGCCCTGCGCATAGCTCAGACGGGCCGCGACCGCGGGCGCATCGGGCTCGGGTTGCTGCGCCAGAACCGCGGTTCCCCAGGCGAGGAGCCCCAGCATCAGGCGTGCGAGAGGGAGTCTGGTCACGGCGTGCGCTCGGTTGCCTGCGGGAACTGTAGGGTAGCCGTCCCCGCCTGTGCAACGAGCGCACCGCCCATCCGTGAGCCACTGCGCCGCCTCAGCCCCCCGGGGGAGCGTCCTCCTCGCTCGGCGGCAGGGCGACGAGCCGCCCATCGAGGGGTAACAGATTGAGCTCGATGTTAAAGCCCTGGCCGTCCCGATGCGGAAAGGCGGCGCCCACCTTGGTCCAGCTCTTGCCCTTCTGTCCGGCGGCACCTTCGAACTCGCGCACACTGAAGACGTTGAAATAGGCACTCGGCTGCGGTCGATTCATGATGGCTCCCGGCCCGTCAGGGGCCTGCTCGCAGCATCCGCGCGCGGCAGCCGCGCCGACTACGTGCTAAAGGGGCGCATTCACCTGGATTACGATGCACCGTGTGCGGGCCGCCGTGGGCGCGGGGGCTCGCCAGGCGCACGTCGCAAGGGGGAGGCGCACATGGTTGAGCAGGCCGCAGCGGATCGGGAGCGCATTCGCGAGATCATCGAGCAGTGGGTGATCTTCAGCGACAGCGGCGAGTGGGAGCGCTTTGCCGCGCTCTGGCACGAGGACGGCTGGATGACGGCGACCTGGCTGCAGGCGCCGGCGCAGGAGTTCGTGCGCGCGCGCCGCGCAGGGTTCGAGCGCGGAGTGAACATCCTGCATTTCCTCGGCGGCTTCACCTGCGACATCGCCGGGGGGCGGGCCATCGCGCAGACGAAGATGACCATCAATCAACGCGCGAGCGTCGATGGGGTGCTGTGCGATGTGCTCTGCACGGGGCGCTTCTACGATTTTCTCGAGCGTCGCGCGGGCCGCTGGGGCATGGTGCGGCGCCAGCCCATCTACGAGAAGGATCGCATCGATCCGGTGACCCCCGGCGCGACGCTGCAGCTCGATGCCGAGCTGCTGCGCAGCTTCCCGGAGGGCTACCGCCACCTGGCGTATCTGCAGACGCGCCTCGGCTACGAGGTCAAGCGCGCGGGACTGCCCGGGCTGCGCGGCCCGGAGGTGGAGCGTCTCTACGCCGAGGGGCGCGCATGGCTCGCGGGCAGTGCCAAGCCCGGCGAGCCTGGCTGAGGCGGCGGGACGCGAGCCTCGCCCCTCACGTCTTGCTGTCCCAGAACTGCTCCATGCGCTTGCGCATGGCCGCATCGGGCATGCGCCCGCGGCCGGCCGCGAGGTTGTCCTCGAGATGCGCAACGTCCGTGGTGCCCGGTATCGCGCAGGTGACGGCCGGGTGGGACACCACATATTTGAGGAAGAACTGCCCCCAGCTCGCGGCATCGATATCGGCTGCCCAGGGCGGCAGCTGTCGCTCGGCGACCTGAGAGAAGACGCTGCCGCGGCGCCCCCCGAAGGGGACGTTGATCAATACCGCCGTACCGCGCTCGAGGGCGAGCGGCAGCACCTGATCGGCGGCGCTGCGGTCGCCGATCGAGTAGTCGACCTGGATGAAGTCGTAGCGATGCTGGCGCATGGTCTCGGCCAGGGCCGCGTGATCGTCGGGACGCGAGGTGGTCACCCCGAGGTAGCCGATGCGTCCGGACTTCTTCAGCTCGAGCAGGATCGGATAGACGGTCTCGATGCCCATGAGATTGTGGATCTCGAGCAGATCGATGCGCTGGGTCTTCAGCGACTGAAACGATTGCTCGATCTGACTGTGTGCTGCGGCCGCATCCTGCGCCATGACTTTGGTCGACAGGAACACCTGCTCGCGCGTGCCGAGCGCAGCGAGCGTATCCCCGATCACCTGCTCGGACTGGCCATAGATGTGCGCGGTGTCGATCACCTTGCCGCCGAGCAGTGGCAGCTGCTTGAGCACGCTCTGGCGCTTCGCCAGATCCTCGGGGCTGCGCGCCGTGAAGGCGTTGGTGCCGAGCCCGATGACCGGAAGCCGCTGCCCGCTCGATGGAATTGCCTTGGTGACGAGCGGCCCCGCCGAGGCGGTGGCGGCGCCACTCATGGGAGGACACAGGGCCGCAGCGCCGGCGGACAGACCCGCCGCGATCGCTGCGCGCCGCGAGAGGATCGGCGGGCAAGCAGAGGTCACGTGAGAGGCTCCTCGTGGTCTTTCAGTCGCAGCCACATCCTACACGTGGGGCGAGCGTGCCTGCATTGCCACGATTGTTACCGCATGTCACATTGCACCGCTGCGCCTGCGCAAAGGTGGGCGAGGAGAGAGGGATGATCGAGACCACGCCCGGCCCCGCATCGAGCGCCGGCGCCACTCACGCGCCGCTGCTCGAGGCCTGGCTGCTGCGCCCCGCCGACACCAGCCTGGTGCTGGCGCAGCAGCTCGCGGCCTGGGTGGGGCACGCACCCGCGCTCGAGGAGGATCTGGGGCTCGCCAACATCGCGCTCGATCTGCTGGGGCAGGCGCGCTGGCTGCTCGGCTATTGCGCAGAGCTCGAGGGCGCGGGTCGCACGGAGGACGATCTGGCCTTCGGCCGTGAGCCGCACGAGTTTCGCAACCTGGCGCTCGCCGAGCAGCCGAACGGGGATTTCGCCTGCACGATCGTGCGTCAGATGCTGCTCGATGCGCACCAGCTCGGACTCTACGGTGCGCTGCAGAGCTCGCGCGATGCGCGCCTCGCCCAGCTCGCCGTGCGCGCACTCAAAGAGACTCACTATCACTTTCGCTACAGCAGCCACTGGCTGGTGCGCCTCGGGGACGGTACCGCCGAGAGTCGCTCACGGGCGCAGGCGGCCCTGGAGTCGCTGTGGCGCTTCACGGGGGAGCTGTTCGCTCCCGACGAGCTCGATGCGGCGCTCTGCGCTCAGGGGATCGCGCCGCGGCTCGCGGATTTGAAGGCACCGTGGCTGCAGCGCATCGGCGCGGTGCTGCGCGAGGCGACACTCAGCCAGCCGCCGGATGTTCCCTATCGCTGGCAGGGAAAGCGCGGGGAGCATGGCGAGCACCTGGGGCTGCTGCTCGCCGAGATGCAATCGCTGCACCGCGCGCATCCCGGCGCACGCTGGTAGCGCTCAGGCTGCAGGCAAGAGCCGTTCCCAGCGCCGGTGCGTTCGGTTGCGGCTCGACCCGCCGTGCTTCATGCTGTGGCGGCCGGCATCGCTTACGGAGGAGTCCAGAAGTGTCCGATGTCCTGCCTTCTATGAGTCCCGACAACTTCACCGTATCGCTTCGGATCCGGCACCCGAGCATCGATCCGGCCGAGATCACGCGCACGTTGGGCATCGAGCCGCAGCACAGCTGGAGGGCAGGCGAGGGCCGCCGCACCGCACAGGGACAGCGCCTCGAGGGCAGCTACCGCGAGAGCTACTGGATCGGTGAGTTTCGGGAGCTCGATGCAGGGCTGCGGGGCGTGGTCTCCACCGAGGCGGTGCTGCTGCAGGCGGTGGCGCTGCTGCGCCGCTCGCAGGCCTTTCTATCGCGCCTGCAGACCGAGGCCGCAACGGTCGAGCTGTATGTGGAGGTCCTGGGCGCCACGGAGTTCACGCTCGGACTGTCCCCGCAGCTGCTGTCGCTGCTCGCGAAGGCGGGCCTCGCGGTCGTGATCAACGTGCACGCCGAGGCACAGGCGCTCGAGCGGCGCAAGACCGGCTGAGCGGCGCGCGCCGCCCGGCGATAATCCGACCGACGTGATTTGCCTTCCCGAGCCGGACGCCGCGCTGCTCGCGCAGCGCCCGCAGCTGCTTGCGAGTCTGCGCGCGCGGTTGCCGCAGCTGCATCTCATCCAGGAGCCCGCCGAGCTCGGCGCCTACGAGACCGATGGGCTCAGCGCCTATCGGCAGCGGCCGCTCGCGGTGGCGCTGCCGGCGAGCACCGCGGAGCTGGCCGAGGTGCTGCGCTTCGCTCATGGCGCAAACCTGAAGATCGTGCCGCGCGGTGCAGGCACCTCGCTCTCGGGCGGTGCCGTGCCGGTTGCCGATGCGCTCGTCGTCGGCACCGGCAAGCTCAACCGCATTCTCGAGATCGACTACGAGAATCGCTGCGTGACTGCGCAATGCGGAGTCACCAATCTCGCGATCACTCACGCGGTCGCCGCCCGCGGCTTCTATTACGCGCCCGATCCCTCGAGTCAGATCGCCTGCACCGTGGGGGGCAACGTGGCGGAGAACTCGGGCGGCGTGCACTGTCTCAAATACGGCCTGACCACGCACAACGTGCTCGGCCTCGAGCAGCTGCTGCCGGATGGCAGTTGCGTGCGCCTCGGGGGCAAGCATCTCGATGCCGGTCATTACGATCTGCTCGGGCTCACGATCGGCTCGGAGGGCCTGCTCGGCATCGTGACCGAGGTCATCGTGCGCATTCTGCCGCGCCCGGCGAGCGCGCGGGCGCTGCTCATCGGCTTTGCCAGCACGGAGAGCGCGGCCGCCTGCGTCGCCGCCATCATCGGCGCCGGCATCCTGCCGGCCGGCATGGAGATGATGGATGGGCCGGCGATCGGTGCCGCGGAGGCGTTCGTGCACGCCGGCTACCCGCTCGATGCCGAGGCGCTGCTGATCGTGGAGCTCGATGGCCCGCTCGCCGAGGTCGATCATCTGCTGCAGCAGGTGAGCGCCATGGCGCAGGCGCACGGTGCGGGCAGTTGCCGCGCCTCGACGAGCGAGGCGGAGCGGCTCACCTTCTGGGCCGGGCGCAAGGCCGCCTTTCCGGCGGTCGGACGCGTGAGTCCGGACTATTACTGCATGGATGGCACCATTCCGCGGCGCCAGCTGCCGTGCGTGCTGCGCGCCATCTATCAGATGTCGCAGCGCTACGGCCTGCGCGTCGCCAACGTCTTTCACGCCGGAGACGGCAACCTGCATCCACTCATCCTCTACGACGCCAATCGACCCGGCGAGCTCGAGCGCGCCGAGGCCTTCGGCGCGGAGATCCTGCGCCTGTGCGTCGATGTGGGCGGCGTGCTCTCCGGCGAGCACGGCATCGGGCTCGAGAAGCGCGATCTGATGCCATACCAGTTCACCGCGGGCGAGCTCGCCATCCAAGAGCGCATCAAGCGCGTCTACGATCCCACGCTGCGCTTCAATCCGGGCAAGGTGTTTCCTCAGCTGCATCGCTGTGCGGAGCAGGGGCGCGTACACGTGCACGCAGGCGCCGAGCGCTTCGCACAGTTGCCGCGGTTTTAGCGCTCGCATGCTGCGGCCGCGCGATGAGGCGGATGTGGCGGAGATTCTTGCGGACTCCGCGGGCGCGCTCGAGCCGCGCGCCGGGGGCAGCAAGCGCGACATCGGCCGTGCCGCGCAGGCGCAACCCCTCGAGCTCGCCGCTCTGAGCGGCATCCTCGACTACGAGCCGCACGAGCTGGTGCTGAGCGCGCGTGCGGCCACCCCCCTTCGGGAGGTGCGGGCGCTGCTGCGCGAGCACGGCCAGTGCCTCGCCTTCGAGCCGCCCGATTGGAGCGAGCTCCTCGGCACGCCGGCCGAACCGACGCTCGGTGGGGTGCTCGCGAGCAATGCGTCGGGCCCACGGCGGCTCGCAAGCGGTGCGGCGCGCGATCACTTCCTCGGCTTTCGAGCCGTGAGCGGCGCGGGCGAGCGCTTTCGCGGCGGCGGGCGCGTGGTGAAGAACGTGACCGGCTACGATCTGCCGAAGCTGCTCGCCGGCTCCTGGGGCACCCTCGCCGTGCTCACCGAGGTCACGGTGCGCGTGCATCCGGCGCCGGAGACGGAGCGCACGCTGCTGCTTGCGCTGCGCGAGCCGCAGGCTGCGCTGCGCGCGCTCGGCGAGGCGCTGCGCTCGGCCGCGGGCGTGAGTGGCGCCGCCTTTGATCCGCAGCAGGGCGCCCTGCTGCGCCTCGAGGGCTTTGCGCCCTCGGTGCAGGCGCGCGCGGAACAGCTGCTCGAGCTGTTGCGCCCGCACGAGCATGCCTGGCTCGAGGATGCGCGCTCGCGCGAGCGGTGGGCGCAGATCGGCTCGGTGCGCGCGCTCGCCGACTGCGCCATCGTATGGCGGCTGTGCGTACCGCCCGCCGATGCCGAGCGGGTGCTGCAGCTGCTCGCCCCGCAGCGTTATCTCATCGACTGGGGCGGCGCGCTGCTGTGGCTCGGTGCCGAGCGCTGCGAGCCCGAGCGGGTGCGCGGCGCGCTGCGCGGCGGGCATGCGCTGCTGGTGAAGGCGCCGCATCCGGTGCGCGAGCGCACCGCGGTCTTTCAGCCCTTGCCCGAGCCGCTGGCGGCGCTGGTGGCGCGGCTCAAGGCGGCCTTCGATCCGCAGGGGCGGCTGAGCCCCGAGCGGATGCGCTAGGCGCGCGCGCGGCGCAGGTAGCGGATACTGCCGTCGGCCGCGCGCAGCCGCTCGAGCTCCCCGCGCAGCGCCAGGTGCTCGAGATGCGCGATCGCCTCGCCCAGGGCGAGCAGCAGGTGAAAGCCCGAGAGCGTGCGCCGGAAGAGCACGCGCAGGCTCTCGTAGGCGCTCGTCGGCTCGGTGCAGGCGCCGCGCAGCTGCTGCAGGTGTCGCTGGTGATGGGCACGCAACTCCGCGGCGCGCATGCCGAGCCCCACGAACGGCCGGCCGTGCGAGGGCAGCACCAGCGTTTGCGGATCGAGGGTCGCGAGCTCCTCGAGCGAGTCGAGGTAGGAGCCGAGCGGATCGGGATCCGGAGCAGGCTCGAGCAGACTCACGTTGGGCGAGATCCCGGGCAGGATCTGATCCCCGCTCACCAGCACGCGTTCCGCCGGCGCGTGCAGACACAGATGCCCGTGCGCGTGTCCATCCGTGCGCAGCAAGCGCCAGCGCCGTCCCCTCCAGACCATCTCATCCGAGCCCCGCAGATGATGGGCGATGCGCGGCAGGCCGCTCACCACCGAGCGATAGTGCTCGCCATCGAGGCTCGCGCGCAGCGGGGCTGTCTCTGCAAGGCCGTGGGCGTGCAGGAACGCCTCGCGCTCGGCGAGCTGCGCGGCGCTCGCCGGCGCGAGCAGCCGGCGCATCTGCGCCTCGGTCTGCTCGGAGCTCCACACCGGTGCCCCCGTGCGCTGCTGCAGCCAGGCGGCGAGGCCTGCGTGATCCGGATGCATGTGCGTGAGCACGATGAGCTCGAGAGCGCGCGTGCGCAGCGGTCCCTCGAGCAGCACCTGCCAGGCGGCGCGCGCGCTCTCGTGCGCGAGCCCGGTGTCGATGAGCACACTCCCGCGCTCGTGCTCGATCAGCCACAGGTTGATGTGATCGAGCTGCATCGGCAGCGGCATGCGCAGCCACTCGATGCCCGCTGCCACCGCGAGCAGCTCGCCGGCGCGCGGGGGCTCGAGCGCGAGGTACTGCAGCTCGGCCGGGCGCGAGCCGGAGGGCGAAGCATCTGGCATCCCGGTATCTTACGGTACATGTCGACGCAACTCGTGCTCGAGCGGGCGCGCGCGCTCGAGCGCACGCGCTGGCCTTACGTGGCGCTGCTGCTCGCAAGCGGCATCGTCGCCGCCATGCAACTCGGCAAGGTGCCTCCCTCGCTCACCGTGCTGCAACGCCAGCTGCACATGAGCCTGGTGACGGCGGCGTGGGTGATCTCGCTCTTCAGCGTGCTGGGGGCTACGCTGGGCTCACTCGCGGGCAGCATCGCCGATGCGATCGGCGCGCGCCGTGCGGCTGCGGGCGGGCTGTTCGGCCTGGCGCTCGCGAGCTTCGCGGGCAGCGCGGCTCCCAACGCCGGCGTGCTGCTCGCTACGCGCGCCGCGGAGGGCATGGCGTTCGTGATCGTGGTGGTCGCGATCCCGAGCCTGCTGCTCGGTGCGAGCGCCGCGCGCCATCGGCGCTTCGTTCCTGCGCTCTGGGGCGCGTACATGCCGCTCGGCATGGCCATGGCGCTCGCGGGGGCCCCCCTGGTCCTGCGCGCGGCGGGCTGGCGCGCCCTGTGGCGTGCGAACGCGCTGCTGTTGCTGGCGCTCGCAGTGGCGCTCGCCATCAGTCGCGCGCCCCGCCTGCCGGTGCGGGCCCACTCGCGGCTGCACCTCGGTGAGCTCGTGCAGGCGCTGCGCCACCCTGTGCCGCTGCGGCTCGCAGGCATCTTCGCCTGCTATACCTTTCAGTACCTCTCCATCATGGGCTTCGTGCCGAGCTTGCTGCAGCAGCAGGGCTACTCGCTGCAGAGCGCGGGCGAGCTGGCCGCGCTCGCGGTGCTCGCCAATGCGGCCGGTAATATCCTCGCCAGCGCCGCGGTGGCGCGCGGGGCTTCGTGCGCGTGGCTCATTGCCCTCTCGTGCGGCGGCATGGCGCTCACGGTTCCCGGGGTGTATGCCCCGCAGCTCTCGGCAGGTGCGCACTTTGGCTTCGTGGTGGCCTTCGCCGGCATCGCGGGGCTCGCGCCCGCCTGCATCTTCGCGCTGCTGCCCGCGGCGCTGCCCGAGCGGCGCTCGAGCGCCACTCGCATGGGGCTCATCGTACAGGCCTCGCACGCCGGACAGCTCACCGGCCCACCGCTCGTCGCGGCACTCGCGGCGGCTGCCGGTGGCTGGCAGTATTCGGCGGCGCTGCTGGTGCCGGCGGCGCTGCTCGCCGTGCTGCTGGCCCTGCCGCTGCGGGCGTTGCGCTAGCACTGCGTTGACAGCCGGGACGCGATTGGGCAGCGTCACGGGCTCGAGGGCGCACACCCTGCGCCCACCGTTCATCCGCGGAGCGAACGCGCTTGGCCGAGCAGCCTCTGCATCCCCTGGTTCTGATTCCCGGGCTCATGTGCGATGCCACGGTGTGGAATGCGCAGATTGCCGCGCTCTCCGACCTCGCCGCGGTGCAGGTCGCCGATCATGGTCTGCACGATTCGCTCGGCGCCATGGCGGAGGCGATTCTGCGCAAGGCGCCCATGCGCTTCGCGGTGGCCGGGCACTCGATGGGAGGGCGCGTCGCGCTGGAGCTGATGCGCCGTGCACCCTGGCGCATCAGTGGGCTCGCGCTGCTCGACACCTCGTACGTGCCGCTCGCCTCCGGGCCTGCCGGCGAGCGCGAGCGGCAGGAGCGCGCGAAGCTCCTCGAGCTCGCGCAGCAACAGGGCATGCGCGCGGTGGGGGAGCGCTGGCTGCGTATCCCGATGGTGCACCCTGATCGCTTCGGCGACCGCGAGCTCATCGAGCGCATTCTCGGCATGATCGAGCGGCGCACCCCCGAGCAGTTCGCCGCGCAGGTGCGCGCGCTGCTGCAGCGACCCGATGCCCGCGAGCTGCTGGGTACCATCACTTGTCCCACCCTGATTCTGTGCGGCCGGGAGGATGCCTGGGCGCTCGCGGCCGCGCATCGGGAGATGGCGGCCTTGATTCCGGGGAGCACCCTTGTAAGCATTCCGCACTGTGGCCACATGTCGACGCTCGAGCGGCCGACGCCGGTCAACGAGGCGCTGCGAGCCTGGCTGCTCGAGGTCATCGCGCGGGCGGCCGGTGCCCCGCGCGCCGCGGCGCGGCCGCGCCGCCGCTGAGTGCCATCGGTCACGGGGTTGGGCGCCATGAGTCGATCGATCGAGCAGGTGGGGCTCATTGGCTTCGGCGAGGCGGGCGGCATTCTCGGCGCGGCGCTCGCGCGCGCCGGCTATGCGGTCGCCATGTACGACATCCTGCTCGAGCAGCCCGCCCGGCGCGAAGGCCTGCTGCAGAAAGCGCAGCAGGCGCGAGTGCGCCCCTGCGACAGCGCGGGCGCGGTCGCGCAGTGCTCGGTGCTGGTGATCTCGGCCGTGACCGCCAGCTCGAGCCTCGAGGCGGCAGCTGCCGTGGCGCCGGCGCTGCGACCGGGACAGCTCTTCCTCGACATCAACTCGGTATCCCCGGATCGCAAGCGGGCGAGCGCGCGCCTCATCGAGCCGTCGGGGGCCGATTTCGTCGAGGCGGCGGTCATGGCGCCCGTGCCCCCGCAGGGCCTTGGCGTGCCGATGCTGCTCGGCGGGGCGCGGGCGGCCGCATGGGCCGAGGCGCTGCGGGCGCTCGGCCTGAATGTCAGCGTCATCGCGAGCGACGTCGGGGTGGCTTCGGCCGTGAAGATGTGTCGCAGTATCCTCATCAAGGGACTCGAGGCACTCACCATCGAGAGCCTGTTTGCGGCGCGCCGCTTCGGCGCCGAGGAACAGGTGCTCGCCTCGCTGCGGCAGAGCTTCCCGCACATGGGGTGGGAGACGGGCCTGCCCGACTACCTCGTGAGCCGCGTGGCCGAGCACGGCGTGCGCCGCGCAGCCGAGATGGGCGAGGTGGCGAGCACGCTCGAGACGGCCGGCTTCGAGCCCGTCATGGCACGGGCGGCCGCCCGCCGACAGACGCTGCTGGTGGAGGCGATGGCCGCGCGCGCGCTCGCCTACCGCGCGCAAGGGTTCTCCTGGCGCGAGCTGGCCGATGCGCTCGAGGGCGGCGCCCGCAGCCCCGATGCGGGCCGGCGCCCACTGCCCGCAGTGGAGGCATGATGAGCGCCGTGCACCTGCCTGCCTCGATGCGCGTGGTGGAGATCAGTCAGCACGGTCCGCCCTCCGTGCTGCGACTCGCCTATCGTCACCTGCCGGCGCTCGCCTCGGGGGAGGTGCTGATCCGGGTGGCCGCCGCCGGTGTCAATCGCCCCGACGTGATGCAACGTCAGGGCGCCTACCCCCCGCCTCCCGGGGCCAGCGACATTCCGGGGCTCGAGGTGTCCGGCACGATCGTCGCTGTCGGCACCGAGGTACGCTCGCACCAGATCGGTGAGCAGGTGTGCGCGCTGGTGAGCGGTGGCGGCTACGCCGAATACGTCAACGCTCCCGTGCCGCAGTGCCTGCCGCTGCCGGCGGGTGTGTCGCTCATCGAGGCGGCCACGCTGCCCGAGACCTTCTTTACCGTCTACTCCAACGTCTTCAAGCGCGCGGGGCTTGCCCCCGGGGAATCGCTGCTCGTTCACGGCGGCTCGAGCGGCATCGGCACCACGGCGATCCTGCTCGCCAAGGCGCACGGGGCACGCGTGTTCGCAACCGCGGGCAGCGATCGCAAGTGCGCGGCGTGCGTCGCACTGGGGGCCGACCGCGCGGTCAACTATCACGAGGAGGACTTCGTCGCCGCCGTGCAGGATGCCACCAACGGCAAGGGCGTCGATGTCATCCTCGACATGGTCGGCGGCTCCTACGTCGGCCGCAACGTCACCGCTGCGGCGCTCGAGGGCCGCATCGCCATGATCGCCCTCCTCGGCGGGGCGCGCGCCGACCTCGACCTGCGGCCGCTGCTCACCAAGCGCCTGCGGCTCATGGGCTCGACGCTGCGACCGCAGAGCATCGAGGCGAAAGGGCGCCTCGCGCAGGCGTTGCTCGCCGAGGTGTGGCCGTGGTTCGGCGCGCAGCGCCTGCGGGCACCGCCTCTGTATGCGCGCTTTCCGATCTCGGAGGCCTGGCGAGCGCACGAGCTCATGGAGAGCGGCGAGCACATCGGCAAGATCGTGCTCGAGGTCGACTGAGGGACTACTTCAGGCCCAGGGTCGCATCGATGCGGCGCTGTGCGTTAGTCTGCGCCGCGGCCGCGAGCACGAACACTCGCTGCGGGTCGATCTGGCCGCCCGCGAGCAGCGCATCCTGCATGGCTCGGGCACGGCGCTGGGCGAGGGCCTGCAGATCCACATCCGAGACCGTGGTGCGTGCCACCAGGCTCTCCTGCAGCTCGGCAATGGCCGGCGGCAGGGCGGGCGGCGTCTTCTTCTGATGCTGGGCCTCGAGGACCGCGGCGGAAAGTCTCGGCAAGGCGCTCTTTTCGCCGAGCTCGCTGCGATACTCGCTCACCAGCAGCCGAAAGCGCTCCTCCGGATCGGCGAGTATCGATGGGTCGACCTTGTCCTCGAACTGCTTGCGGGCGGCCAGCTCGCGGCGCTCGAGGGCGAGCAGACGACGCTCGAGCTCCTGGCTGCGCAGCGCCGCCGTATCGAGCGCCGGAGCGTAGGGACTGGGCACCTCGAGCTGCAGGCTCGGCCGCGCGACGAGCGCTTTCAGCAGATCGGCGAGGCGCTTCTGGTCCTGTGCATCGAGCGCCGCGCTGCCCGGATCGAACTGGATCTCGTTGAGCGGCTCGTGCGAGCCGAAGAGGCTGCCGAGCAGGGCGAAGGGGGCAGTCACCGCCTTCTCGAGCAGGTTGACGAACGCCTTCCACAGAATCGGCCCGACCTTGAACTGCGGGTCATCGAGGCTGCCGGTCACGGGCAGGGGCAGATCGATGACCCCGTTGCGGTCCTTCAGCAGTGCCACTGCGAGGCGCAGCGGCAGCTTCATGGCATTGGGGCTGTCCACGTGCTCCCCGAGCTGCAGCTGGTCGAAGACGAAGTGATGATCGGCCTGCAGCTTGCCATTCTCGATGTGATAGGAAACATCGAGCGAGAGCTTGCCCTTCTCGATCCGGTATCCGGCGAAGTAGCTCGAGTAAGGTGTGATGGTGGTGAGCTCGAGGCCGTGAAAGCTCATCTTCACGTCACTGAAGGTGGTGGCGGAGAAGGGGGCGAGCTCACCCCAGATGTGGACCGGGGCATAGCGATCGACCGAGCCGGAGATATCGATCTGCGCATGCGCGTGCGGATCCGAGGAGATGCCGCGCACGCCACCGCTGAGCTTCTCGATGCTGAGCGCGAAGCTCGGCTGAATCCACAGATCGGTATAGCGGGCCGAGCCATCGATGAGCTCGATCCGTCCCACGGATATCGGCATGCTCGGTGCCGCCGAGGCGGCCGTTAGCGCTTTTGCGCCCGCGCCCTGGACCGCCGGGGTGCGGGCGTGCCCCCGTGCTGCGATGACGATGCCGCGCACGCGCGCACCGCCCGCCGCGCCGCCGGGCACCACGGCCGTGGTGGCTGCCAGTGCGCGCGAGGAGGCGCCGCTCGCGGCGCCGGCGGGCCGCAGCGCCTCACTCACGTTGATGCTGCGATCCGAGGCGATGATGATGCGCGCGAAGGGCTCGCGCGCCACGATGCGCTCGATGCGCAGCCGCGCGGGAGATGAGCGGTACCGCAGCCCGGCGATGCTCAGCTGCCGGCATTTGAGGAAGTCCTGCTGCAGCGAGTCATCGATGATGCGCAGCTTGGAGAGCTCGGTGCCGCCGCTGACCGCGAGCACACCATTGGCACTGCGCTCGATCGTGAGCTTCGCCCCGAGCTCTCCGGAGACCAGATCCAGCGCGGCACGCTCTGCCACGAAGGGCTGCAGGGGAGTCAGGGACAGCGCATCGAGTTGCAGCTGCACGTGCGCCGCGCCGCTGTCGAGGGCGTAGCGGCCCGTTGCCCGCAGGCGGCCTGCATCACCGATGCGCGCCCGCAGCTGCAGATCGAGGGGCGTCGTAGCGGGGGATTGGAAGCCGTGGATCTGCAGCTCGATGTCGCTGAGGTCCAATGCCACCGCGGGCGTTATGGCACGATCCTCCGCTTCGATTTTCAGTCCGGAAAGATCGATGTCGGGCGCGGCGAGCTGCCAGAGCGCGGCAGGTGCGGCAGTTGCGGCGGCTGCGATAGGTGCGGCGGGCGCAGTGCCGCCGCTTGCATCCCCGACGCCGGTACGGCCGATCGGCGTGGCAGCGCGCGTTGTGCCGGCGGCGTGGCTGCCGGCTGCGGGCAGCAGCGCCATCAGGTTGAGGGTACCATCGGACTGGAGGCGCGCGCGGATGTCCCCCCCGCGCAGGCGCACGGCGCCGACGCGCACCTGGTGCTTGGGCAGATCGAGCTGGATCTGCGTGAGCTCGATGCGCTGCAGCTTGATCAGGTCCTCGGTGCCCCCGCGCGCGCGCAGCGCCAGATCGACCGCCTGCGCGGAATCGAGCGTCATGCGCAGGTCGAGGGGCGCCCTCGCCGTGCTGAGCGTGTACTGCCCGCTCAGGTCGATGATGCCCGAGGTGATCTCGGCCGGCAGCGCATCGCGCAGATACTCCCACACCGTGCGGGCCTGCAGCTGCGAGATGGCGAAGCTGCCCGAGGAGACGAAGGGCTCGATGCCGAGCGTGCCGCGCCAGCGAAAGTGCTCCCCGCGCAGGGTCGCAAAATCGAGCGCGTACGCGTCGGCGGCGCTGCCCAGGGTGCGAAAATCGCGCAGCTCGAAGTCGATCGGCCGCAGATCCACCCGGAAGGGGACGGCGCGCGAGCGGTCCTGGTAGCTCGCCGTGCCGGCAGCGACCGCGAGGTGATGCACATACAGACGCAAGGGCTGCGGGTGAGCCTGCGGCGCCGGCGGCGGTGAGCCTGCGCCGCCGATCAGATCGGCGACGTTGAGCTTGCCATCGCTACCCACGAGCAGGTGTGCGTAGGGCTGCTCGAGCCGGATCTCCTCGAGGCTCGGACCGCGCAGCCAGACACTGTCGGCTCGCAGCTGCAGCACCAGAGCGCCTACCCCGACGAGCGGCTCACCGTGGGCATCGGGCAGGGCGATGTCGTGCACCTCGAGTCGCAGGCTGAAGGGATTGAAGCGAATCTCACCCAGATGCAGCTGGCGATGGTAGTGCGTACGCACGTAGCCCGTGAGCTGCGAGCGCAGCAGGCGCGGTACCCCCAGGAAGCCCGCTGCCGCATACACTGCGACGAGAACGGCGATGACGGCCGCGACCAGCAGGCCTCGCCTGACCCACGGCGCTGGCAAGAGCGATTGCACTGGAATACCCCCGGACGGGTACATTCTGGGTCGGTTGGAGCATCACGGCAATCACCGGCGGGCGAGCGCATGGCAGACGGTTACGACCTGGAGCGTTTTGTGGCAGCACAGCACAGCTGCTATGCGCGCGTCTGCGAGGAGCTGCGCGAGGGCCGCAAGCGCAGCCACTGGATGTGGTTCATCTTTCCGCAGCTGCGTGGCCTCGGCAGCAGTGCCACCGCGGAGCATTTCGGCATCGGCTCGCTCGCTGAGGCGCGCGCGTATCTCGGGCACGCGCTGCTTGGGCCGCGACTGCGCGAGTGCACGCAGCTCATCGGCGCGGTGCGCGGGCGCTCGGCGCGCGAGATCCTGGGCACGCCGGATGATCTCAAGCTGCGCTCCTCTCTCACACTCTTCGCCCAGGCAAGCGGGCAGGAGGAGCTCTTCGTGCACGTGTTGCGCCAGCTCTGCGGCGAGCCCGACCCGCGTACCCTGCAGCTGCTCGCGGGCCAGGCGGTGGGCTCATGAGCGGCGCCCTGCTCACCGATCTCTATCAGCTCACCATGGCGCACGCCTACTTCGAGCTCGGCATGCACGAGAGCGCGGTCTTCGAGCTGTTCGTGCGCCGCCTGCCCGGGCAGCGCAACTTCCTCATCGCCGCCGGGCTCGAGCCGGCGCTCGGCTATCTCGAGGGGCTGCGCTTCACGCCCGAGGAGCTCTCCTATCTCGATGGGCTCGGCCTGTTCTCGGCGCGCTTTCTCGAGCATCTGGCGGGGTTGCGCTTCAGCGGCACCGTGCACGCGCTGGCGGAGGGCACGCCGTGCTTTGCGGGCGAGCCGCTGCTGCGCGTCACGGCACCGCTCCTCGAGGCACAGCTCATCGAGAGCCGGCTGCTCAACATCGTGCATTTTCAGACGCTGATCGCGAGCAAGGCGGCGCGCTGCGTGCTGGTTGCGGGCGGCCGGCGCCTGATCGATTTCGGCATGCGCCGTGCCCACGAGGCGGATGCGGCGCTGTGGGCAGCACGCGCGGCGTATCTGGCAGGCTTCGATGCGACCGCCACGCTCGAGGCGGCGCGCCGCTTCGGCATCCCCGCCTCAGGCACCATGGCGCACTCGTACATCGAGGCGCACGATTCGGAGGAGCAGGCCTTCCGGCATTTCGTGGAGGTGAGCCGCTCGCCCACCACGCTGCTGCTCGACACCTATGACACGCAGCGCGCCGCCCGGCGCGTTGCCTCCTTGGTGCAGAGGCTGCGGGCGCAGGGCCTCGCCGAGCGGGTGTCCGCAGTGCGTATCGACAGCGGCGATCTCGCGCGCGAGAGCGGCGCCGTACGCGCCGTGCTCGATGCGCACGACTGCCCCGCCGTGCGCATCGTGCTGAGCGGTGGCCTCGATGAGTATCGCATCGCTCAGCTGCTCGAGGAGCGCAGCCCCGTCGATGCCTTCGGCGTCGGCACCGCACTCGATGCCTCGACCGATGCGCCGGTGCTCGACATGGCCTACAAGCTGCAGCACTACGCCGGCAGGCCGCGGCGCAAGCGCTCGGCGGGCAAGGAGACCTGGCCGGGCGCAAAGCAAGTCTATCGGGAGCGCGATGCAGGCGGCGTGGCACTGCGCGATGCGCTCGTGCTCGCCGAGGAGTGCGCGCCCGGGGAGCCGCTGCTTCGGGAGGTGATGCGTGCCGGCCGGACACTCGGGCCGGCACCTGCCCTGGCGGCCGTGCGCGAGCACTGTCGGAGCGCCGTCGCCGAGCTGCCGGACTCGCTGCGCACGCTCGGCGCGGCGCCACCCTATGCGGTGGTGCTCTCCGAGGGCGTGCGGGGGCTCGCGGCTGCGGCGCCGCGCGACTGAGCGCCTCTCTGCGGCGGGATAGGCCCAAGGCGCAGCGTGCCCGGTGATCTCAGAGCGCTTGCGAGTAGCGTTTGGGCGCCGCGGCCTCGGGAGCAGCCTCCAGATAGCGATCGAAGCACATGGCGATGTTGCGCAGGAGAAAGCGTCCGGCGGGCGTGGCGCGCAGCTGCCGCGCGTCGCGCACCAGCAGGCCGTCGGCCTCGAGTGCCGCGAGCCGTGGCAAGCTCGAGGCGAAA
>DATJSR010000046.1:0-3041 GCA_035504015.1 Steroidobacteraceae bacterium
TCGGTGGACAAGATCCAGGTGCTCGGGGTCGCGGGCGCGATGGAGCGCGAGGCCATTCGCCCGCACGTGCTCGGGAATTTCGCCGAGATGCTGCTCGCCGTGGAGAAGCATCCGGCGATGTTGCTGTACCTCGATAATCCGCAGTCGATCGGCCCGCATTCCATCCTGGCGCGACTTGCGAGACGGCGGCAACTCGGTCTCAACGAGAATCTCGGCCGCGAGATTCTCGAGCTGCACACCCTCGGTGTCGATGGCGGCTATACGCAAGCGGACGTGACAGCCTTTGCGCGCGTGCTCACCGGCTGGTCGCTGGGCGGCGGGCAGGGGTTGCTCAAGCGGGGCGGCACCGGAGAGTTCCTGTTCCGGCCCGCCGTGCACGAGCCGGGTGCGCAGGAGGTCGTCGCTCACCGCTACGCGGAGGACGGCATGGCGCAGGGCGAGTCGGTACTGCGTGATCTCGCACACGCACCGGCCACCTCCAGCCATATCGCCACCAAGCTGGTACGCCATTTCATCGCCGACGATCCGCCCGCAGCGGCGGTGACACGCGTCGCCCGCGCGTTCGAGCGCAGCGGGGGTGACCTGCCGAGCGTTTACGCAGCGCTCATCGACTGCCAAGAGGCCTGGGAAGCTCCGTTCAGCAAGTTCCGCACGCCGCAGGACTACGTGTTTGCGGCGCATCGAGCACTCGGGTTGGCGGATGCCGACAGCCTCGCACGAGGCACGGCAGCGTTTCAGCTGCTCGGCCAACGGCAGTTCGCGCCCGGCTCGCCGGCGGGCTGGCCCGATCGCAGCGTCGATTGGGACGGCTCGGCCGCGCTCATGAAGCGCATCGAATGGGCCGACCTGGTCGGGCGCAAGGTCGGCGCCCGGATCGACGCCGCGGCGCTGGCACCGGCGCTGTGGGGCGAGGCGCTCTCGGATGCCACGCGCGAGCAGCTCGCGCACGCGGCGAGCCGCGAGCAGGCCCTCACACTGTTGCTCACCGCGCCCGAGTTCATGCGGCGCTAGAGGAGGACCGATGGGCTCACGTCGCACATTTCTGCAAGGCGCGGCGGCCGCGACGGCGCTGGGATTCGGCGCACGCTACAGCCTGGCTGCGCCGGCGACGCACGATCGCCGCTTCGTCCTCGTCTTGCTGCGCGGTGCGCTCGATGGACTCGCCGCCGTACCGTCATACGGCGATCCGCACTACGCCCAGCTGCGCGGTTCCATCGCGATCGCGCCACCGGGTGCACCGCGCGGTGCTTTGCGCCTCGACAACACCTTCGGCCTGCATCCGGCGCTCACCTTCCTGCACGAGTCCTACATCGCCAAGGAGCTGCTCGTCATTCACGCCGCGGCCACACCCTACCGCGAGCGCTCGCACTTCGATGGTCAGGACGTGCTCGAGACCGGCCTCACCGTCGCGCACGCAGCCCAGAGCGGCTGGCTCAATCGTGCCCTGGCGGCGCTGCCGAGGGACACGGCACAGAAGGAAGTCGCCGTGGCTTTGGGGCAGACTGTGCCGCTGGTGCTGCGAGGTCCCTCCGCAGTCGCCTCCTGGTCGCCTTCGACCCTGCCGGGGATCGACGACGACACCCTGCAGCGTATTGCCGATCGCTACGCGCGCGATCCGGTGCTCGGCCATCGCCTGGCCGATGCCCTGGCTACCGATGCCATCGCAATGGCTGCCATGTCAGACACTGGTGTCGCGGCCGGGGACTCCGAGGACGCAGCGAATGCCAGTGGTACAGTGGGCCACGATTCGGCCGCGGCTCGCGGCGCGCGCCCGGGTGGACGGGCTCTGGCCGGAGTGGCGGCCTATCGGGAGACCGTACGTGCAGCGGCGGCCTTTCTGCGCCGGCCCGCAGGACCCAGCGTCGCCGTGTTCGACACCCTCGGGTGGGACACGCACTTCAACGAAGGAGGTGCCGATGGGCAGCTGAGCGCTCGCTTGAGCGTACTCGATTCCGCGCTGCGCCTGTTCCGGCAGTCGATGGCGGAATCCTGGTCCCGCACGGCGGTGCTGCTCGTCACCGAGTTCGGGCGCACGGCAGCCGTCAACGGCACTCGTGGAACCGATCACGGCACCGGCGCCGCCGCGTTCCTCCTGGGAGGCGCGGTGCAGGGCGGGCGTATGCTCGCCGACTGGCCGGGGCTCTCCGCCGATGCGCTCTTTCAGGGGCGCGACCTCAAGGCCACCCTCGACCTGCGTCTCGTGACCAAGAGTGTGCTGCACGATCACCTGCGCATCGACTCGCGCGCGCTCGACGATGCCGTCTTTCCGGGCACCGGCAACCGCTATCTCAGTGGCCTGATACGCGCCTGAGGAAATCGCTTTACCCGCGACTTCCGGACTATCATTTCTCCCGGCCGCGAGGGCCGACGAAGCGCAGGCGGCAGCCCGGGGGAGATCGGTGTGAGCGATTCCAAGTACACACTCTATGGAAGAGCCGGCAGCGGCTCCGACATCGTTCGCATGCTGCTCGAGGAGATCGGCGCGCCCTACGATTTCGTCCCGGTGGGTCGAGATCCCGCCGAGATCGAACGCTACCGGCGCGTCAGCCCGACAGGCAAGGTGCCGATGCTGCGCCTGCCGCAGGGAATCGCGATGGTGGAATCGGCTGCGATGTGCCTGCACCTCAGCGCGCTACACCCCGAGGCAAGGCTTGCGCCGCCGGCTGGAACCAGCGAGCACGCGCGCTTCCTGCAGTGGATGGTCTACCTGTCCGCCAACCTCTATGAATGCGCGCTGCGCATCTACTATCCCGCGCGCTACAGCCGTGCTGGCGAGAGCGCAGCCGCAGGAATCCGGCAACAGGCGAGCGAGGACTTCTGCACGATCCTGAGTCTGGTCATTCCCACGCTCGCGCCTTACGTGCTCGGTCGTGACATCTCCGCCGCAGATTACTACCTGTATGTCGTCGGCGGCTGGCACGAGGACGGGCGCGAGCCGCTGCATGCGAAATGGCCGGCACTGGCGCAGCACACGCGACTGCTCGCCGCCCGTCCCTCGGTACGCAAGGTCGAAGCCGATCAGGCGCCATGAGCTGGCTTGC
>DATJSR010000047.1:0-19367 GCA_035504015.1 Steroidobacteraceae bacterium
GGGATCGGCCGAGGGCAGATCGATCTTGTTGATGACCGGCAGCACCTCGAGGCCCTGCTCGATCGCCGTGTAGCAGTTGGCCACGCTTTGCGCCTCGACCCCCTGCGAGGCATCGACCACGAGCAGCGCGCCCTCGCACGCGGCGAGCGAGCGCGACACTTCGTAAGAGAAGTCGACGTGGCCCGGGGTGTCGATGAGGTTCAGCTGGTAGCGCTCGCCGTCGTGCGCCTTGTAGTAGAGCGTGACGCTCTGCGCCTTGATGGTGATGCCGCGCTCGCGCTCGAGATCCATCGAGTCGAGCACCTGCTCCTGCATCTCGCGGGCTTCGAGGCCGCCACAGATCTGAATGAGCCGGTCGGCGAGGGTGGACTTGCCGTGGTCGACGTGGGCGATGATGGAGAAGTTACGTATGAGCCGCATCAAGGATTTCCGCCGCGCGGAGTCCTCTGCGGCGCGTGGATTGTAGTATCCCGAAGGCGCGAGAGCCCGGAATTTTTCACCTGCGGTGCGGCGGCGCGACGCCCCGGGGGCGCTCGCGGCCGGGGCCCCTTCAGGCGGGCGCGGCCCGACCTGCGTGGGGGCGCAGCAGCCGGCGCAGCTCCGCCTCATCGAGGCGGTGGCGGCATACGACCGTCTCATCGAGCAGCAGCACCGGTACGTGCAGGCCGTGACGGCGAGCGAGCTCTCGATCGCCGTCCACGTCGATGAGCTCGAGCGGCGGCAACGGCATTCTCTGGCGAAGTCTTGCCAGCTCCGCCAGCATCTCTTCGCAGAGCTCGCAGTCGGGACGGTGCAGTAGCGTGAGTCTCGGCATCGGCGGACAGTGCCTCGGGTGGCTGCCCGAGCGGCACTTCACGTCAGTGGCGCGTCGCGCTCGAGGAGCTCTCGAGAGCAGCCGGCGGCGCGGCGCGCTGCTCGGCGACGGAGTTGGCGATGAAGCGCACCGTCTGCGGGGGCACCTCGCCCACGGCGGTCACCGGATGCCCATCGATGATGGTGGCGAAGGTCGAGGAGGAGCCGACCTGCACGCTGCCCGAGAGCACGTGATCGCTGTGCGTGCGCTGCTCGACGAACACCGACACCGAGGCGATGCCATCGGTGAACACCAGGTGATCCACCGGATCGGGGAGCCCCGGCATCTTCTGCGCCGCGCGCACCGAGAGATGAAAGCCGGGCGGCAGGTGGATCGCACCCCACGTCACCTGCGAGCCTGCGGTGACGGGGCCGCTTTGCGCCCGCAGCCACTGAAAGCCCTCGGTGGAGAAATCCGGCTTGAACATCGAGTCGGGTATGCGATCCGGCCAGCTGATGCTCGCGAACACCACCTGCTCGATCACCTGCCCCTGCGCGTTGCACAGCTCCGTGCGCAGCGGCGTGCCGGTCGCCTCATCGACCCACAGCCGATAGCCGTAGCGGTACTCGTCCTTCGGCGTAACGGCGATCAGCTGGGTCTTGCGCCCGAGCAGGCGCGTGCGGCGCACGGCCTTGATGTCGTAGAACTCGCTCGTGTTGGCGTCGAAATTGGGCAGGCTGCCGAGCAGCAGCGTCGCCGGGGATTGGCGCTCGACCAGCACCGTGCGCTGATCGGGGAGATAGCAGGCGAGCTCGGGGCCTTTACGGATGAACTCGCGCCCCGAGCTATCCAGAGAGACCAGCCGCTCGGTGACGGTGCCGTTCTGCACGCGGTGGATGATGCGCAGGGTCTCGACCCTGCCGCCCTGCCAATGCGAAAAGACACCGTCGTAATTGAGCGTGGTGAGGGCCTGATTGACGCGCTCGAGCCACTTCTGCGGCTCCTCGGCCGCCGCTGCGCTCATCAGCAGCAACCCGAACGCAAACCAGCCGACGCGCTCGCTAATGTGTCGCATCCGCATTCGGCGTCCCGTTCTCGTTCACTCGCGCGTTTGCCTCGTGTGCGCGGGGCTGAGCCGCGGACTCGACCCCCATCAGCGAGGAGAGTACATGGCGGCGCAGGAACGGTGCGGAGAATTGGCTGTGGAAGACCACGAAGTTGGCAAGCTCCGCGGGGGGTGCGAA
The DNA here is from genome assembly GCA_035504015.1 of Steroidobacteraceae bacterium. Lineage (GTDB taxonomy): Bacteria > Pseudomonadota > Gammaproteobacteria > Steroidobacterales > Steroidobacteraceae > JASHUC01. The sequence goes on from DATJSR010000047.1 coordinate 2,038, forward strand.
GCTCGCTGAGGAATCGGCGGCTGCCGGTACCGTGTAGCTGTCGGGGGCGGCGTCGCTCGCCTGCGCACGAGCGGTGAGCGCAGTGGCGCCGAGCGACTCGGCTGCGGCGGGCGTGGGCAGCGCATGCAGCGGCAGAAGCGGTGACTCGGCGCGCAGCCACAGGATGGCGCCCGCCGCCACGGAGGCGGCCACCGCCGCACCGAGTATCGGCTGCGAGAGGCGCCGTAGGCTGAAGCGCCCGTGCCCGCGGACCCCGGCCGCGGTACCGCTCGAGAGCAGCGAGGGCTCCCCCGCGATCGCCGCGCAGACGCGCCGGGCAAACTGATCCGAAAGCGTCACGCGCTCACTGCGGATGGCCGCCCCGATGGCCGCGTAGCGGCCCCAGCGTGCCTTGAGGCCCTCGTCGCGTGCGAGGCGCCGGGCGAGCAGCTCACACTCCGCGGCAGGCAGCTCGTCGTCGAACATGGCGGAGAGCTGACTATCGAGTTCCTCGTTGTTCATCCCAACTCCTCCGCGCGACCGAGGCCGCCCTCGAAAACCTCGCGCAGTCGCTTGTCAATCGCCTCACGGGCGCGAAAGATCCGCGAGCGCACGGTGCCTACCGGGCAGCCCATGGAGGCGGCGATCTCCTCGTAGGAAAGTCCTTCGAGCTCACGCAGCACGATGGCCGTCCGCAAGTCCTCTGGCAGCGCATCGATCGCCGAGTTCACCGTGCTGCGGATCTCATCCGTCAGCACCAGCCCCTCCGGGGTCTCCGAATCCTTCAGCCGGCCCTGCATATCGTAGGAATCATCCGAGTTCTGGGCGTCGAGATCGTACTCGACGGGACTGCGCTCGCGTGACACGACGGCATTCTTGGCGGTGTTGATGGCGATCCGATAAAGCCAGGTATAGAAGGCACTGTCGCCGCGGAACTGCGGCAAAGCTCGGTAAGCCTTGATGAAAGCCTCCTGGGCAACATCCTCGGCCTCGGCGGGATTGCGTACATAACGCATGACCAGCTTGACCACTTTGTGCTGATACTTGCGCACCAGCGCATCGAACGCCCCCTTATCGCCGCGCTGCACCCGGCGAACGAGGCTCAGATCGCTCTCGTCGGCGCTCATGGGCCGCCCCTGCCACTCCCTGAGGGTTCAGTAGGCCGCCCCCCGCCGCGCCCTGAGTAGACTATGGCAGCTCGCGGAAGTTCAGGCAGTGTGAGATGCGTCACGATTGAACCGAGTCTAGCACCGGCACGGCCGCGGGTCCGCCCGAGGCCGGCAGGAGCCCCTGCACCGTCCAGGCGCGCGGACGTGCGCTCAGTCGAAGCGGGCGCGGCGGATCAGGCGCACGGCCTCGCTCAGCTGCGCATCGGCGGGCCGTCCCTGCCCGAGGAGCCAGCTCATGAGCTCCGGATCGGGCTGCTGCAGCAGCCGCTCGAAGGCCTGGCGCCCGCGCTGATCGCAATGCAGGTACTGCTCGCCGAGGAAGCGCTCGAGCAGCACGTCGAGCTCTTTCATGCCGCGGCGGCAGCGCCACCGCAGCCACGGGGGTGCCGAGGCAGGGCTGACGCTCACCGTCGCGCGACCATCATCTTCTTGATCTCCGCGATGGCCTTGGCCGGATTGAGATCCTTCGGGCACACATCGGTGCAGTTCATGATGGTGTGGCAGCGGTAGAGCCGGAAGGGATCCTCGAGCTGGTCGAGCCGCTCGCCGGTCGACTCGTCGCGGCTGTCCACGATCCAGCGGTACGCAGCCAGCAGCGCGGCGGGCCCGAGGAAACGCTCGCTGTTCCACCAATAGCTCGGGCAGCCGGTGGAGCAGCAGGCGCACAGAATGCAGGCCGCAGGCCGGTCGATCTTCTCCTGCTCCTCCTTGGACTGGCGGCGCTCGCCGTCGGGCGGCGCGGGCGTGCGGGTCTTGAGCCAGGGCTCGACCGCCGCGTACTGCGCATAGAAGTTCGTGAGGTCCGCAACGAGATCCTTGATGACCGGCATGTGGGGCAGCGGGTAGATGCGGATCTCCGCCCCGAGATCCTCCATGGTGGTCGTGCAGGCGAGGCGGTTGATGCCGTCGATGTTCATCGCGCACGAGCCACAGATGCCTTCGCGGCAGGAGCGGCGGAAGGTGAGCGTGGCATCGAGTGCGGCTTTGATCTGAATGAGCGCATCGAGCACCATCGGCCCGCAGCTTTGCGGGTCGAGCTCGTAGGTGTCGATCCGCGGTGTCTCCGTGGAGTCCGGATCGAAGCGGTAGATCCTGAAGCGGCGCACCGCGGTGCCGGCAGCGGCGCGGTGCACGCGGCCGTGCGGATTGATGCGCGAGTTGGCCGGCAGAACGAACTGTGCCATCGGTCTTCTCTCCGGTCGTGAGCGCGGCGCGCGCCTAGTAGGTGCGCGCCTTCGGCGGAATCGACTGCACCTCGCTCGTGAGGGGCTGCAGATGCACCGGGCGGTAGTCGAAGCGTACCTCGCCCGCATCGCTCACCCACACACAGGTGTGCTTGAGCCAGTGCGCGTCGTCGCGCTCGGGATGATCCTCACGCGCATGCGCCCCCCGGCTCTCGGTGCGATGCTCCGCCGAGCAGATGGTTGCCGTCGCCTGCAGCAGCAGGTTGTCGAGCTCGATGGTCTCGATCAGATCGGTGTTCCAGATGAGCGAGCGGTCCGCGACGCGCACATCCGCCATGGCGGCGAACACGCGGGCGAGCCTGTCCATTCCCTCGCGCAGCGTGCTGCCGGTGCGAAACACCGCGGCATCCGCCTGCATGATCCGCTGCATGGACAGGCGCAGTGCGGCGGTGGGCTGCGACCCCTGCGCGTGGCGCAGCCGATCGAGGCGGGAGAGGGCCCGATCGGCGCTATTCGCCGGCAGCGGTGCATGCGAGGCTGCAGGCCGCAGGAGCTGCGCGCAGCGCCGTGCAGCGGCGCGCCCGAACACCACGAGGTCGAGCAGCGAGTTCGAGCCCAGGCGATTGGCCCCGTGCACCGAGACGCAGGCCGCCTCGCCGGCAGCGAGCAGTCCCGGCACCACCGCATCCGGATCGCCCGCGCGCGGGGCCACGACCTCGCCGTGGACGTTGCACGGAATCCCGCCCATGTTGTAGTGCACCGTCGGCAGCACGGGAATCGGCTCGCGCGTGACATCGACGCCCGCGAAGATCCGTGCCGTCTCGGCAATGCCCGGGAGGCGCTCGTGGATCACCTGCGGCCCGAGGTGCTCGAGATGCAGCTCGATGTGATCGTGCTCCTTGCCGACGCCGCGCCCCTCGCGGATCTCGATCGTCATGGCGCGGCTCACCACATCGCGCGAGGCCAGGTCCTTGGCATTGGGCGCGTAGCGCTCCATGAAGCGCTCGCCCTGCGCATTGGTGAGGTAGCCGCCCTCGCCGCGCGCCCCTTCGGTGATCAGGCAGCCCGCGGTGTAGATGCCGGTGGGATGAAACTGCACGAACTCCATGTCCTGCAGAGGCAGCCCGGCGCGCAGCACCATGGCGCTGCCATCGCCGGTGCACGAGTGTGCCGAGGTGCAGGAGAAATACGCACGCCCGTAGCCGCCGGTGGCGAGGATCGTGGCATGCGCGCGAAAGCGATGCAGGCGCCCCTCGGCCAGATCGAGCGCGATGACACCGCGGCACGCGCCATCCTGCATGATCAGATCGAGCGCGAAGTACTCGATGAAGAAGCTGGCGTTGTGCTTCACCGACTGCTGATACAGGGTATGCAGCATGGCATGTCCGGTGCGGTCGGCCGCGGCGCAGGTGCGCTGCGCGATGCCCTCGCCGAAATGCGTGGTCATGCCGCCGAAGGGACGCTGATAGATCGTGCCCTGCTCGGTGCGCGAGAACGGCAGACCGTAGTGCTCGAGCTCGATGACCGCGGCCGGTGCCTCCTTGCACATGAGCTCGATGGCATCCTGATCGCCGAGCCAGTCCGAGCCCTTCACGGTGTCGTACATGTGCCAGCGCCAGTCGTCTTCGCCCATGTTGCCGAGCGCGGCGCTGATGCCACCCTGCGCCGCCACCGTGTGGCTGCGCGTCGGGAAGAGCTTGCTGATGCATGCCGTCGAGAGGCCCGCCTCGGCGAGTCCGAGGGTGGCGCGCAGCCCGGCCCCGCCTGCGCCGACGACGATCACGTCGTAGCTGTGATCGGTGATCGGGTACTCGCTCATGCCGGGGCCGCCCCGAGCGCGATGCGCAACACCGCAAGCGTCGCCGCGCCCGCGAGCAGCACGTGCGCGAACGCCAGCAGCGTGAGCGTGAGGGTCTTCAGTCCCTCCTCGTGCACGTAGTCCTCGACGATCACGCGCAGGCCGAGCTGCGAGTGCCAGGCTGCGACCAGCACGAAGAGAATGAGCAGCAGCGGCGTGAGCCCGGCGCTCAGCCACGCGCTGACCGTGACGTGATCGAGCCGCGGCAGTGCCAGGAGCGAGACGAGCAGCCACACCCCCAGGGGTATGAGCGCGACGGAGCTGAGCCGCTGCGACCACCAGTGGCCGACACCCTCCTTGGCCGAGCCGTAGCCGCGCACGCGCGCAAGGGGCGAGCGCCAGCTCACGGTGCGCCACCGTCACGCAGCAAGAACAGCCATGCGCACAGCGCCAGCGCCAGCGCGAGCGAGATCACGATCACGAGCGCCGCGCTGCGCTGCGACTGCGCGCGCTCCATGCCGCGGCCGGTGTCCCACACCAGATGGCGAATGCCCGCCACCAGGTGATAGCAGAAGGCAAAGAGCAGCAGCGCGTAGAGCGCACGCAGCGGCGCGCTGCCGAGCACGCCCACCGCACGCTCATAGGCGTGGCGGCCCGCGGCGGCGGCGGTGAGCCAGTACACGAGCGGCAGCAGTCCGGCGCTCAGGATCATGCCGGTAATGCGATTGCTGATCGAGCTCGCGAGACTGTACCGGCTCATCCGATAGATGCCGAGATGCGGGGACAGCGGTCGCTCGCGTGGTGGTGGTGTGGCGGGCATTTGGCGGCGCTAGAAGTCGATGCAGCGCCCCTTGCGCTCCCAATCCCCGAAGCGCGTGGGCTCCGGACCGCTCGGCCCGCCGATCTCGCGCGGACGCGCCCGCGGTGCCGCCGGTGGCACGCGCTGCGGCGGCGGTGGCGTCTCGGGTGGGGCGCAGGAAGGGTTGCTGTCGCTGTGCCGCATGGCGAGGCGAAATTCTGCCAGAATTCGCCTGCACCGGCCATGACATCGCCCCTCAATCAATGCTAGCGCCGCAGGATGCGCGCCTCCTGGAGCTCGCCGATCTGGGCGTGCTGCACGCGCGTGGAGCGGATGCGACGAGCTTTCTACAGGGACAGCTCTCGAGCGATGTCGCACGCCTCGGAAGCTCGGGGCAGCTCGCAGGCCTGCACAATCCGCAGGGACGCGTGATCGCGCTGCTGCGCCTGGCGCGGCTCTCCGAGGAGGACATTCTGCTCATTCTGCCGCGAACGCTCGCCGCGCCGGTGCTGGCGCGGCTGCGGCGCTTCGTGCTGCGTGCCAAGGTGCGCCTCGAGGATGCGAGCGCGCGCTGGCGAGTGCGCGGGCGCGTGGCAGCCGGCCTCGAGGCGGCAGCGGCGCCGCAGGCAGCCCCTGGCGTGCTGCGGCTCACGGTCGATCCGCAGCGCGCGCTCGAGCTCATCGAGCACGTGGCGACGGCGGAGGCCGCATCCGCCGCGCCTGGCGCTGCGGGCCCAGCGCCCGCGCTCGAGTCACTCGGCGCCTGGACACTGCTCGATATCGCCGCGGGCCTGCCGCAGGTGTTCCCCGAGACCTCCGAGAGCTTCGTCGCGCAGATGCTCAATCTCGATCTGATCGGCGGGATCGCGTTCGACAAGGGCTGCTACACCGGCCAGGAGGTGATCGCGCGTGCACACTATCGCGGCCGCGTCAAGCGGCGCATGCAGCGCTTCCGCAGCGTGAGCCCGACGCGGCTCGCGCCCGGGGATCGCGGCCGGCTGCCCGATGGACGCGCCTTTCAGGTGGTCAGCGTCGCAGCCCTCGGCGATGGCCGCTGCGAGTTTCTGGCGGTGGCGCCGTTGGCGCAGGACGCGCATGAGGAGGGCGAGGAGCCGGGCGCGGCGGCTGCGCCGGCCACGCTCGAGGCCGTCGCGCTCGAGCTGCCTTACGCGCTGCCGTAAGTCGATCGGCAAGAGCGGCCTGCGTCCATCGGGCCGCACGCGCCCGCGTTTTCGGCCAACGGCCCGACTGATGGCCGCCTGCGCCTAGCTCTCCGGGCGCAGGTGCGGAAAGGCGATCACGTCGCGGATCGAGGCCGAGTCGGTGAAGAACATGACCAGCCGATCGATGCCGACGCCGAGACCGCCTGCGGGTGGCATGCCGTACTCGAGCGCACGCACGTAGTCTGCGTCGTAGAACATCGCCTCCTCGTCGCCGTGCTCCTTGCGCGCGACCTGCGCGCGAAAGCGCGCGGCCTGCTCCTCCGGATCGTTGAGCTCGGAGAAGCCGTTCGCGAGCTCGCGCCCGGCGAGAAAGAACTCGAAGCGATCCGTGATGAAGGGATCCGCATCGTTCGCCCGCGACAGCGGTGAGACCTCGGCGGGATAGGCGTAGACGAAGGTCGGATCGAGCAGCGTGTACTCCGCGGTCTTCTCGAAGATCTCGATCTGCAGCTTCCCCGGGCCGTCGTGCTCGGAGAAGGCGATGCCGAGATCGGCGGCAGCACGGCGCAGATAGGCGAGGTCGCGCAGCCGGTGCGCCTCGAGCGCCGGATTGCGCTCGCGCACGAGCTGCTCCACGGTGACGCGGCGAAAGGGCTGGCCGAGATCGTACTCGCGCCCCTGGTACTGCACGCGCATCGAGCCGTGCACCGCCTCGGAGAGGCCGCGCAGCGCCCTCTCCACCCAGTCCATGATGTCGCGATAGTCACCGTACGCGAGGTACAGCTCGAGCATCGTGAATTCCGGATTGTGCTGAGTGGAGAGCCCCTCGTTGCGGAAGTTGCGGTTGATCTCGTAGACGCGCTCGAAGCCGCCCACCAGCAGCCGCTTCAAGTACAGCTCCGGTGCGATGCGCAGGTACATGTCGAGGTCGAGCGCGTTGTGGTGCGTGACAAAGGGTCGCGCCGCCGCCCCGCCCGGGATCGGCTGCATCATCGGGGTCTCGACCTCGAGAAAGTCGAGCGCATCGAGAAAGTCGCGCAGGTAGCGGATGATGCGCGCACGGGTGCGCAGCACGCTGCGCGCCTTTTCGTTGACGATCAGATCGACGTAGCGCTGGCGATAGCGGGTCTCGGTGTCGGCGAGCCCGTGCCACTTGTCCGGCAGCGGGCGCAGCGACTTCGCGAGCAGGCGCAGACTGCTCGCGCGTACCGAGAGCTCGTTGGTGCGCGTGCGAAAGAGCACGCCGCTGGCGCCGACGATGTCACCCACGTCCCAGCCCTTGAAGGCCTCGTAGACGGGGCCGAGCGCATCCCGCTGCAGGAACAGCTGTATCTGCCCGGTGCGATCGGCGATGTGCGCGAAGCTCGCCTTGCCCATGAGGCGCTTGGCCATCAGCCGGCCGCCCACGTGCACGCTCGTCGGATTTGCCTCGAGCCACTCGGCGCTGCGCTCGCCATAGGCCGTATGCAGCTCGCCGGCGAGCGCGTCGCGGCGAAAGTCGTTGGGGTACGCCGGCCCCGCCGCGCGCAGCTGCGCAAGCTTGGCGCGCCGCTCGGCGATGAGCTTGTTCTCATCGGCCGGCTCGCCAGCCCCGCCGCAGGCGGCTGCGCCCGCGCCGGTTGCCGTCGGGCCGTGCGTCCCCGGAGTTTGCGCTCCCGCGCCGTTCGTGTCGTTGCCGCTCTTCTTGCCTGCCGTCACTGCTTTGCGCTCCCGCCGCGCTGCCGCACACCGATTGCCCTACACGCCAGCCTTGAGCGAGGCCTCGAGAAAGCCATCGAGATCCCCGTCGAGCACCTTGGCGGTATCGCCCACCTCGACCCCGGTGCGCAGATCCTTGATGCGCGACTGATCGAGCACGTACGAGCGGATCTGATTTCCCCAGCTCACGTCGGACTTCGACTCCTCGAGCACCTGTGCGGCCGCGTTGCGCTTGTTCACCTCGAGCTCGTAGAGCTTCGCCTTCAGCATCTTCATGGCGGTCGCGCGGTTCTTGTGCTGACTGCGCTCGTTCTGGCACGCGACGATGATGCCGCTCGGCAGGTGCGTGATGCGCACGGCCGACTCGGTCTTGTTGACGTGCTGGCCGCCCGCCCCCGAGGAACGGTATACGTCCATCTTCAGGTCCGCCGGGTTGATCTCGATCTGGATGTCATCATCGACCTCGGGCGAGACGAACACCGAGGCGAAGGAGGTGTGGCGCCGATTGCCCGAATCGAAGGGTGACTTGCGCACCAGGCGGTGTACGCCGGTCTCGGTGCGCAGCCAGCCGTAAGCATAGTCGCCCTTGAACTCGATCGTCGCGCTCTTGATGCCCGCGACCTCGCCCGGATTGGAATCGATCACCTCGTAGGCGAAGCCGTGTGCCGCTCCCCAGCGCAGATACATCCTGAGCAGCATCTGCGCCCAGTCCTGCGCCTCGGTGCCGCCGGCGCCCGCCTGGATGTCCATGAAGGCGTTGTGCGAGTCCATCTCGCCGGCAAACATGCGCTGCAGCTCGAGGCGGCGCACCTGCGACTCGAGCCGCTGCGCATCCTGCTCGATGTCGCGCGCGGCGGACTCATCGCCCTCGCCCACCGCCATCTCGAGCAGCTCGCTCGCCTCGAGGACCCCCTTGGTCGCGCGCTCGAGCTCACCGACCTCTTGGGTCAGTCGCGCGCGCTCGCGCCCGAGTGCCTGGGCGCGCTCGCGGTCCGCCCAGACATCGGGCTCCTCGAGCTCGCGCCCGACCTCCTCCAGCCGCTCCTTTTTGCGGTCGTACTCAAAGAAACCCCCGAAGCGTATCCATGCGCTGCTCGAGATCTTTGAGCTGGCGTTTGAGCTGATTGACTTCCATGCGGGCTGCCTTCGCAAAAGGGGGCCGATTGTAGTACGAAGCTCGGGCGCGGACATTCCTTTCGCTAGGGGCCGAGCACGTGGTCGACGAGCAGCTGCAAGCGCCGCTCGCCCTGGTAGTCGTTCACGTCCAGGCGGTACACCAGGCGCGCCGCCCCGCTCGGCAGCTCGGGCGCTGCCCCCTCGGGCTCCTCCAGGTGATTGAAGGCGATCGCATCGAAGCTGCGCCCGCTGCCGGGCACCTCCACCCACATCTTGAGGTGCCGCGCGCCGACCACCCGTGCATTGCGCACGCTGAAAAGCCCATCGAAGCAGGGCTCGGGGAATGCCTGACCCCAGGGCCCTGCGGCGCGCAGCACATTCGCCGTCTCGAGCGCGATCTCGTGCACCGCGAGCTCGCCGTCGGTCTCGACGCAGTCGCGGTCGCCGAGCGCCGCGAGCCAGCGCGCCACCTCGGTGTCGAAGGCTTGCGCGAAGGCATCGAGGGCCTCCGGCGCGAGCGTCAGGCCGGCGGCCATGGCGTGGCCGCCGAAGCGCCCGATGAGCTGCGGATGGCGTGCGGCGATCGCATCGAGCACATCGCGGATGTGCACCCCGCTCACCGAGCGCGCCGAGCCGCGCAGCTGGCCATCCGCGGCGCGCGCGAAGGCGATCACCGGTCGGGCGGTCTTGTCCTTGATGCGGCTCGCCACCAGGCCCACCACCCCCTGATGCCAGCTCTCGTGAAACAGGCACAGCCCCGCGCGCTGTCCCTGCCACCGCGGGTCACGCAGCGCACGCACGGCCGCAAGGGCCTCGGCCTGCATGCGCGCCTCGATCAGGCGCCGCTCCTCGTTGAGTTGATCGAGGCGCGCGGCGAGTGCGCCCGCTTCGGACTCCTCGTCCGCGAGCAGGCAGGCGATGCCGATGCTCATGTCGGTAAGCCGCCCGGCGGCATTGAGGCGCGGCGCAACCGCGAAGGCGAGGTCGGCCGCCGTGAGCTCGCTGCGGTCGCGTCCGGCGATCTGCAGCAGCGCCCGGATCCCGGGCACACAGCGGCCCGCGCGGATGCGCCGCAGCCCCTGCGCAACCAGCACGCGGTTGTTGGCATCGAGGGGCACCAGATCGGCGACCGTGCCGAGCGCGACCAGATCGAGCAGCTCCGCGGCCCCGGGCACGGCGCGCGAGGTGAGACCTTCGGTGTCGAGCCGGCGCTTGAGCGCCGCCATGACGTAGAAGGCGACCCCCACGCCGGCAAGCGCGTGGCTGGCGAAGCGGCCCGTGCCGGCGTTCGGATTGACGATCACATTGGCGGCCGGCAGCGTGGCACCGGGCAGGTGATGGTCGGTCACCAGCACGTCGATGCCGCGCTCGCGCGCGGCGGCGATGCCCGGCACGCTGGAGATGCCGTTATCGACCGTGACGATGAGCGAGGGCCGGCGCGTGTGCGCGAGCGCGACGATCTCCGGCGTCAGGCCGTAGCCGAATTCGAAGCGATTGGGTACCAGAAAGTCGACGCCGGCAAAGCCCCAGGCGCGCAGCGCCCGCACCACCACCGCGGTGCTGGTGGCGCCGTCGGTATCGAAGTCGCCGATGACCAGTATGCGGCCGCCGAGTCGATGCGCGAGCAGCAGCTCGACGGCGTCCTCGACCCCCTCGAGCGTGCCCACGGGCAGCAATCGATCGAGCGAGCAGTCGAGCTCGCAAGCCGCACGCACGCCGCGCCCGGCATACACCCGGCGCAGCACCGGATGCAGTGCGGCCTGCAATGCCTCGAGGGCATCCTGGGTCGCACGGCGGCGGATGCGCAGCGTCATCGCAACGCCGCCAGCGGCTCGCGGCTGCGGCGCCAGAGCTTGAGACGACTGTGGGAGCGCAGCGTGGACACGCGTCGGGCCGTCACGATCGTGAGCTCACCGATATGTCCGCGAGCCACGGCATCGACAGCCGGGGTGATCCAGTGCCGCTCGAGTGCAGCGAGCGCCGCTGCCGGCTCGCGCGCCTCATCGGCCGAGAGACGCGGCGGCAGCACGCAGATGCGGCCGGTGGGCGCTGTCGAGCCGGCGAGCGCCCCCAGGCCCGAGGGAGGCGCGGCATGGCTTGCGCCCGCCAGCGAGGCGAGGCCCTCGACGTAGGGATCGGCACTGTAGAAGGAGCGCACGCCATCGCGCCGGGGCGCTGGCGGCAGGACTCGCCAGTCGCCCCCGCCCCAGAGCCAGAGCGCGCCGATAGGCAGCGCGCCGGCACGCTCGCGCGCCTGGTTCAGCGGGTGCTGATGCAGCCACATCTCGATCTCCGCGCCGAGGCGTCGCAGCGCCGCCGCGCCCGCTCCCTGTGGCAGCGCCTGCCCCAGATCGCCCGCCGTGACCGCTTGCAGCGGATCGGTGCTGTCCACGGCGCCGAACGCGGGCGCCAGGAGCAGGAGGCCGCCGCTGCCCAGGGACAGCAGGGTGTAGCCCTGCGGGCCGAAGGCCTCGTTGAAAGCCGCCGTGAGGCCGTGCCGACTCTGCGCATCGAGTCGCAACAGACCCTCGGGGGGCAGATGCACGCGCGTCAGCGTCGCGACCCAGTGCAGCGGCTGCGCGAACCAGACACTCGGGGGTCTTGCGGCATGCACCTGCGGCACGCAGATCGCAGCGATGACGGCCGGTGCCACGACGCTCAGCTCCGCTCGTGCGCTCCAGCTCGCAAGCCACGCACGCCAGTGCTGTGCCAGCGGCACGCTGTCGGCAAAGCGCGCGAGCTGCGCAAGCCCCGGGAGGGGCAGCTGCGCAGACGCATGCGCGAGCGTCGCCTCCGCAAGATGCGCATCCGGCAGCACCAGGACGAGTTGCCTCACGAGGGGTATCGTAGCGCGTACCGCAGGCAGTTTCGGTGGCGCGACGCTCATGAAATTCACGCTCGACTCGCGCAGCGACGTCAATCTGATCCGCGGCTATGGAGTGGGCGTGCTGCAGGTCGGTGACAAGAGCGTGCGCACCCATTGCATCGTCTGCGCGGATGCGTTGATCGAGTCCTGGGAAGTGACGAGCGTCGGGGAGCTCACGCCCGAGGCGCTCGCCCCCGTATGGGCACTCAAACCGGAGCTCGTGCTGCTCGGCACCGGAGCCCAGCAACGCTTCCCCGGCGCGGCCGTGCGCGAAGCCTTCCGCGCTCGCGGCATCGGACTCGAGACCATGGACCTCGGCGCGGCGTGCCGCACCTACAACGTGCTGGTGCAGGAAGAGCGCCGTGTCGTGGCGCTGCTGTTTCTGAGTTGAGAGGCGGAACCGGCCGGCGCCCGGTTCGCAGAGATCGAGGCGGGATCGGCAGAGGGCACAGGGGGGATTTTTCCACCGGATCCGCAATCATTCGAAGCTGACAGACTCGAACAATTGTTGCTTTGCTTTTGTTCTTGCTCGATATTTTTCTTGATATTTCTGCGTCCCTGACCTGTGCCCTCTGCCGATCTGCCTCCGTTGTCGGGGTTCAGCGACATGTTAAACGTCTCAGAGTTCAACACGCAAGCGGATTGATACACAACGTTTTCCGCGGTGTCACGCGTTATTTGCTTCCGTCGGCCGTGCGTGCTGGCGAAAGCGCGGGGCACGCGCCCCGAGATGAGGGGAGTCATCGCAAGGCCAAAAAAATTAATGTAGCCTATCCAATTACTTAGCGATGATTAATGATGTTTGAGATCAAGCAAGGCCGGCAACGAGCGGCACGAAGGCGACGGGGCCGAGCGATTGCCGATCGATGCGCTGCTCCTTGCGCGTGAAGCGAATGAGCTCCTGCGAGCCCTCCGCGCCGACGGGCACCACCAGCCTGCCGCCGATCTTCAGCTGTTGCAGCAGCGCTTCGGGGACCTGCAGCGGCGCGGCGGCGACGAGGATGCCATCGAAGGGCGCGTGTGCCTTCCACCCGAGGCTGCCGTCGCCATGCCGGAAGCGCACGTGGCGCAGCTGCAGCTCCTTGATGCGTTGCTTGGCGCGCTCCACCAGAGGCTCGATGCGCTCGATGGTGAAGAGCTTCTCGACGAAGGGGGCGAGCACTGCGGTCTGATAGCCGCAGCCGGTCCCCACCTCGAGCACGTGATGCAGCTCGCTGCCCTCGAGCAGTGCCTCGGTCATGCGCGCGACGATGTAGGGCTGCGAGATCGTCTGGCCGAAGCCGATCGGCAGCGCGGTGTCCTCGTACGCGCGGCTGCTCAGGGCTTCATCGACGAAGATGTGGCGCGGGACCGTGCGCATGCGCTCGAGCACCGCGACGTTGCTGATGCCCTGCTCGCGCAGCCGTTGCACGAGCCGATCGCGCGTGCGCGCCGAAGTCATGCCGATCCCCGAGAAGCGCAGGTCAGTCATTGATGCCATCCAGCCACCTGGCAATGCTCGGCAGCGCGGCGTGACGGGTGAGATCGATCTGCAGTGGGGTGACGGAGACCCAGCCCTCGGCGATCGCGTGAAAATCGGTGCCGGGGCCTGCGTCCTCCTCGGGTCCCGCCGGTCCGATCCAGTACACCGGGCGGCCGCGCGGATCGCGCGCGCGCACGACCTGCTCGGAGCGGTGGCGAAACCCGAGCCGCGTGGCGGCGAAGCCCCGCAGCCGCTCGAAGGGCAGATCGGGCACGTTGACATTGAGGATCAAGGCGCGCTCGAGAGGCTTCGCAAGGAGCTGCTGCACCATCAGCCGCGCCACGCGCGCGCCCGTCTCGAAGTGCCGCGCGCCGTCGCTCTCGGTGCACAGCGAGAGGGCGACGGTCGGCAGGCCGAGGAAGCGTCCCTCGACCGCCGCGGCCACGGTGCCCGAGTAGAGCACGTCGTCACCGAGGTTGGGGCCATCGTTGATCCCCGAGACGACCATGTCGTGCTCGAAATCGAACAGCCCGGAGATCGCGAGGTGCACGCAATCGGTAGGCGTTCCCACCACGTAGTACACGTTGGGCTCGGCCTCGAAGACCCGCAGCGGCACATCGAGCGTGAGAGAGTTGCTGGCGCCACTGCGGTTGCGGTCGGGCGCCACCACGGTCACCTCGGCGAGCGGCAGCAGCGCCTGGTGCAGACGGCGGATCCCCTCGGCACGGTAGCCATCGTCGTTGCTCACCAGAATCTTCACGCTAATCTTTCGCTCATGGTCCCTGCGAAGCGGCGCGCCAATATAGCGGGAGAGCGACCCGGGGGGGAGGCTCCGCCGCGCTCCGCGGTGAGCCCGGCCGAGTCGGCGCTCTTTCGCGAAGCCATGCGCGACGTGCGCCCGCTGGCGGCGCCCGTGCGCCCCCCCGCTCCCCGGCGGCGACCCCGGCCTGCGCGCCTCGCACCGCAGCTGCCGCTGCAGCAGGTGCCCGCCGCCGGCACTGCGGCCGAGGCCGACGCCGCCGCTTTTGCACGCAGCGGCACGCCGGCCGCGGTGCTGCGCAAGCTGCGTCGCGGGCAGTATCGCGTGCAGGCCGAGATCGACCTGCACGGTCTCACGCGGCAGGCGAGCGAGGCGCAACTGAGCGCCTTCCTCGCCCGTGCCTTGCAGCGCGAGCTGCGCTGCGTGCGCATCATTCACGGCAAGGGCCTGCGCTCGGGCCCGGGTGGACCGGTGCTCGCACCCGCGGTGCGCGGGCTGCTGCGCCAGACTGTGCAGGTGATCGCCTATGTGCCCGAGCGGGATGCCGCCGGCGGCTCGGGCGCCTTGTGCGTGCTGTTGCGCCCGTGATCCCGCGGCGGCGCTAGGTCAGCAATTCGCGCATGACCACCGTCGCGTAGGCGCCGCGGGTGAGACGGAAGCTGAGCTCGAGCCCATCGGGCTCGCGGCGCCATTGAAGCTCGTGCACGAGCAAGCGCAGACTGCGTCGCTCCTGACGCATCCCCGCACCGATCAGCGCCTCGCAGGCGCTCGCGAGCGCGCCGGCAATGCGCTGCTCGCGCTCGAGCGGCACGCCGGTGGTCGGAGGCGTCCCGCGCCCCCAGAGCGGTCCCGTGGGATGCAGCGCAAGGCGCGCGCAGCGCTCGAGCAGCTGGGCATCGACCTCAGGCACCGAGAAGATGCTGCCGCGCCCATCGAGGATCGCCACATCCCCTGCCGTGAGCTGCTCCCAGCTGCCATCGAGGACCCGCGCCGCGAGCACGGCATTGAAGATGACGCTGCGGGCGCTCGAGAGCAGCAGGCTGCGCTCGTGCGCTCGCAGCCGCCGCCACTCGGGGGCGGCTCCCCCGCTCAGCCAGGCGAGGTTGCCGCCGCGCTGCCCAAAGCGCTGCTCGCCGAAGTAATTGGGGACACCGCGGGCGGCGAGCGCTCGCAGTCGCGCCTCGAGGGCCTGCGGCTCGGCCTGGAGCTCGCGCACGCGCAGCCGGAAGCGGTTGCCGGCGAGCGCGCCGCGCGGCAGCTTGCGTCGATGCGCGTGTGCGGCGAGCACTTCAAAGCCCTCGCCGCGCGCACCCGCCCACTCCTGCGCCGCCCGTCCGCCGGCGGGTACACTGAACCACTGCAGCGCGAGCGCGTGCCGATCCTTGAGACCGGCATAGCCCACATCGCCCACCCGGCAACCGGCGAGCCGCGCGAGCTCGCGCGCGACCCACTCGGTATTGGCTTCGCGCTTGCGCACGTGCAACAGCAGGTGGCTACCCTCCCCGTCGGGGGCGAAGCCGAGGTCCTCCTCGACCTCGAAGTCCTCGGCGAGCATGCGCAGGCGCCCGCTCGCCGGCGCCATGCCGTGAGCACGCGGCGGGTCGAGCGCCTGGGACAGCAGAGCCTCGAGGGCGAGGCCGGCCCCCTGGCCAGCATTCACGGCAGCGGCAGCAGCAGCACCACGGCCTGTGCCGCGATGCCCTCGCGGCGGCCGAGAAAGCCGAGCCGCTCGGTGGTCGTCGCCTTCACGTTCACACAATCGACCGCGACCTCGAGCAGCTGCGCAAGCGCCGCGCGAATCGTCTCGCGCACGCGTGCGACCCGGGGCGCCTCCGCGAGCAGCGTCACGTCGGCGTTGCCCACGCGCCAGCCACGCTCGCGCACCATCAGGAGCACCGCCTTCACGAACTCGCGGCTGTCGGCACCGCGCCAGCGCGGATCGTCGTCGCGAAAATGCTGGCCGATGTCACCCAGGGCGGCCGCGCCGAGCAGCGCATCGCACAGAGCGTGCAGCACCACATCGCCGTCGGAGTGCGCGACCACGCCATGCGTGTGGGGCACGCGCACCCCGCCCAGCATGACGAAGTCGCCCGGTCCGAAGGCGTGGACATCGAAGCCCGTTCCCACTCGCATCGAGTCTGCTGGTGCGGCCATTGTCGGCTCTCCTGCGGCGCCCGCTACGCCGGCGCGCCCTGCTGGCGCGCCGCGAGCAGCGCGCGTGCCAGGATCAGATCCTCCGCCGTGGTGATCTTGACGTTGGCGGCCGAGCCTGGCACCAGCAGCGGCTGCGCGCCCTGCCATTCGAGCGCCTGGGCCTCATCGGTGGGCAGGCGGCCGGCGGCGAGCGCCGCGCCGAGCGCCGCCCGCAGCGCCTGATAGCGGAACATCTGCGGTGTCAGCGCGCGCCACAAGCCACTGCGGTCGATGGTTCCCTCGATACTGCCATCGGCCTGCGCGCGCTTGAGGGTATCGGCCAGCGGCGCGGCGAGCACGGCCCCGACGGGATGCTCGGCGGCCGTGGCGAGCAGGCGCTCGAGATCCGCTACGGGCAAGCAGGGGCGTGCCGCATCGTGCACCAGCACCCAATCCTCGGGCTCGGCACGTCCGGCGAGTGCCCGCAGCGCCGCCTCCACCGAATGCCCCCGCTCGGCGCCGCCGAGCACCGTCTGGACCCCCGGCAGGCCGCGCGCGGCGAGCCGGGGCCAGTGGCTGTCGCCCGCGGCGAGCGCGAGCGTGATCCCCGCGCAGCGCGTGTCGCTCACGAAGGGCTTGAGCGCCCACTCGAGCACCGTGCGGCCGTGTATCTCCACGTACTGCTTGGGGAGGCGCTCGCCGAAGCGCCGTCCGGCCCCTGCGGCGGGCATCACGAGCCAGTAGCGCAAGGGCGACCCGGCGCCGCCTCAGCGTGCGGCAGTGCGCGTGCGCGCCTCGCCGCCGGGGGCGGTCTTGGCGGGCACGACCTGGTAGAAGGTCTCGTTGGCGGCCGTCATGCCGAGCTCGCTGCGCGCACGCTCCTCGAGCGCGGCGAGGCCGTTCTTCAAGTCGTGCACCTCGGCGGCGAGCTGGCGGTTGCGCTCACCCAGGCGATCGTTGTCGGCGCTCTGCTGCGCGACGGCGGCCTGCAGGCGCGAGAGCTCGCGCACCCCGTTCGGGGCGAGCCACAGCCGGTACTGCAGCAGTACGATGAGCGCGAGAAGCACCGCGGCGAGCCATCTCATGGGCGGCGAAGCGTAGCAGATTTGCCGAGCACGCCTGCGGCGATTCGCGCGCGCCGAGACACTACAGCTTCACCGGGAAGGCCTCGCGGCCGGCGTAGCGCACCTTGCCGAGCTGCTC
>DATJSR010000048.1:0-17363 GCA_035504015.1 Steroidobacteraceae bacterium
GACGGCAGCACGCAGCGCCGCTACGGGGGCACCGGCCTGGGACTGTCGATCTCGCGCGACCTGGCACGCCTTCTGGGCGGGGACATCACGCTCGAGAGTGTGCCGGGGGACGGCAGCACTTTCAGCCTCAAGCTGCCGACGCAGCTACTGGCAGGCGGCGCGCGGCCCGCGAGTGCGGTGCCGACCCAGCAGCCGACACGCCGCGAGCCGGCAGCCCCTGCGGTCGCCCCCCGGGCGGCGAGCACCCCGACGGCCCGCGAGCGCGTGCCGCGCGCCAGCCCGCTGCAGCAGCTGCCGCCCTTCATCGATGACGACCGGCATCGCCTGCGCGAGGATGCCCGCCTGGTGCTCGTGGTCGAGGACGACGCGCGCTTTGCCGAGATCCTGCGCGATCTCGCCCACGAGCGCGGCTATCAGTGCATCGCTGCCTGCCACGGGGCGGCGGTGCCCGAGATTGCCGAGCAGCACCAGCCGGCGGCCATCCTGCTCGACCTCAAGTTGCCGGATGCCTCCGGGATGCACGTGCTCGAGCAGCTCAAGCGCAACCCGCGCACGCGGCACATTCCCGTGCACATCGCCTCGGCGAGCGAGCAGCGTCGCGAGGCCCTCGAGCGCGGCGCCGTGGGCTATCTGCTAAAACCCGCCGACCAGGAGCAGCTGCAGGCTGCCTTCGAGCGACTGGAGCAGAAGCTTGCGCAGACACTGCGCCGCCTGCTCGTGGTCGAGGCCGATACGCCGCAGCGGGCAAGCATCTGCGAGCTGCTCGCCAACGCAGAGGTCGAGATCACCGCGGTCGCAAGCGCCGCGGAGGCGCTCGCGCAGCTGCGGCGGGTCACCTTCGACTGCATGGTGCTCGACCTCGAGCTGCCGGACCTGCCGGGCCTGCAGCTGCTCGAGCGCATGGCCGAGCAGGAAGAGGTGGCCTTTCCGCCCGTCATCGTCTACACCGCCGGGGCGCTCGGGCACGAGGCGGAGCAGCGCCTGCGGCGCTTCTCGAGCGCGATCATCATCAAGGATGCGCGCTCGGCGGATCGTCTGCTCGATGAGGTCACGCTGTTCCTGCACCAGGTGGAATCGAAGCTGCCGGACGAGCGGCAGCGCATGCTGCGGGAGGCCCGCGATCGCGACAGCATGCTCGAGGGACGCCGCATCCTGGTGGTCGAGGACGACGTGCGCAACATCTTCGCGCTCTCGAGCCTGCTCGAGCCCAAGGGAGCGCGCATTCTCATCGCGCGCAACGGCCGCGAGGCGCTGGAGCTCCTCGAGCGCACGCTCTCGGGGGAGGAGCCGCCGATCGACCTGGTGCTGATGGATCTGATGATGCCGGAGATGGACGGCCTCACCGCGATGCGCGAGATCCGCAAGCGCCGCGAGTGGAAGCAGCTGCCGATCATCGCGATCACCGCCAAGGCGATGCAGGACGATCGTGACCAGAGCCTCGCCGCCGGCGCGAACGACTACATCTCCAAGCCCCTCGATGCGGACAAGCTGCTGTCACTGGTGCGCGTGTGGGTACCCCGATAGAGGCCCAGCAGGAGCTCGATGGCGCCACCCAGGACCTCGAGCGCTCGCTGCTCATCGAGGCGATCTATCGCGCCTACCACTACGATTTTCGCGAGTATGCGCAGGCATCGCTCAAGCGCCGTCTGGGCGCCGCGCTCGCGCGGCTGCAGTGCCGCACGCTCTCGCAGCTGCAGGACCGCGTGTTGCACGACCCCTGCGCCTTCCCGGAGCTGCTCAACTTCCTCACCATCTCCGTCAGCGACCTGTTTCGCGACCCGGCCTATTTCCTGGCGCTGCGCGAGCAGGTGGTGCCGCGGCTGCGCACCTATCCTTCGCTGCGCATCTGGGTGGCCGGCTGCAGCACGGGGGAGGAGGCTTACTCGATCGCCATCCTGCTGCTCGAGGAGCAGCTGCTCGAGCGCACGCTCATCTACGCAACCGACATCAATCCGGAGAGCCTCGCACGGGCGCGCGCCGGTATCTACGCCGTCAACCGCGTGGCGCAGTTCACGCAGAACCACCGCAGCTCCGGGTCGGGCGTGTCGCTGTCGAACTACTACACCGCCGCGTACGAGCACGTCGTCATGCAGCGCCAGCTGCGCGAGCACATCGTCTTCTGCGATCACAGCCTGGCCACCGATAACGTGTTCGCCGAGGTGCAGCTGGTCTCCTGCCGCAACGTGCTCATCTACTTCAATCGCGCGCTGCAGGACCGGGCGCTCGGATTGTTCCGCGAGGCGCTCTGCTCGCGCGGCTTCCTCGGCCTCGGCGCCAAGGAATCGCTGCACTTTCCCGGGCACGCGGCTGCCTTCGAGCCGATCGCGCTCGACAACCGCATCTACCGCAAGCGCGAGGCCGCATGAGGACCGCACCGGGCGGCGCGTGCAATGCCATCGTGATCGGTGCCTCCGCGGGGGGCATCGAGGTGCTGGCGCAGCTGCTGCCGGCGTTGCCGCACGGTGTCCCCCTGGCCGTGTTCATCGTGCTGCACCAGCGGCGCGAGCGCTCGAGCCAGCTGGTCGAGGTGCTGCGCCGGGGCTGCCGGCTCGAGCTGATGGAGGCCGCGGACAAGGAGACGGTCGTTCCGGGAGTCGTGTATGTTGCGCCTGCGGATTATCACCTGCTGATCGAGAAGGGCCCGCAGCTCGCGCTCTCCGCGGATGAGCCGGTGCACCTGTGCCGGCCCTCGATCGACGTGCTGTTCGAGTCGGCCGCGGAGATCTATGGCGCGCGATTGCTCGGCATCGTCCTCAGCGGGGCCAACGAGGATGGCGCGCAGGGACTCGCCGCGGTGAGCTGCAGGGGCGGCACGGCCATCGTGCAGGACCCGCAGAGCGCGTACGCGGACACCATGCCGCGCGCGGCGCTGCGCGGGGTGCCGGGTGCGCGGGCGCTGGCGGTGGCGGACATCGCCGCAATGCTTGCCGCGCTCGGGCAGGCCTCGCGCGCCTTCACGGAGTGAGCCGATGACGCTTGCGGTCAAGTGTCTGGTCGTCGATGACGTGGAGGAGAATCTCGTCGCCTTCGCCGCCGTGCTGAGCGCACCGGAGGTGGAGGTGCTCACCGCGCGCACCGGTAGGGAGGCGCTCGAGCTGCTGCTGCGGCACGAGGTGGCGCTGGCGCTGCTCGATGTGCACATGCCGGACATGGATGGCTTCGAGCTCGCCGAGCTGATCCGCGGCAGCGAGCGCACGCGGCGCGTGCCGCTGATCCTGGTCACGGCCGGCTCGCACGATCGGCACCGCAATTTCCAGGGCTATGAGTCCGGCGCCGTCGACTTTCTTTATAAGCCCATCGAGCCTCACATCCTCAAGAGCAAGGCGGAGGTGTTCTTCCAGCTGCATCGCCAGCAGGTGCTGCTCGCCCATGAGCTGCGCCAGCATGCCGATATGCTGCAGATGAGCGAGATGTTCACGGCGGTGCTGGGCCACGATCTGCGCAACCCCCTCGATGCCATCATTACCGCCGCGCACCTGCTGCAGCGACAGTCCGCGGAGCCGGGCGTGCGCGAGACCGCCGAGCGCATCCTCTCGAGCGGCCGGCGCATGGGGCGGCTCATCCAGGATATCCTCGACCTTGCCAGGGCGCGCCTCGCGGGCGGCATCCCGATCCGCTCCGAGCCGCTCGCCCTCGATGGGCTCATCGAGCGCGTGGTGCGCGAGCAGCACTCGCTCTATCCGCAGCGCCACATCGATGTGCTGCAGCGGGGCGACCTGCGCGGTGAATGGGATCCGGAGCGCCTCGCTCAGGTCGCCTCCAACCTGCTCGGCAACGCACTGCGTTACGGCGATGCGCTGCAGCCCGTCGAGGTCGATCTCGACGGGGAAGGCTCCGAGCGGGTGTGCCTCACGGTGGCGAATGGCGGAACGATTCCGGCGCAGGTGCTGCCCGATCTCTTCAATCCCTTCCGCGGCCGCCGTCCGGGGCGCCACGAGGGTCTCGGGCTCGGGCTGTACATCGTGCAGCAGATCGTGCACGCCCACGGCGGTGAGGTGGAGGTGCGCTCGGGCGAGGAGAATCGCACCGCTTTCAAGGTCACCATTCCGCGCCGGCGCTAGCGCTGCACCGGCAGCTCGAGATAGCTCGAGCCGTACCAGCGCAGGCGCAGCGGCACGCGTCCATCCTCGAGCGATTCCTCGCTCACATCCGTGCCGGCCCCGTAATTGATCTCCTGGTCGGGGCGCTTGATGACGCTCAGCACCACGACGAGGCGGCTGCCGGCCTGCAGCTGGTGCGCGAGCAGCTGCTCGCCGCGCACCGTGAGCTGCTGGCGCTCACCGGCCTTGAGCAGATGCCGCTCGCTGCGATCACGGGCATAGCTTGCGCGAAATTCGAAGGCCGGAGCGTAGAGCCTCAGGTAGGCACCGCTCGGGAGGTGCTCGTAGAGCGAGATGGCGAGATCTACGTCCACTTTGTTGATGCTGAAGTCGAGCCGCGCGGAGAGCGGCCCGGCCAGCTCGAGCGCGCGCGGCAGAGGATCGCTTTCGAAGACGATGCCGTAATGCGGGCTGAGCTGCTCGCTCAGCAGATCGGCCGAGGCTTGCCAGGTGGCATCGTTGCGCTCGGCCCAGTTGACGCTCTGCGCGACGTAGGCCGCTGTGCTCGGCCGGCGCCGGCTCAGCCGCCCGATGCCCACGGGCGGCTCCGTGGCCGCAGCCGCGCTCGCAAGCCCGCCGCTCGAGGAGGCGGTGGCGGAGGAACTGGTGCTCGAGGAGCCGGCGGCGGCGGCGCTCGGGGAAGCCGCGCTCGAGGAAGCCGCGCTCGAGGAGGCGGCGTTCGCGGGAGCGGCGCCGGCGGCGCTCGAGGAGCCGCCGCTCGAGGAGCCGCCGCTCGAGGAGCCGCCGCTCGAGGAGCTGGCGCCCGAGGGTCTGCTGCTCGAGCCCGCAGAGCTCGACTTCGCCGCCTGCGCGTGCGTGCTCGGGACTTTTGGCTCGTTCGAGGGTTCCAAGTACCAGCGTGTGGTGCCATTGCTCATGGCATCGAGCGAGGCGACGTGGCGCCAGCTGTTGGCGCCGGCCACCTCGTAATTGAGACGATCGCCGATGAGCGCCGGCCGCGCGGCGCCCTTGAGGATGTAGTCGAACCACTGGTAGCGCAGGGCGTGCAAATCGATGAGCGCCGCGCCATCGACCGTGTAGCCATGCAGTATCGGGGCGGGATTCTCCTCGGGAGCGCCCTCATCGTAGGGACCGATCAGCAGAATGTGATTGGCCTTGGGGTCGTAGTGCAGGTGCTCGCCGAAGTAGTAGAGCGTGCCGACCTCGCTTGCCGAGTAATAGCCGGTGGTGGCGAGCACCGGAATGCCGATCGCCGCAAACTGCTGCTGGTAGGGGATCATGCTCTGCCAGTAGCGGTCGTAGCTCGGATGGTTGAGCCAGCGGCGGAAGATCGGATTGATCCTGCCGAAGAGGCCATCGAGGTCGCGGTAGCGCCGCCCGCTGCGATACCAGCTCTCATTGAGCATGCGCCAGGTGTTCTCGTCCGCGCAGCGCAGCTGATCGGCGCGGCGCGTGTGCGTGACGCAATAGGACCAGCGAAAGCCCTCGTTCTGAAAGATGCTCCCGCGCATCGGGAAGTCGATACCGGGTGCGGTGGCATCGGAGGGCATGAGCGCCTTGAGCGCCGCCGGAGGATGTAAGCTCGCCGCCCATTGCGCAAAGGCGCCATAGCCGGAGCCGTACATCCCTACGCGCCCATCGCTCCAGGGATGCATGGTGATCCAGTCGATCACCGCGCGCACATCCTCCCCGCCGTGCTCGAAGGGCACGATGCTGCGCTCGGGTCCGCGCGCTGGCCCGAAGGCGACGACGCCCACGTAGCCGTGCGCGGCGCTCTCCTTGGCATCGATCTGCGGAAAGCCGCGCAGGGTGAACTCGAGCAGCGCCGGCAGTGGCTTCGGTGCATCGCGCGGGCGTACCACCACGATCGCGAGCGCCGTGTCCTCGGAAGTGCGCACGGCCACCGCCGGCTCGATCACGTAGCGGCGCCGGTCGTCCTCGGCATTGAGCGCCTCCAGGTACGGCGCAAAGGAGCTCGTGGCCTCGTACCCGAGGTAGTCATCGATGAGGCGCAGGGCATCGGGCTGCGGAATAGAGCCTTTCGCGCGCCACTGATCGAAGGAGTGCTGCACGCTCTGCGCAAACACCGGCGCCGAGCGCGCGAGATAGTTCTGCAGCCCGAGCGCCGAGCGGTCATCGAGCGTACGCACGACCTCGCGGTAGGACTGCGCAAAGGCGCGGGCGAAGGGCACGTGCCGCTCCGCCACCAGCGCAAGCGCATGAGTGTACATATCGTTGATGAGGGTGCGATAGAGATCGCCGGCATCGGTGCCGCGCCGCTCGCGCAGCGACTCGCGCGAGGCGTAGGCCGCCTGAGGATTGCCCGCCACGAGCTGCAGGGCCGACAGATTCGACAGATAGCGATTCTGATCATCGTCCTGGTACACCGGTAGGATGCGCACGGCGAGATCGCGCATGACGGTCGCGGCGGCGGAATCGCTCAGCTGCGCCGGCGGATGAAACTCGAGCTGCGTGGTATCGGCGTGTGCTCGGATGAGCAGCAGCAAGGAGCCCAGGAGGAGGCCGCAGCGCGCTCGAGCACGCGGGCGGCGTCTCTCACACATGTGCGGCGTTGTCACGGCGCACCGCCCGCAGGATTGGTGTGCGGATCAGGTGCAGCACGTGCGAGAAGAGCGGATCGCGAGCCTGAGCCGCGCGGCCGATCTGGATGATGCTCGTTTGCCGCAGCTCGTTGGCGAAGACATCGAGGACGCGCTCGAGCGTGTCGTCCTCCAGCGAGCTCAGGGCATCATCGATCACCAGCCATGGCGGCTTCTGCAGCAGGATGCGCGCGAAGGCGAGCGAGAGCTGCTCGTCCTGGCTGAGATCGCGGTCCCAGCGGCGTGTCTCATCGAGCGCCGCGACGAGCTGCTCGAGTCCGAGGCGGCGCAGGGCGGGGGCGAAGGCGCCGGGATCGAACTGCTCGGTCTTCGCGGGGTAGGCGAGCACCTCGCGCAGCGTCGAGCGCGGCAGATACGGCGTACCGCGCGGCAAGTAGAGCATGGGCTCCTCGGCCGGGCGCACGATGCGTCCGCTGCCCCAGGGCCACAGCCCGGCGAGTGCGCGAAACAGCAGCGTCTTGCTGGTGCCGGGTGCCCCGACGATGAGCACCCGATCGCCGGCATGGATGGCGACGCTGCGCTCGCGGATCACGTCGCGACCGGCGGGCGAGAGGATCTCCAGCTGCTCGATGCGCAGCACCCCAGCCTCGCCGTGCCCGTACTCGATGCGCGAGTCGAAATCCTGGCCGCCCTCATCCCCGGTGAGCGCGTGGCGGAAGGCGGCAACACGCAGCAGCGTCGCGCGCCAGTCGGCAATCACGCTGAAGTTGTCGACGAACCAGCGCAGCGAGGACTGTGCCTGGGTGAAGGCGGCCGCCGCCATCATGAGGCCGCCGAAGGAGATCTTGCCCGTGAAGTACAGCGGGGCCGCGACCAGGATTGGCGCGATGATGGTGATCCAGCCGAAGCCTGCCGTGACCCAAGTGAGATTGGTGAGTCCCGTGACGAGGCGTGCCGTGGCCGCGAGCACTTGCCGCAGGTGCAGCTCCACGCGCCGCCGCTCGTCGGTCTCACCCGCGGCGAGTGCGATCCCATCCAGGTGCTCGTTGATGCGCACCAGCGCGAAGCGCAGGTCGGCCTCGCGGGCGTAGCGCTCGGCGTTGCGCGGGATGAGGCTGCGTCCCACCCAGTAGGAGAGCAGCGAGCCGGTGCTCGCGTAGATCACGGCGACCCACAGCATGAAGCCGGGGATGAGGTAGTCGTGTCCGGAGAGGCGCACCGTGAAGTTGCTCGAGAGCACCCACAGCACCTGGGCGAAGGAGGCGAAGAGGATCGAGGCTTGCAGCAGCCCGATCCCCAGATCCGAGGACAGCTCGCACAGCTTGCGTGCGTCCTCGTGCATGCGCTGGTCGGGGTTGACGCCGATGGGTCCGGCATTGGCGAGCCAGAAGGCACGCCGGGGCTGCATCCAATCGCGCAGCAGGTCACCCACGAGCCCTTCGCGCAGCTTGAGCTTCAGAGTCTCGCCCAGCCACTTCTGGAACACATTCAGCGCGAGAAGCGAGCCGGCGATGATGCCGAAGATGCCGAGCTCCACCAGGAACGCGTGCAGGTCGCGCCGCGATGCGGCGTCGTAGAACGGCTTATTCCAGGCGGCGAGGCGGATCTGGCAGTACGCGGTCCCTCCCACCACGACCACGATCGCCGCGGCGAGCATCACCAGGGTCTTGCCCACCGGTGAGCGCAGCAGGGAGCGCACCATCATCCGCAGCTCGGAGATCAGCCCGTGCACGACCTCCTCGTGCTCGGGAGCAGCACGCGCACCGTCGGAGCGCTCACGGGTTTTGCGAGACATGCTTCCCAGTAAGGCCATCAACTTCCATTCCCGGAATCTTAGGCTGCGGCGCCGCAACAGGCGGGGCGCACGGCCAGCTTATGTGAACCATGGCACGGCAGGGGCCCCAAAAATAGGGAGAGCGTCTCGCTGCGGGGTGCGGGCGTCCCCCGGCGCGATCGCTGGGCTGCTCAGCTTACCGACCCGACGCTCGTGGTGACGTAGCCGAGGGCACGGCCGGCGAGCCCCACGCCCGACCATAGTCCGAGGCACAGCAGGGCGCACGCCCATCGCACCAGCGGCGGCAGGCGCGCGGGATCGGCACGCAGCACGCGGCGATGGATCGTGAAGGTGAAGAGCACGGCGAGCGCGAGCAGCAGCATTTTCAGCTGGAAGGCCCAGTTGCCGTACATTTTCACCGCCTCGGTGGAGAACAGCAGGAAGCCCGAGGCGAGCATCACCAGCAGCGCGCCGATGAGCCATGGGCGAACCTCGCCCCAGAGCACGGCCGCAGGTGTGCCGGCAAAGCGCAGCCCGAGCAGGCGCAGATTGAGCAGCAACACCAGCCCGCCGAGCACACCGAGGGCGAGCAGGTGAAAGATCTCGACGAATGGAAACAGCCACACCGAATCGCGGATACCGTGGCCGAAGAACGAGCCGTTGCACCAGTGGCAGAACTCGAGCAACAGCTGCGCCAGGGACGGGCTCATCGGAGCGTGCTCAAGGCGGGGGCAGCTGGTAGGCGATGCCGCGCCCGGCGGCGACGATCAGCACCCACAGCACGAGCGAGGCGAGGCCAGCGAGCT
This sequence comes from Steroidobacteraceae bacterium, assembly GCA_035504015.1. Taxonomy (GTDB): domain Bacteria; phylum Pseudomonadota; class Gammaproteobacteria; order Steroidobacterales; family Steroidobacteraceae; genus JASHUC01. The sequence goes on from DATJSR010000048.1 coordinate 9,203, forward strand.
TGGCCGCACCCGGCGTCGCGCTTTGCGCGTCCCATTGTGGCAGGCGTCGCCCGAGCGTGTGGTTGAACCACAGGATGTTGATGCCGGCGAGCACCAGCATCAGCATCTTCAGCTTGAAGAAGAGCGTGCTGTAGACCGCCACCGGATCGCCTGCAAAGAGCAGCAGCCCGGTGGCGATCATGATGGCGAAGCCGCCGAAGAGGCCGGGATTGAGCTGGCGGAAGATCTCCGAGACGGCAAAGCGCCGCAGCGTCACATCGAGCAGGCGCAGATCGAGCAGGATGACGAACCCGAGGAAGACCGTGAGGGTTAGCACGTGCACGGTCTCGACGATGGGCTCGGCCCAGAGCGAGTCGCGCATGGTGATGCTGAGCGGCGTGTCGTGCAGCCACTGCAGCCAGCCGCCGAAGCTCGGCATCAGCGCGCCTCGCAGGGGGCCGGATGCCAGCGCGCCGCATCGGGCTCCTTCTTGAACTGCGAGCTCGTGATGAAGGAGCCGTCGAGGTACTGCGGATCGGTCACCACCGAGGTGACGATGAGCCAGGTGTCCCCGTTTGGCTCCTTGAAGCTGTCGAAGTACTCCTCGACGCGCGCCGCGGCGCTGTACGGCACGCCGTTCTTGCGCAGATAGCCCGCACGCAGCGCACCGGTGATCACCTTGAGATAGCCCTCGGCGGAGGGGCGCCGGGCCGCGTTGATGTTGGTGTTGACGGTGGTGACGGGCGGGCCGACCCGCATGCCTTCCCAGCTTGCGACCGAGTAGCCCTGCCAGGAAGGCGGCTCGGTGCCAGGCATCGTGCCGTAGAAATGCAGCAGCCGCGTCTGCTCGCCCGCGTCGGTGTCGATGCGCAGCGTGCGATCATCGACCCACACGATGTGCAGCCGGGTCGGCACACGCATGATGGCGGGCGCGCCATAGGATTTGCACTGCTCGCCGCGCGCCTCGTCGGCGACCGGGTCCCACGCATTGGCGAGCGCACGCCCCGCGGCATTGAGTGGCACGCCCGGGAAATCGCCCTTCGCAGGGGTGAGCATGCGATAGCGCCAATCCTCGGTGACGATCGAGACCCAGTAGCCGCTGAGATCCAGAGGTGCCGCGGCGCGCGGATTGGCGGGCGGCGGGGGCGCGCCTGCCCCGAACTGTGCGTGCGCGGGCAGGCACAGCACGAGCCACGCGAGCACTCCGCCGGTGGCTACGGCGATCCGGCGATGCAGGTACGCCGCGCGAGCACTCACATGATCACCCCTTCCCACTTCCAGCCGTCCTTCGGACGCACGATGCGGTGCAGACGGATGCGGTGCTCGGTGGGATCGCGCCCCGGATTGCCGCTGACGACCACGTGATCCCCGGGCTTCAGGGTCTCGCGCGTGACGTGCTCCTGGGTGAGCTGTGCGCCACCGCCCCATTCGACCGACCAGGTCTGCAGCTGTCCTTTGTCATCGGGAGCCGCCACCTTCACGAAGGAGTGCGGGTTGCGATACAGGAACTGCGTGAGCGTGCCCTCGATCGTCACCTCGCGGTCGACGAAATACGTCGCCGCGAAGGAGTGATGGGCCTGACTTGCGCCCGTGCCGAGCGCGAGCAGTGCCGTGATACCCAACAGACGCTTCATGCTGCTCTCCGGATGACTTGCGAGGTGGCCCGAGGGCGCTCTAGTGCTGCGCACTGAGGCTGCGGTAGACCGCCTCGACGAACTTCTCGGTGGTCCAGAAGCCGCTCGTGGCGCCATAGCGCGGATCGTAGTCGAGCGTGGGGCGCGCGGCCTGCACCTGCGCCAGGCTCATGCCGCTGCTCAGCATGTGCTGTACACGGTCGCGGATGATCGTGACCATCTCCTGGTAGAACACCACGTCCGCGACGTCGCACAAGCGACCGTGACCGGGAATGACGAGCGTGCCGCCTTCCTGATTCTCGGCCGGAATCGCGATGTCGATGATGCGGTTGAGCGCGGCGATCACCCCCTGGATGTTGCCCCCATGGGCCAGATCGACGATCGGATAGCTGGTGGTGACGAACACATCGCCCGTGCTGATCACATCCGAGCGACGAAAGAACACCAGGCTGTCGCCATCGGTGTGCGCGGCCGGGATGTGGATGATCTCGATGCCCTCGCCATCGAAGAACAGCTTGCGCTCGGGCGTGGTGTAGGTCTCGGTGGGCCAGGCGCCCTGGGGCGTGGGGCTCTGCTCGCCCGAGGGCGCGCTCATGCGCTCGAGCACGCTTTGGAAAGCGATCACCATGGCCTGATTGCCGGCGCTCGCGCCGATGTTGCCCACGACGTTGCCGCCGGCGATGAAGCTGCCCGCCTTGGCAAGCGCCTCGTTCCCGCCGGTGTGGTCGGCGTGGAAGTGCGTATTGATGATGTAGCGGATCGGCTTGTCCGAGAGCTGACGCACGGCCGCGAGCACCTGATCGCTGGCGCGTGCCAGGCCGCTGTCGACCAGCAGCACCCCGTCGCTGCCCAGCTGCACCGTGATGTTGCCGCCGGCGCCGACCAGCATGTAGATGTTGCCCTGGACGGGCAGTACGTGGACCACGAGCGGGGCGGCCGATGAGGCAGCGCCACCCGCACGCGCCGCGGGCTGCTTGGAGTGCGCGACCGTGTCTGCTGCGAGCGCCAGGCCCACGGCGGCCAGGGCGGCCAGCTTGCCTCGCAGCATGTCACGCATGGAGCTCCCCCGGCCCGCGCAGCTCGATCGATCGGCGCTGATCCGGGGCATCTTGTATCAGGAAAGCGCATCGCCGCAAGCAGGGCCCCGCAGCCTGCGAGCCCCGGCGCGCCGCCTTTCTTGACTGGTCAACCGCGCGAGCGCGTGCGATGGTACGCGCCGGTTGCAGTGCCCGGCGCAGTCGATGGACAATCGGCCGCGGCCATGCCGCGCCAGGAATGAAGGGGTGCACGATGATCGGTCGCCGAGAGTTCGTGGGCGGAGGGTCACTCGCTGCCGGCGCACTGGCGTGCGGCAGCTCCGTGTGGGCCGTGGATGCAGCAACGAGCCCGGGCGTCACCGTCGAGACGAGCGCAGGCAAGCTCCGCGGCGTGCGCCAGGGGACGGTCCACTGTTTCAAGGGTGTGCCCTACGCCGCCTCGAGCGCCGGGGACGCGCGCTTTCAGCCGCCCGCGCGGCCGCAGCCCTGGAGCGGTGTGCGCGAGGCCTTCGAGCTCGGACATCGCTCCCCGCAGCTGCTGTCGGCGTTTCACGGCATGGTACCGCCTGAAGTCGAGCCCATGGATCGCAACGAACCGATGGGCGAGGACTGTCTGGTGCTCAACGTGTGGACGGCGCGCCCCGGGCACGCCCACCGCTATCCGGTGATGGTGTGGCTGCACGGCGGGGGCTACACCAGCGGCTCCGGTGGCTTCATCTGCTACGACGGCGCCGCGCTCGCGGGCAAGCACGAGGTGGTGGTGGTCACGCTGAACCACCGCCTCTCGGTGCTCGGCTATCTGTACCTGGCGGGGCTCAAGAGCGAGCGTTTTGCGCGCACGAGCAACCTCGGCAATCTCGACATCATCGCCGCGCTCGAGTGGATTCGCGACAACATCGGTGCCTTCGGCGGGGATGCGGGCAACGTCACGATCTTCGGTCAGTCGGGCGGGGGCGGCAAGGTGAGCTCGCTCATGGCCATGCCGAGCGCCCACGGGCTGTTTCACCGCGCCATCGTGCAAAGCGGCGCCGCCGTCAAAGGCATCGCGCCGGAGGCGGCCATGCGCACGACGCAGCAGTATCTGGCGCGGCTCAACCTCGCCGACACCCAGCTCGAGCGGCTGCTGATGCTGACCCCCGAGCAGCTGCTCGCGCCCACCGAGGCAAGTGCCGGGCCGCCCCTCGCCCTGGGTCCCGTCGTTGACGGGAGCACGCTGCCGAGCGATCCCTTCGACCCCGTCGCCCCGAAGCTCTCCGCGCAAGTGCCGCTGCTCATCGGCACGGTCGAGACGGAGGTGACCTTCTTTCCGCATCAGCTGCTCGATCCGATCGATGCGGCCAGCCTGCACGCCCATGTGAAGCAGCTGCTGCGCAAGGCGAGCGACGCTCAGGTGAGCGAGCTCATCGCGGTGTACCGCGCGGGCCGGCCGAAGGCCAGCAACACCGACCTCTATCTCATCATCGCCTCCGATGCCACCTTTCGCGCGGGCGTGGTCACCGAGACCGAGCGCAAGGCCGAGCAGGCACAGGCGGCGGTTTATCAGTACTACTTCACCTGGCGCTCGCCCGTGCGGCAGGGAAAACTGCGCTCGTTCCACACGGTCGAGATTCCCTTCGTGTTCGACAACGTGGATGCGGCACGCTCGATGGTGGGCTCGGGCGAGGATCGCTATGCGCTTGCCACGAACATGAGCCGTGCGTGGGTGGCGTTTGCGCGTACCGGCAACCCGAGCCATCCGGGATTGCCGCGGTGGGAGCCCTTCGACATGCGCACGCGTGCGACCATGATCTTCAACGATGAGTGTCAGCTCGTGCACGATCCCTACGGTGTGGAGCGGCGGACCCTGCATTCGCTGCAGACCTGAGCGCAACGCCTGCGGCCGAAGCTGTAGGAATGCGCCGACCCGAGCTTGAGTGAGCGGGCGACAGCATTGCTGCGGGCGAACTGGACAATGGCTGCAGCGGTTCAGTTCACCGAGGGTGATCCAAATGCAGAAACTATTGGCAGCCATGTGTCTCCTGCCCCTGCTGTCCGCCTGCATCAGCAGCGGCAGCCCCAATCCGCCCGCTTCGAGCACCACGGTCATCGCCCCGCCGGGCTCGACGGTCGTTTGCTCCGACGGAACGAGCCCACCCTGCAAATAGGGCACGCGCGCTCAACGAGCTCGCGCTGAGGCAGGCACGGCCGGCGCGGCCGACTGCGCGCGCTCGAGCCGCTCGACTTGGTGCCAGATCTGACCGGCGAGGACGACGCCGGTCGACCTGATGGCGAGTCCGGCGCTCTGCAGTGCCTGCGCGACCCAGGTGTTGCAGGTGTGCAGTGCCGAGTAGCGCAGGGGCGAGGCGTAATAGCGGCTGCCGGGATAGGGCCCGGGCCCGAGATCCTCGGCCCGATCCTCCTCACTGAGGGTGCCCCAAATGAATCGCTCGAGCCGCTGCAGCTGCCGCGCGCTGACCGCGAGCTGCACTACGTTCGCCGCCCCGAAGGCCTCCTGAGGGGTGCCCTTGAGCGCGGTGGTGAGGATCATTCCGGGGCCCGGCCAGGCGGCGGCGAGCAGGGTGCTCGGGCCGTGCTCGCGCGCGAGCAGGTAGTGGCGGTCGCCGAAGCCGAAGAGGAGATAGCGCGTCTGTGGCGCCGGCAGCAGTTCGGTGAGCGGGGCGCGCAGGTCCGCTCGCGCAAAGCCCACATCCACATGCCAGCTGCGACGCACGACGAAGATACGGGTCACCGGCGCGGAGGGGTCGGCGCTGCCGCGCGGCGGGGGCAGCAGCGTGCAGGCGCTGAGCATCAGGCACAGCAGCAGGCGCACCGGCGCGACGCGAGTGCCGGTGAGGCCGCTGCGGGCGCGCAGGCGCGGCGCGTACGCCTCGCTCAGGAGATGCGCTGCGTCGCGAGCCATGAGCCCCCGAGAATCAGCACCAGGCCCGCAGCGAGGCCCGTCCCCGCCACCTCGTGCAGGGCGGTGATGCCGAGCAGCGTCGCCACGGCAGGGTTCACGTAGGTGATGACGGCGGCGCGCGCCGCGCCCGCCTGCGAGATCAGGAAGAAGTACAGCACCATGGCGAGCGCGGTGCAGAGGATACCGAGCACGATGAGCGAGAGCGTCACGGACAGTGACGGCAGCTGAGAGGGCGCGGACAGCAGCGCCGCGGGCAGCAGCAGCACCGCCGCCACCGCGAGGCTCGCCGCCACGCTGCCGAGCTGGTCGAGCCCGCGCAGGTGACGCTGCACGATGAGCGCGCCGCTCGCGTAGCCGACGACGCCGATCAGCACGCACGCTGCGCCCAGCCACCAATGCAGGTCTCCAGGCGCATCGAGTCCGAGCAGCACGAGCACCCCGGCGAAGCCGACGACGAGGCCCCCCACACGGCGCACGCTCAGCGATTCGCGCACGCCGAAGAGTGGCGCGAGCAGGATCACGGTCAGAGGAACGGTGGCAATCAGGATGCCGGTCAGGGAGGAGCTGATCCAGCGCTCACCCCAGGCGATGAGCACGAAAGGAAAGACGAGCTCGGTGATCGCGAAAGCGCATATCGCCCCCGCATGCGCAGCGATGCCGCGCAGCGCACCGCGCTGCCAGGCGATGGGCAACAGGACGGCGGCGCCCAGGGTCAGGCGCGTCCAGGCCACCGCCACGGGTGAGACCTCGACCACTGCCACCTTGATGAAGAAGTAAGGGATGCCCCACAGCACGCACAACGCGGCAAAGGCGACCCACACTCGCCATGTCACGCTCGCAGAATGCCGGTATTCTCACCCGATGTCGACGCCGCCTCCTGCACCCACGCTGCGCGCGAGGCCGCGCAGCGCCGCCACGGTCGTGGCGGTGTCCGCCCTCGGCGTCGTCTTCGGCGACATCGGCACCAGCCCTCTGTACACGCTCAAGACGGTGCTCGATATGACCGGCGGGCACCCGAGCGCCGAGGTGACCCTCGGGGTGCTCTCGCTCATTCTGTGGACGCTCGTGATCGTCACCAGTGTGAAATACGTCAGTGTCGCCATGAGCATCGACAACGACGGGGAAGGGGGCATCCTCGCACTGATGGCGCTGCTCGGGCTCAAGGGGCGCCAGCGTCCCCTCATCGTCGCCCTCGGCCTCTTCGGCGCGGCCCTCATCTATGGCGATGGCGCGATCACGCCGGCGATCTCGGTGCTCTCGGCGCTCGAGGGTCTCGACATCGCGGTGCCGGCGCTCAAGCACTACGTGCTGCCGCTTTCCGTTGCCGTGCTGGTGCTGCTTTTCACGGTGCAGCCTCTGGGCACCGCGCGCATCGGCAAGGCTTTCGGTCCGGTCATGGCCTGCTGGTTCGTGGTTATCGCGGTGCTCGGTGTGTGGGGCATCCTGCAACATCCGGCGGTGCTCGCGGCGATCGATCCGCGCTATGGCTTGCGCTACCTGCTGGGACACGGGTACGCGAGCTTCATCGTCCTGGGTGGGGTCTTCCTGTGCGTGACGGGGGCGGAGGCGCTGTATGCGGACATGGGGCACTTCGGGGCGCGGCCCATCCGCGTAGCATGGTCGGCGATCGTCTTTCCGAGTCTGCTGCTCAACTACGCCGGACAGGCGGCGATCGTGCTGGCGGGAGCCGCGACCAACGACAACATCTTCTATCACCTGTGCCCGCAGCCGATGCTCCTCGGGCTCATCGTGCTCGCCACCCTGGCGACCATCATCGCCAGCCAGTCGATCATCACGGGAGCGTTCTCGATGACCCGCCAGGCGATCCAGCTCGGCTGGCTGCCGCGGCTGCGCATCCGCCAGACCTCCCAGGAGGGCTACGGACAGATCTACGTCGGCTCGGTCAACTGGCTGCTGGCACTCGCGACCGTGAGTCTCACCCTGGGTTTCGGCAAGTCGGACAACCTCGCCTCGGCCTACGGCATCGCCGTATCGCTCACCATGCTCATGACCTCTGCGCTCATCTTCATGGCGCTGCGGCAGGTGTGGGGCTGGAGCCTGCCGGCAAGCGCCGCGCTCGCCGGCGCCTTTCTCCTGGTCGATGCCAGCTTCTTCCTGGCAAACCTGGTGAAGCTGTTCGAGGGCGGCTGGGTGCCGCTCATGCTCGCAGCGGTCGTCTATCTGCTGATGCTCACCTGGCATCGCGGCACCGCGGCGGTGTCCCGCGCCGCGAGCCAAGCGGCCATTCCGATCGGCACCTTTCTCGAGCAGTTGAAAGCGCAGCACGTGCCGCGCGTTCCGGGAACGGCGGTCTTCGTCACGCGCACCCGCCAGGACACCCCGCCGGTGATGCTCTGGCACGTGAAGAAGAACCGCTCCCTGCACGAGCGGGTGCTGGTGCTCACCGTCATCAGCGAGCAGATCCCGTGGGTGAATGCCGCACGGCGGCTCGAGCTCACGCAGCTCGCCGCCGACATCTGGCGCGCCACGGCACATTATGGATTCATGGAGCGGCCCCACGTGCCCGCGCTCCTGCGTCAGGCGGCGCTGATGGGCTGCACGCTGCAGCTCGATGACATCACCTACTACGTCGGGCACGAGAGCATCATCGC
>DATJSR010000049.1:0-7766 GCA_035504015.1 Steroidobacteraceae bacterium
GCGTGTCAAAGCTGCGCCGCACATTCTAGCGCTGTACGAGCGTAAACCCATGCTCGGGCAGATTCGCTCCGCGAGGACCGCCCAGCAATGATATCGTCGCAGCAGAGCGTCAAGCGACGCCGCCCAACGATACAGCAAGCACCGATGAACGTCGTCGCTCTACCGCCTGGCGCATTCGGCATCGACAGGGCTCATCGCCACGTCATCCTGGCCGCGAGTCTGGGAACGGTCTTCGAGTGGTACGACTTCTTTCTCTACGGATCGCTCGCGGCACTCATATCCAGGCAGTTCTTCGCAGGCGTCAACGACACCACGGCCTTCATCCTGGCGCTGCTCACGTTTGCCGCTGGATTTGCCGTCCGGCCCTTCGGCGCCCTGATATTCGGTCGCCTGGGTGACCTGGTCGGGCGCAAGAGAACGTTTCTGATGACGATTCTCATCATGGGCACCACCACGGGGCTCGTCGGCATTCTGCCCACTTACGCAACGCTCGGTCTCGGCGCACCAGCGGCGCTCGTCTGCCTGCGCATCATGCAGGGGCTGGCCATCGGTGGTGAGTACGGCGGAGCAGCAATCTACGTCGCCGAGCACGCCCCGCCCCGCAAGAGAGGCTTGTACACCAGCTGGATACAGACGACGGGCACGCTCGGACTGCTGCTCAGTCTGAGCGTGATTCTCACGTGTCGCAGCCTTTTCGGAGCCGACTTCGAGCGCTGGGGTTGGCGCGTGCCGTTCCTCGCTTCGGTGCTGCTGCTCGCGATCTCCGTTTACATCCGTCTGCAGCTGACGGAGTCCCCGGTCTTTCAGGAGATGGTCGCCGCGGGCACGCGCTCGAAGGCCCCGGTGCGCGAGTCCTTTGGCAGCTGGAGCAATCTGCGCCTCGTGCTGCTCGGGCTGTTCGGTGCCACCGCCGGCGCGACCGTGATCTGGTATGGCGGACAGTTCTACTCGCTGTTCTTCCTGTCGCAGGTGCTCAAGCTCGACGCACAGGCTGCAAACCTGCTGATCGCAGCGGCACTCGTGCTCGGGGCACCGCTGCTGGTGATCGTCGGCGCCATCTCGGACCGCATCGGGCGCAAGCCCGTGTTCGTGCTGGGCTGCGCCCTCGCTGCGGCCAGTTACTTTCCGGTGTTCCACGGGATCACGCATTATGCGAACCCGGCGATGGAGCAGGCTGCCGAGCGAGCTCCGGTCGCGGTCATCTCCGACCCCGATGGCTGCAGCTTTCAGTTCGACCCGATCGGGCGCAAGCGCTTCGTGCGCTCCTGCGACATTGCCAAGGCGGCACTCGCAAGGGCCGGCGTGCCGTACAGCACAGAGGTGGGCAGCGCAAGAAGCCTGGCTGTCGTACGCATCGGCCAGGCCACTGGATCGCCGGCGCTCATCGAGTCGTTCGAGGGTGAGCCGATGAATGCCGCGCAATTCAAGCTGGCGAGCGAGCGGTTCGCGAGCGTGCTGCACCGGGCTCTGAGCGCGGCCGGATACCCCGCCAAGGCAGACCCCGCGCGCATCAACTATCCGGTGGTGCTTCTGCTGCTGCTGTTGCTGATGGTCTACGTGGCACTCGCCTATGGCGCGCTCGGGGCCTGGCTCGTCGAGCTCTTTCCGCCACGCATCCGTTACACGTCGATGTCGGTGACCTATCACATCGGCGTGGGCTGGTTCGGCGGCTTCCTGCCAACGGTCGCCTTCTCACTGGTCGCCATTACCGGGGACATGTATTCGGGATTGTGGTACCCGGTCGTGGTCGCGACGGCGTCGGCTATCATCGGGGCGCTCTTCGTTCCGGAAACCGCGCGGCAGCGGCCCTGAGCGAGCGCAGCGCCGCTCAGCTGCGTCAGGGACTTCGCACAGCTCCCGCCGAGTGCGCCTGGCGGCGGGCCAACTGCTGCGCGCCGAATGCGCTGAGCACCACGGCCACCGAGACGGCGCTCGTCCAGAACTCCGCTCGATGAGCCGGGGTGAGCGCCATGGCGACGAGCACCAAGGCCATCCCCGCGATGGCGAGATAGCTCAGCCAGGGAAAGAGCCACATAGGCAGCGCGGGAGCAGGGCCACCCGCGAGCTCGCGCGCACGTCGCGAGCGCACCTGCGAGACGCCGATCAGCAAATAGATCACCGCGATGATCGCGCCGGATGCATTCACCAGAAACGCAAACACCACGCTCGGGGAGAGCTTCGCCGCGATCACGCCCGCAAATCCCACCACGCTCGCGAGCAGCACGGCGTGCGCGGGCACGTGGCGCTTGTTGGTGCGCACCAGCCAGCGCGGCGCATCGCCGCGGCTTGCGAGCACGAACAGCACGCGAGAGGCGACATAGAACGAGGAATTGAGGCAGGAGAGCACGGCGATGAGGATCACCGCGGCCATGACGGTGCTGGCGTAGGGGAAATGAACCTGATCCAGGGCGAGCGTGAAGGGCGACTGGCCGGGCATCACGCGCCTCCAGGGCAGGGCGCAGACGATCACGAGCAGGGAGCCGATATAGAAGATGACGATGCGGCTCACGATCGTGGAGGTCATGCGCGCCACCGCCCGCGCGGGCTCCGGGGATTCGGCGGCAGCGATCGTGACTACCTCCGCACCCATCATCGACCAGATGACTGTCGTCACGGCGGCCAGCACCGCAAAGGCTCCCTTGGGCGCAAATCCACCATAGGCGACGAGATTCGAGAACGTCGGCCCCGTGGCCGAGCGAAAGCCGCAGGCGTAGGCGCCGACGATGAGGATGAAGCTTATGATCGCGGCGACCTTGACCGAGGAGAACCAGAACTCGAACTCGCCATAGGTGCGCGCCGACATGAGATTGACGCCGGTCATGAGCGCCATCAGCGCGGCCCCGATCTGCCACTGCGCGAGCTGCAGCGATGGCGGCAACCACGCCTGGATGATTCCCGCGCCGGCGATGGCCTCGACCGGTATCACCACCACCCAGAAGTACCAATACAGCCAGCCCACCGAGAACCCCGCCCAGTTACCGAGGGCTGCGCGCGTGTATTCGGTGAAGGAGCGCACGTGGGGCATCTCGACGGCCATCTCCCCCAGCATGCGCATGACCAGCAGGATCAGAAAGCCGGTGAGCGCGTAGCTGATGATGATGGCGGGGCCGGCGGCGGCGATCGCAACGCCGCTGCCGACGAAGAGCCCCGCGCCGATGATGCCCCCGATCGTGATCATCGAGACGTGGCGGGGCCGCAGCGAGCGGCTGAGGACCTGCTGCTCGGCGGGCTCGGCGGAGGCTGGGGCTGGCATCCCTACCTTATACGCTAAACAGCTGCTGCGCTCACCAAGGCGCTAAACGGCCGCCGTGCTCACCAAGGTGAGCACGTCGTAGCTGGCGACGACGGCGCCGTCCTGGTTGGTGATCTCGGCATCCCAACGGACCTCACCGTAGCCCTTCTCCGCGCGCAGCGACTTCTCCTTGCACGTGAGGCGCACCTTGATCCGGTCCCCAGGCTTCACGGGCTTGAGGAAGCGCAGGCCCTCGAGACCGTAGTTGGCCAGCACCGGCCCGTACGCCGGATCGACGAACAGGCCTGCGGCGGCGGAAACCAGGAAGTAGCCATGGGCGACGCGCCCCCCGAATAGCGGGTTGCGTCGTGCGGCCTCCTCGTCCATGTGTGCATAGAAGCGGTCACCCGTCAGCTCGGCAAAGGCCTCGATGTCCTCGAGGCTCACCTCGCGTGCTGGGCTGCGCAGCGTGTCGCCGATCCGCAGCTGGTGGAAAGTCTTGCGAAACAGGTGCCGATCCGGCGTGAGCTCGCGCGCACCGCGTACGTAGCGCCCCGTCACGGCGCTGAGCACATCGGGCGTGCCCTGCACGGCAGTGCGTTGCATGTAGTGCAGCACCCCGCGGATGCCTCCCAGCTCCTCGCCCCCGCCCGCTCGGCCAGGACCGCCGTGGACGAGATGGGGAAGCGGCGAGCCATGCCCCGTCGAGTCCTTGGCACAATGCCGGTTGACGACGAGGATGCGCCCGTGAGCGGGCGCGAGCCCCAGCACCAGCCGTGCAGCGATCCCCTCATCGCCACAGAACACCGAGCTCACGAGGCTGCCACCGCCGCGCTTGGCGAGCGTCACGGCCTCCTCGATGCCGTCGTAGCCGATCACGGTACAGACCGGTCCGAAGGCCTCGACCGAATGCACCGCCTGCGCACTCGCGCCGTCACGGCAGCGAAGGAGCGTCGGTGCGATGAAGGCCCCGCGCTCGCTGTCGGCACCGACCAGTTGCGTGCGGCCCATACCACCGCACACGACGTCGGCCTCGCGCTCGAGCTTGGCGAGCTGCTCGAGCACCTCGCGGCGCTGCGCCAGCGATGCCACCGGCCCCATCTTCACCGCTTCGAGACGCGGATTGCCCAGTGTCACCTTCGCGAGCGCGGCCTCGAGGGCGCCCAGCACGGCCGGCAGGTGCGCGGCCGGCACCAGCGCCTTGCGGATGGCGGTGCACTTCTGGCCGGCCTTCGAGGTCATCTCGCGCAGCACCTCGGCCACGAAGAGATCGAGCTCTGCGGTTCCCGGCCCGGCATCGGGCCCGAGAATCGAGGAGTTGAGCGAATCGGTCTCGGCCGTGAAGCGCACAGCCTGATCGATCACCCGCGGATGCTGCTTCAGGCGGCGCGCCGTGCTTGCCGAGCCCGTGAATGCAATCACGTCCTGATAGCCAAGATGCTCGAAGAGATCGCCGACCCCTCCGCAGAGCAGCTGCACCGTCCCCTCTGGCAGGATCCCCGACTCGATGATGCGTCGGAAGACGCGCTCGGTCAGATAGGAAGTGGCGGTTGCTGGCTTGACCACCGCCGGGACCCCGGCGAGCAGCGTCGGGGCGAGCTTCTCGAGCATGCCCCACACCGGGAAGTTGAACGCATTGATGTGAACGGCCACGCCCTCCAGGGAGACACAGATGTGCTGTCCGAGAAAGCTGCCGCTCTTGGAAAGCACCTCCACGGCGCCATCGAGGTACACCGTGCCGTCGGGCAACTCGCGGGCTGCCTTGCTCGCATAGACAAAGAGCGTGCTGATGCCCCCGTCGATATCGATCCACGAGTCCGCACGCGTGGCGCCGGTCGCGAAGGAGAGCTCGTAGAACTCCTCCTTGTGCTCACTCAGATCCTTGGCGAGCGCCTTGAGAAGGCCCGCCCGCTCGTGAAAGCTGAGTCGGCGCAGCGCGGCTCCTCCCACCTCGCGCGCGTGCTCGAGCATCGCTCGGGTGTCGATGCCCGCGCTCGATGCGTAGGCGATGACCTCCCCCGTCGTTGCATCGCGCAGCGCCGCGCCCGTATCGGCACCGCTCACCCAGCGTCCCGCCACAAAGCTCTGCAGCTGCATGGTGCTCACCTCCTCTACGCCTGCGCGCCTGCCCGCCACTGCGACAGCCGACCGCCGGAGCGGGCGAGGCTCGCGATGAGCGGTGGGACGCGCCATTCGGGATCTGCGAGCTGCGCTCGATAGCGCTCGGTTGCCTGCACCACGCTCTCGAGCCCCAGCGTGTCGGCATGGAACATCGGACCACCGCGGGTGCGCGGAAAGCCATAGCCGTTACACCAGATGACATCGATATCCGCGGCCGAGCGCGCGATTCCCTGCTCGAGCAGCCGCGCACCGCCATTGATCAGCGCGAGCATGCAGCGCTCCACGATCTCCGCGCTCGAGATCTGCCGCTGCGCGATCCCGAGACGCTGCGCCTCGCGGCGAATCAGCTCGATGACCTCCGGGTCACTCACCCGGCGTTGCTCGGCTCCCAGGTACCGATAGAAGCCGCGCCCGCATTTCTGACCGAGGCGTCCCTCTGCCACCAGCAGCTCGGAGATGCGAAAGAAGCGCGGGTCGGTGGGCCGCTCCGCCCACTGTGCGCGAGCCTTCACGCCGACATCCAATCCGGCGAGATCGCCGACGGCGTTCGGCCCCATGGCCATGCCGAACTCCTCGAGCGCCGCATCGATATGCTCGGGCGTTGCGCCTTCGAGCAGCATGAGCTCTTTCTCGCGGCCGTAGTGGTAGAGCATGCGGTTGCCCACGAAGCCGAAAGCGTTGCCCACGACGACGCCGATCTTGCCCAGCCGCTGGCTGACGGCGAGCGCCGTGGCGAGTGCCTGCGGCGAGCTCTGCGGCGTGCCCACGATCTCGACGAGCCGCATGATGTGGGCAGGGCTGAAGAAATGCATGCCGACCACGTCGGCGGGCCGTCCCGCCGCCCGGGCGAGCGCACCCACATCGAGCGTCGAGGTATTGGTGGCGAGCAACGCGCCCGGCTTGCAGACCTGCCCGAGGTCGGCGAACACTCGCTCCTTGAGTGTGCGGTCCTCGAAGACGGCTTCGACGATCACATCGGCGCCCCCGACAGAGGCCAGATCGCAGGCGGATTGAATTCGTGACTGCGCCAGCTCGGCAGCCTGTGGCGTCAATCGTCCGCGCTTCACCGAACCCTCGACGATGCTGCGGATGCGCCCGCGCGCCGCCTCGCGCATGCGCTGCTCGGGCTCGATGAGCAGCACCTCGAAGCCCGCCTGCGCGAAGCTCGCCGCGATGCCGCTGCCCATGGTGCCCGCCCCCAGGATGGCGACGGACCGCACGGGGCGCGCATCCTCGGGAGCCGGCGTGGCGGGACGCTCCGCCCAGAAAAGATGCCGCAGGGCACGCGAGGGTATCGAGGTACGGCAGCGCTGAAAGCGCTCCTGCGCGAACTCGACGGCGGGCTCGAGCGGCTGCTCCAGGGCGACCGCGACACTCTCCAGAATGGCCTCTGCCGAGAGTGTGCCGCGTGCGTGCTTGGGTAGCCTCGCTCGATAGCGCGCGAACAGAGCCGCATCGGCGCTGTCGCGGTCGGCAATGCCGCGCTCGCGCGCGCGGCGCGGACCGGCACCCCCGTTGATGAGCTCGCGCGCGTACTCGAGCCCTGCGGCTCGCGGCTCACCCGCGATGAGGCGGTCTATGAGCCCCAGCGCTAGCGCACGCTGCGCATCGAGCGGCTCACCGCCGAGCATCAGATCGAGCGCCTCCGGGACGCCGACGAGTCGCGGCAGGCGCGCCGTGCCGCCGGCGCCGGGAAGCAATCCGAGCTTGACCTCGGGAAAGCCGAAGTTGAGATCGTGCGTGGCGCAGCGGTAGTGCGCGGCGAGTGCGGCCTCCGCACCCCCGCCCAGCACCGCGCCGTGCAAGGCTGCGATCACCGGCTTCGCACACGACTCCAGTCGCATCAGCACGTCCGTGAGCCGCGGTGAGAGCGGCGGATCATCGAGCTCGCGCATGTCGGCGCCCGCCATGAAGGCCTTGCCTCGCCCATGCAGCACGATGGCGCGAACGGAAGGCTCCCCATCGAGGGTCTCGATCGCATCGAGCAGCCCCTGCCGAACCACGCGTGCAAGCGCATTCACGGGCGGATGATCGATGACGATCACCCCGACTTCGCCGTCGTGCTCGATGCTCACGGGCAAGGACATGCAGCGCGCCCCGCCCGCCTCAGCGCTCGTCGTAGCTCAAGGTCAGGCGCGCCGAGCGCGGCCTTGCCTGACAGGCCAGCGTGAATCCTGCCGCGAGCTCCCAGGGCTCGAGGGCGTATTGCTCACCGAGTGCCACTTCGCCCTCGAGTACTTTGACCCGGCAGGTCGAGCAGATCCCGTCGCGACAGGAATAGGGCAAGGTGAGACCCGCCTTCTCCGCCGCCTCGAGCAGGCTCGTGCCATCCTGCGCCATGGTGAAGCTGCGGCGGCGGCCATCCATGACGACGGTGACTTCGGTACCCGGCTGCGATCCGGTCGCGGTGCTC
>DATJSR010000050.1:0-12583 GCA_035504015.1 Steroidobacteraceae bacterium
GGCCCGCTCAAACCCTCCGATCTGGTGCTCGAGGTGGCGAGCTGCCCGCCCGCCATCGCCGCCGAGCGCTGCCGCCGAGCCTGGCAGGATGCATGCGCCTGCGAGCGTGAGCGGCGCGCAGCGAGGGATCGAGGCGCACAGGAGCTGCGCCTGCTGAGGTAGCGTACGCTAGCGCTAACCGACGCTCACATCATGAGAGGTTCACCATGAGCCCGACCGCCGAGAATGCTGCCCGAGGCGCCCGTCGCGGCGCGGAGGTGCTCGAGAGGCTGCGCCAGCGGCCGCCGGCGCTGTGGTATCGCGGCGAGCAGGTCAAGGACGTGACGGTGCACCCCGCGCTCGCCGGCGGGGTCGCCACCCTCGCGAGCCTCTACGATCTGCAGTGGCAGCACCCCGAGGTTGCGCTCTATCCCTCCCCGAGCAGCGGCCGCAGCGTCGGCCGCACCTTCATGATGCCGCGCACGCACGCCGAGCTCGAGAGCGTCACCCGCGCGATGCGCCTGTGGCAGCAGGCGACCCATGGGATGATGGGACGCGTGCCCGACTATCTCAATCGGGCGATGACCGGCTATGCGGCCGGAGCGGCTTTCCTCGGCGCGGCCAACCCGCGTTTTGCCACGAACATCACGCGCTACTACGAGACGCTGCGCGAGCAGGATCTGTGTCTCACCCACACCCTCATCCCGCCGCAGGCGAATCGCGCGGTGAGCGTCGCACAGCAGGCCGACCCCTTCCTTGCGGCGCGCGTCAAGGAGGAGACCGATGCGGGAATCGTGATCCGCGGCTGCCGCATGCTCGCGACGCTGCCGATCTCCGATGAGATCATGGTGTTTCCCTCGACGGTGCTGCGTGCCACGGAGGAGGATGCGCCGTATGCCTTCGGCCTCGCCATCCCGAACGACACCCCGGGGTTGCGCTTTCTGTGCCGAGAGAGCGTCGATTACGGCCGCTCGCACTTCGATCATCCCCTCGGCTCGCGCTTCGAGGAGATGGATGCGGTGGTGGTGTTCGATGATGTCTTCGTGCCGTGGGAGAAGGTGTTCTTGTACCGCGACGTCGCGCACTGCAATCAGGCTTATGCGCGCACCGGCGCCATCGTGCACATGACCCATCAGGTGGTGGTGAAGAACATCGCCAAGAGCGAGTTCATCCTCGGGCTCGCCTCGCTGCTGGTGAATGCGATCGGCGCGGAGATCTTCCAGCACATCCAGGAGAAGCTCGCGGAGCTGTGGATCAACCTCGAGACCATGAAGGCGTTCCTGCGCGCCGCGGAGGTCGACGCCGCGCTCGATGAGTGGGGTGTCATGCGCCCCGCATGGGATCCGCTCGATGCCGCCCGCAACCTCTTTCCGCGCCTGTACCCGCGCATGGTGGAGATCATTCAGCAGATCGGCGCGAGCGGTCTGGTGGCGATGCCCACCGAGCAGGACGTGAAGGGGCCCCTCGCCGAGGACATCCGCAAGTACTATCAGGCGGCGCGCGCCGACGCATTCGAGCGCATTCCGCTGTATCGCCTGGCATGGGACACGGCGCTGTCGGCCTTCGGCTCGCGCCAGGTGCTCTACGAGCGCTTCTTCTTCGGCGATCCGGTGCGCATGGCCGGAGCGCTCGTCGCCGGCCACAACTCGCAGATCCAGCAATACGCGGAGCAGGTGCGCGAGCTGGTGCGGCAAGCCCGCGACGAGGCTTTCGCCGGCGCATCGCGGGCAGGCTGAGGCGCTCGTGTCCGTCGAGGCGCGCGAGTTTCGCAGCACTGCCGGTCTGTTTGCGACGGGCGTCGCCATCATCGTCACCGAAGTGGATTCGCAGGTGCACGCCATGACGGCGAACGCCGTGAGCTCGCTGTCGCTCGATCCGATGCTGATGATGTTCTGTCCGAGCAAGAAGGCGCGCCTGGCGCAGTACCTGGCGCAGATGCGCCAGTTCACCATCAATTTTCTGCGCCACGATCAGCAGGCCCTCTCGAGCTACTTTGCGGGCGCCTGGAAGAGTGCACCGCCGCCGCCGTTTCGCTTCGTGCCCTCGCTCGCCGGTCCGCGGCTCGAGGGCGCGCTCGCCGCGATCGGCTGTGAGAGTGAGCGCATCGAGGACGCGGGGGATCACTGGATCGTGATCGGACGGGTGCTCTGTGTGCATCGTGGCGTCAAGCCGCAGCGACCGCTCGTCTTCTTTGCCGGCGAATACCGTGCCGTCGATTTCGCCCACGGCAGCCCGGCGCCCGATCTGTCGCAGGTGCAGGATGAGCCGCCGCATATCTTCTACCCGCATTGAGGCGGCGGCCTTCGCATCCGCCGCGCTCGCGCCGGCGCTCATCGGGGGTGCGACCTTCGCAGCCCTCGGGGCGGCGCCCGCCTTTGCACTGCGGCTTGCGATCTTCGCGCTGCTCATCGCGCTTGCCCACGTGCTGCTGCTCGGCGTGCCGGCGGCGTGGCTCGTGCGGCAGCGCCACCCCATCAGCTGGGCGATTGCCGTCACGATGGGATTCGTCATCGGCGCGCTGCCCACGGGGCTTTGGGCATGGCCGCTGTGGCATACCCAGCGAGGCATGTCGGCGAGCGACTGGAATGGTCGCGCGCTGGTGCAGACCGTGGTCAACGGCGTGCCGACCTGGGCCGGCTGGATGCAGTATCTGCGCCTGCTCATGCTGGCAGGCGCCTTCGGTGCGAGCGGCGGGATCGCGTACTGGTGGGTCCGGAGGCGGCTGCTGCGCGCGGCGCGGTGATGCCAGGATCGCGCACGCCCGCGGCTGTGCGGCATCGCATTGGCGCAGGGGCTCGCGCAGGTGTAGCCTCGAGCCTGCGCCGCATGCAGCCGATGAGGCGCCACCGTCACGGAGAGCCGCTGCCATGGCCCTCGCTGCTGGACGCAGATACCGGCCCTGCCGCGCGGGGATTGCCGCCGCGAGCCTGACGATGCTTCTCGGGAGCGCACTGCCGGCAGCCGCCGCCGGACGCATCATCAACCCGCCCTCGAGCACGGCGTTGCCCTCGGGCCCGCTGCCCGCCGCGCCCACCCCGAGCCCCGGCGGCCCAGCCGACTCGGGCACGGCGGATCCCACGGCACATCCTGCGGTACCGGAGGTCGCCGTCGAGGCGCCCGAGCCGCGTTATGTCGCGCCCACGCTGCGCGATCGGATCGGGCGTATCTGGGCGCCGGTGCTGATCAACGGCAAGGGACCCTATCGGCTCGTGCTCGACACCGGCGCCAACCGCTCGGCCGTCACGGCCGCGGTGGCCGCCTCTCTCGGAATCGCCGTCGATCCCAGCGCGCAGGTGCTGCTGCGTGGAGTCACCGGATCGGCCAGCGTCCCCACCATCCACGTGAACAACATGCTCGTGGGAGAGCTGATGATCGAATCGCCGACGCTGCCTATCGTGCCCGATGCGCTCGGCGGAGCGCAGGGTGTGCTCGGCACCGAGGGGCTCGGGGACAAGCGCATCTTGATCGACTTTCTGCACGATCGGATCACGATCCGACGCGCAGGCTCGCACTGGCGCGAGGGCGGCTACGTCGATGTGCCGATACAGCTGACCTCCGAGCGACTGCTCACGACGCGGGCGCGCGTCGGCGGCATCTGGGCCAAGGCGATCATCGATACCGGCGCGCAATCCAGCGTGGCCAATTCGGCGCTGCTCGAGGCACTCCAGCGGCGGCATCATTACCGACTCACTCCCGACGAGGTCGTCGGCACCACCGACGACGTTCAGCCCGGGCAGGATGCGGCCGTTCCCGCGATCCAGCTGGGCGACATCAGCATCGAGGGCGCGCGCCTCACGATGGGCGATCTCAGGATCTTCGAAGCCTGGAAGCTCACCAAGGAGCCGGCCATCCTGATCGGGATGGACACGCTGGGGCTCGTCGAGTCGATCATCATCGACTACAAGCACCGCGCGCTCATGATCCGCCCGCGCGCAACGTTGCACGGGCCGTTCGATGACGAGTACGACCCGTGGGGCTTCCGTCATTGAGCACGCGCGCGCCTGTCGCGCGCGCCTATTCAACGGTCACGGATTTGGCGAGATTGCGCGGCTGATCGATGTCCGTGCCGCGCGCGAGGGCGGCCCCGTAGGCAATGAGCTGCAGTGGCACGTTGAGCACGATCGGATCGAGCTCGGGCTCGAGTGCGGGCACATCGATGCGCCCGGCCACGGGCACCGCGAGCTCGCCGGAGTGGGTGATGATGTAGAGCGGTCCGCGGCGGGCGCGGATCTCCTCGAGCGTGGCCACGTTCTTCGCCCACAGCTCATCGCGCGGCAGCACCATCACCGAGGGCGTCTCCGGATCGATGAGCGCGAGCGGCCCGTGCTTGAGCTCGGAAGCCGGATAGGCCTCGGCATGCTGGTAGCTCACCTCCTTGAGCTTGAGCGCGCCTTCCTGGGCGATCGGGTAGCCGGCCGCGCGTCCGAGAAACAGCACGTCGCGGTGGCGTGCGAGCTCGCGGGCGAGGCTCCCGATGCGCTCGTGCTGCGCGAGCACGCTGGCGAGGGTGTCCGGCAGCGCATCGAGTGCATGGATCAGGCGCGCCCCGTGCGCCGCCGAGAGATCGCGTAATCGCCCGAGGTGCAGCGCCAGCAGCGCAAAGGCGACGGTCGTGCACGTGAAGGTCTTGGTGGCGACCACGGCGATCTCCGGTCCCGCATGCAGGTACAGCCCGCGCCCGCAGGCCCGTGCGATGCTGCTGCCCACCACGTTCACGATGCCGATGACGCGGGCGCCCTTGCGCATCACTTCCTGTACCGCGGCCAAGGTGTCGTAGGTCTCACCGGACTGGCTGACCGCGACGTAGAGCGTGTCCGGCTCGATCACGGGATTGCGGTGGCGAAACTCGGAGGCCGGCTCGGCCTGCGCCGGGATGCGGGCGAGCTGCTCGATCAGATGCGCACCGACGCAGCCTGCGATGAAGGCGGAGCCGCAGCCGAGGATCTTCACGCGACGCACCTCGAGCAGCTCGCGTGCGCTCAGCTCCAGCCCGCCGAGGTGCGCCGTATGAAAGCGCCGATCGAGCCGGCCGCTGAGCGTGCGTCGCACGGCCTCCGGCTGCTCGAGCATCTCCTTGAGCATGTGATGCGCGTGCGTGCCCTTGCTCACCGACTCATCGGTCCACTCGAGGGTCAGCGCCCGCTTCGCCGTGCGCCCGCCCTCGAGCGTCGAGGTCTCGTAGTGATCGGCGTGCAGTACGGCGAGCTCGCCATCATCCAGATGCACCACGCGCTGGGTGTGCCGGACCAGGGCTGCGGCATCGGAGGCGGCGAACATCTCGTGCTCGCCGATGCCGAGAATGACCGGACTGCCGCACCGCGCGAGCACGATCTCATCGGCATGGCGGGCATCGAGCACGGCGATGCCGTAGGCGCCGGTCACGAGGCGCAGGGCCCCGCGCACGCGCTCGAGCAACGTGTCGCCCGACATCGCGGCGATCAGGTGCGCGAGCACCTCGGAGTCGGTATCGGAGCGGAACTCGACACCCTTGGCGGTGAGCTGCGCGCGCAGCGTCGCGGCATTCTCGATGATGCCGTTGTGCACCAGCGCATAGCGGCCGGCGCCATCGCAATGGGGATGCGCGTTGCGATCGCTCGGCTCGCCATGGGTTGCCCAGCGCGTGTGGGCGATGCCCGGGCTGCCGGCGAGCGCCTCGGGCAGCAGCTGCTCGAGGTCGCGCACCTTGCCCTTGCTCTTGAAGACGCGCAGCTTGTTCTGGCGCAGCACCGCGAGACCCGCGGAGTCATAGCCCCGGTACTCCAGGCGGTGCAGTCCTTCGAGCAGGATGGGCGCGGCGTCCTGCCGGCCGATATAGGCAACGATGCCGCACATGGGGTACTCCTCGAGGCCGCGGCCCTTCAGCCGCCGTAGATCATGCGGCGGATCTGCCGCTCGCTATAGGGGGGTGCGCGAAAACGCCAAGCGGCGATCTCGCAGGAGAGCTGCGCATAGATCTGCGCGTTCGAGCGGCCTGCCGCCTGCAGCGCCAGGTGGCGCCGGCGCACGAAATCCTCCGGGGTCTCCTGCAGAAAGCTCAGAACCTCCCCAACCAGACGTTCCGCCTCGGCGTGCGTGAGCCGCGTGCTGCGCGTCAGGTAGTCGACGAGCTCGATCAGATCGCTCGCATCCGACATGGCGGCGGAGTGTGCAGGGATCGCCCTGTCCATGGGCTTATTTTGCCCGAAAACGGGCAGAAGTTGGTCCTATTCTGGCCTGTCGGTTCTTATTCTGGCCAGTCGAGGCCGAGCTCACCCCACCAGCGTGCGGTTGCGGCCACGAACTCCTCCGGCCAGGCGACCTCCGCGTCGTGGGCGAGGGCCCGTGCCCGGGGCAGGAACGCCGCGGCACAGGCCCGGTGCGCGAGGATGATCGACTCGCGCTCCGCGCTCGGGACGGGAAGGGCGGCGAGGCACTGCCGGCTCGCCTCGCTCAGACAGGCATTCAGTCGCAGCGCACTCGCCCGCGAGCCTGCCCCGTCGGCCTCGAGCAGCAGCTCCAGGAGCAGGCTCCGCAGCCGCTCGGTATGGCGCACGCCCGCGAGGTACTCGGCGCGCCCGAGCACCACCGGCAGCAGGCCAAGCGTTCGCAGGAACTCATCGATGATCGAGGAGACCCGCGCGGGGTGCTGGGTATCCGGGCTCAGCGCGCTGCCCAGGGTCTCACCGATACGGGCGCGGTCCCAGATCACCGCGATGCCCTCGCGACGCCGCCCACGGGCGGCGGCCGGCGTGGTGAGGCAGAAATCGCACCGCAGGCCGTCCGCCGTGATGCCGTGCACGTGCCGATCGGCCACGGTGCGCCAGTAGACCAGCGGCGCGCATTGCTGCAGGTAGCCGCGGCACAGATCCGCGAGCAAGCCGTGATGCTCTTCCTGCGCAACGAGCAGCAGGTCGAGATCGCTGTACGCATCGGCATCAGCGCGCGCCAGGCTCCCCTCGACGAACAGGGCAAGCACCCGCGCATCGCGCTTGAGCAGGCGTCCGAGACGCTCGGCGAGCTCCTGCGGGCTCATCCGCTCGTCAGTGATTGGAGAGCAGCCACAGCAGCGATGCGGGCACCACACCGCCACATAAGCCCGAGACGATGAGCTTCTGCCAGAAGACGATGCGCCGGTCGCGCTCCGTGTCGTAACGCAGCGCCGCAGTGGGGTCCTCGCGGAAGCAGCGCAAGTGCATCCCCAGCCACAGGTGGCCGATGAGGACGAGCGAGAAGGTGGCGAGGAAGGCTAAGGCCAGCGTCTCCGAGCCCAGGGCCGGCACTCCGAGCCTTCGCGGCAAGAGCGTAGCGAGGCAGGCGAGCACACAGAAGAGCGCGATCGATGGCATCAGCACCAGGAGCACGATCGCCTCGGCGAGCGCCTTCGAGTAGGCGAGCGCTGCGCCCCCGCTCGGGTGACGGGAGCGCGCCTGGGCGAGCTGACGCAGAAAATACTCGGTTGCAAAGCCCCGCTTGGGAACGCGCTGCCCGTCCAGGACTCTCAATGTTCTTCCTTCACGACCACCCCGTGCGCAGGCACTGTGCGGCAAAAACATGGGCGAGTCCAGCGCCTGCAGCGCTGCGCCTCACCCAATCCCGACTCAGCCCTCGCTGGCGACCTCGTGTGCCTTGCGCGTCATGGGCCGGCCGCGCCGCTGCTCGACCGCACGGGACAGCCGCTGCAACAGCTCGCGCGAGGTGGCCCAGTCGATGCAGCCATCCGTGATGCTCTGGCCATAGACCAGGGGTTGCCCGGGAATGAGGTCCTGGCGACCCGCGAGCAGATGGCTCTCGACCATCACCCCGCCGATGCGCCGCTCGCCCGACTCGATCTGCCGGGCGACATCCTCGATCACCTCGGGCTGGCGCTCCGGGCGCTTGCCGCTGTTGCCGTGACTCACATCGATCATGAGGCAGGTGCGCACGCCCGCGCTCTCCATGGTGCGTGCCGCTCGCTCGACGCTCGGCGCGTCGTAATTGGGCTGGGCGCCACCGCGCAGAATGATGTGGCAGTCGGCATTGCCGGTCGTCGTGGCGATGGCGCTGCGGCCCTGCTTGGTGACCGCGAGGAAATGGTGCGGCTCGGAGGCCGCGCGCACGGCATCGACGGCGATCTTGACATCGCCCTGCGTGCCGTTCTTGAAGCCGATCGGGCAGGAGAGCCCGGAGGCGAGCTCGCGGTGCACCTGACTCTCCGTGGTGCGTGCGCCGATCGCGCCCCAGGCCACCAGATCGGCGAGGTACTGCGGCATGATCATGTCGAGGAACTCGCACCCGGCCGGCAAGCCGATCTCGTTCACATCGAGCAGCAGCCTGCGCGCCAGATGCAGACCCTGGTTGATGCGAAAGCTGCCGTCGAGATCGGGATCGTTGATGAGGCCCTTCCAGCCGACGGTGGTCCGCGGCTTCTCGAAATACACGCGCATGACCACCTCGAGGGTGTCGTGCAGCCGTGCCCGCTCGGCGGCCAGCAGCGCTGCGTACTCGCGCGCGGCGTGGACGTCGTGGATCGAGCACGGGCCGATCACGACCGCCAGGCGATCATCTCGGCCGTGCACGATGCGCTGCAGTGCCGCCCGTGCGCTCGCCACGGTGCTCGCGGCGGCGGCGCTGCAGGGGATATCGCGCATCAGCTCCTCGGGGCTCGTGAGCTCGCGAATCTCGCGGATGCGCAGGTCATCGGTTCTTACGGACACGAATGCTCTCCGTGCGCCTGCTTCAGGCGAAAAAAAACCGCCAGTGGGCCGGCGGTTCTTGGGAAGCTCTTGGGATACGAGAATCAGTCCGAGTGCCGCCCACCCACCGCCCGCCGCCCGGGCCAGTACTGATTAAAGTAAAAATAGAACTCAGGACGGTAACGCATGGACCAGGAATACCACAGCCGCGAGGCGAGCCGCAAGCGAGCCGCGAGGCGCGCCGCAAGCGCGTGAGGCTGCGCGGGGCGGGGGTGTCAGCCCCCGAGCGAGCTCAGCAGGTCCGCAAGCTCTCGCTGGCAGTCGGTGAGTTGCGGCAGATCCTGCGTGCTCGGGGTCGCGGGCGCATCGGCCGCCTGCTCCCACAGCCACTCGCCGGAGGAGGCTTTTGCCGGGCTCGCGGCCTGCGTGGGCGCTGCGGGCCCACTCGCGCTCGATGGGGCGCCCGCCGTGCCGGGCGCAGCAGCGATGCCGGGCTCTTCACGCGGAGCTTGCACGATCCATCTCTCTTGCTGCGTGACCGCCTGCATTGTGCCGCAAGTGACGGGGTGGCGCGCAAGCCCTCGCCGACGGGCGGCGGGTGGCTGCAAAGGTCCTGGGGCTAGCGGCACGTGCGCGCGCCGCGCCGGCGGAGCCCGCCGCCTCGGTGTCGATTACCGGAGTGCGTCACAGGGCTGGGCGATGCCGCTGCGTATCCTTGCCGTGTGTGTGAACGCTATGTGACTCCGCAGCCGGCGCAGGTGGATCACGAGCTCGCCCCCGCGCGCAGCTGGTGG
Organism: Steroidobacteraceae bacterium; assembly: GCA_035504015.1. GTDB lineage: Bacteria > Pseudomonadota > Gammaproteobacteria > Steroidobacterales > Steroidobacteraceae > JASHUC01. The sequence continues at coordinate 9,425 of DATJSR010000050.1, forward strand.
CAGTTTCGCCAGAGCTTCAATGTCGCCCCCACCCGCAACGTACCGGTGATCCGCCTGCACGATGGCAGCTCCGAGGGCGTGATGATGCGCTGGGGGCTGGTGCCCTCCTGGGCGGAGGGCGATCCGGCGCGCGCCAGCTATCCGACGCTCGCCGGCAGCCAGCTCGAGCGCTCGAGCATCGCGCGCACTGCATGGCTCGCGAGCCAGCGCTGTCTGCTGCCGGCCGCGGGATTCTATCTGTGGCAGCGTGTCCCGAAAGGCTACCGACAACCCTTCTTCGTGTATCTCGAGGAGCAGCCGGTGCTCGCAATCGCGGGTCTGTGGGATCGCTCGGTGAGCGAGGACGACGATGTCATCGAGAGCTGCGCGATGCTCACCATGGCACCCGATGAGGCGCTCTCGCAGCGTCATGGCGCGGTCCCTCAGGTACCCGTCGTGCTGGGAGCCCAGGAGCAGCAGCAGTGGCTGCGGGGGACTCCCGCGCAGGCGAAGGCCCTACTGCAGGCGGCGCGGATGCCGCGCTGGGCGAGTCATGCCGTGAGCCCGCGCGTGAACTCGCTGCAGCACGATGATGCGGCACTCACCGGCGCCGTGACCTCCTGAGCGCTCGAGTCTTGCGCGGCGCAGAGCCGCTCGGCAGGGCCTGCGGGCGTGGGGTCCTGCCCGATCAGTTCGTGGTGTAAGGCAGACTCACAGTGCCGGTGGCGGCGTTGCCGGCATCGTCGGTGTACGAGAATCCGAGCACGAGCGTGCCCGCGGTGCCTGAGTTCGAGGGATCATAGGTGAGCGCAAGCTGACAGCTGCTGCCGGTGCTCACGGTGGAGCAGCTGAAGCTGCTCGCCGTGCTGCTCCAGCCCGAAGGCAGACTCGCGAGGCCGCTGGTGATGGCGAAGTTGGTCGCTTGCGCACCATCGTTTGTGTTGAACGTGACGGTGACTGGCTCGGCGGTCCCGACGCTGCTGGTAATCTGCCCGCTCGGGTTTGCGGTTCCCTGGACGCTGTCGTTGGTGGTGGCGGTGTAGTTGATGTTCACCGAGCCGGTGAGCGCATCTCCGGAATCGTTGACGTACGAGTAGTTGAGCGTGAGCGTGCCGGAGCCGTAGCTCGTCGGCTGAAAGCTGAGCGGCAGCTGACAGCCGTTACCGGTGGCGAATGTCGCGCAGGCGAAGCTGCTCGCGGTGCTGCTCCAGCCCGAGGGGAGCGAGCTCAGGTCCGTGGTGAGGGCGAGATTGGTCGCCGGCTCCCCGTCACTGGTGGTGAACGTGACGCTCACCGGCTGACTGCCGCTGCCTACTACCGCGGTGATCTGCCCGCTGGGCGAGGCGGTGGCGACCGCCGTGTCATCGGTGGTCGCCGCGTAAGGGATGTTGAGCGAGCCGGTCTGAGCGCTGCCGGCGTTGTCCACGTAGGTGTAGGGCAGCGTCAGTGTGCCGCTCTCATACGCCGGCGGCGTGAAGCTCAGTGTCAGCTGACAGCCATTGCCGGTGCTCACGCTCGCACACGTGAAGGGCATGCCGGCGCTGCTGCTCCAGCCGGCGGTGACGCCGGTGGCGGGCAGCGATGCCACATCGAGGGCGGTAGCGGAATAGCCATCGTCGGTGACGAAGTTGACGGTGACGCTTTGCGAGGGTCCGCCGACCACGGCATTGATCTGCCCGGTGGGCGAGGGCGTGCCGATGATGTGGTTGTGTACCGTGCCCAGGTAGTTGATAGTGATCGTGCCGCCGAGCGTCTGCGCGCTGCCGGAGGCGTTGAGCCAGATGTAGGAAAGCGTGAAGCTACCCGGACCGACGGCGGTCGGCGTGTAGGTGAGGTTGAGCACGCAGCCGCTGCCGCTGCTCACCGTCTGGCAGCCGAAGACCTTGGGAGTCTTCGTGCCCGTCCAGTCTGCCGGCAGGGTCCCGAGACCTTCGACGCCGAGTCCCTGCACCGTGCCGCCGTCGCTGGTGACGAAGGTGATGCTGAGCGTCGCGCTCGAACCGATCGCGACCTTGAAGATGCCGGAGGTGGAGGCCGTGGCGACCACGGTGTTGGTGCCGGGGTTGCCGCCGCCACCGCTGCCGAGAGTGCCGGTGACGTTGTAGGGGCCGCCGTTGCCGGTGTTGCCGCCCTCACCACCGGTGCTCTGCGTGGTGATCGGACCGTTGGTGTCCGAGTTGCTGGCGATCGGACAGCCTGCCAGCAGCAGGGCACACACCAGAGAGGCTGGAATGAAGGCGCGCGTGCTCAGCTTCATCGTCTCGTCCCCCTGACCTGAGCGCTTCGGCGGCGGCGAAAGAGCGGCTTGGTAATGAAGCGAAGTTAAACGGATGAACGGCGCAGAGGCGTTAACTACATCACGCTGCACGGCCGGCATTGCGAGCGCTCGCGCGAAAAATTTGCGCGCTGTCAGCGAGCGGCGACGCTGCTCGGAACTTAAGTCAGAAGGCTTCTGCGTTATGTCCGCGCTGCGCGTGACGCGGCTCGATGAATGGCTGGTGTCTTACGGCGCTCGCGAAGCGCAACGGCTCGCTACCTGGGAGGCAATCAGATGCACGAGCGTATCCGGATCAGTGCGTGGCCCTGGATCTGCGGACTGATCCTCGTGGCCGCGATGTCGCTCGCCGCAGCGCGGCTCGAGGCCGCAGAGGTGCTGACGTTCATCGAGGTGCGTGCCGATGCGCAGGCGAGCGCGGCGCGTGCGCTCGGCGAGCAGGCGCTGCAGCTGCAGAAGGCGCAGCCGCAGAGACGTGTTCTGGTGCTCGAGGAGCTCGATCGGCCCGGGCGGCTGCTGCTGCTCGAGAGCACAGCGGTACCCCAGGAAGCGAGCCTTGCGCCGCCGCTGCCCGCCTCGCTCGATGCGCAGCTGCTCGCGCCGCCCGATCGGCGCGTGCACGCTCAGCTTGCGGCCAGCACCGATCCACGCGCGCGGCGGGTGCTGGCGACGGCGGGCGCGGCGCATCTCTACGTCATTGCTCATATCGATCTGTTCCCGCCGGTGGGCGCGGACGCACAGCGGGTGCTCGCCGAGCTCGCCCGCGCGGCGCGCGGCTCCACGGGCAATCTCGGCTTCGAGGTCTGGCAGCAGAGCGGTCATGCGAATCATTTCGATCTGGTGTCCGCTTGGGAGAGCTTGTCCGCCTGGGAGCGCTTTCGGGCGCAGGACGCGTATCGCAGCTT
>DATJSR010000051.1:0-41839 GCA_035504015.1 Steroidobacteraceae bacterium
CGTGCTCGCGATGCTCGAGAGCGGCGGCAACATCTACTACCTCGCCAAGCTCGCCGGCATCTTCGGGCTCGGTGTGCAGGAGATCGGCGCCCTGCAGACCGGCATGACGCTCGAGGCCTTCAAAGCCAAGCTCACCGCCGCGGGAGCCTGACATGGCGCAGATCATCGGTGTGGTGACGACCTCCCACGTGCCCGCGATCGGTAAGGCCATCGCCCGCGGCTCGCAGCAGGAGCCGTACTGGCGCCCCTTCTTCGCGGGCTTTCCGGCCGTGCACGCCTGGCTGCAGCGCACGCAGCCCGACGTTGCGGTCATGATCTACAACGACCACGGCCTCAATTTCTTTCTGGACAAGCTGCCGACGTTCGCCGTCGGCGCCGCGGCCGAGTATCACAACGCCGATGAGGGCTGGGGGCTGCCGACCATCGCGCCGTTCCCGGGCGATGCGCCGCTCTCCTGGCATTTGATCGAATCGCTCGTGCAGGACGAGTTCGACATCACCATGTGCCAGGAGATGCTGGTCGATCACGCCTTCGCCGTGCCGATGCAGCTGCTGTGGCCGCAGGGGCCGCCCTGGCCGGTGCGCACCGTGCCCGTGTGCATCAACACCGTGCAGCACCCGCTGCCGCGCGCCGCGCGCTGCTACGCGCTCGGGGAGGCGATCGGGCGTGCCATCGAGAGCTACCCGCAGGACCTGCGCGTGCTCGTGATCGGCACCGGAGGCCTGTCGCATCAGCTCGAGGGCGAGCGCGCCGGCTTCATCAACCGCAACTTCGATGCGCTGTGCCTCGACAAGCTCGTGAGCGATCCGCAGGCGCTGACGCGCTACTCCGGCGCCGAGCTCGTCGAGCTCGCCGGATCGCAGGGGGTCGAGATCCTCAACTGGATCGCGGCGCGCGCGACGCTACGGGGCCCGGCGGTGCGCAGGCATGCCAGCTACCACATACCGATCTCCAACACCGCAAGCGGAGTGATGCTGCTCGAGCGCGCAGCCGCGTAGGCTTCGAGTCGGTGCGTGCGGCGCGGTCGCCGAGCGTCGGCTAGCGGCGTCGGCCTCGGGTTTCAGCGTGCAGGCTCGAGGTGGCGCACGAGGCGCTCGCTGAGCTCGGCAAGGCCGCGGCTGATGCCCGCGGGGATGGCATCGGGGCAGCTGCCATGCGGGGAGACCGTGAAGCGCTCGGTGCCGCGTTGCGGCTCGCTCCCCGGGGTCTGCAAGGTCCAGTCGACCTGCAGGTCGATGGCGCAGCTGTCATCGGCTGCGAGGCGCACGAACTGCAGGTACAGCAGCCGTCGTGGGGCATCGGTCACCGGCTCGGCGGGGTCTGCGACGAGCCCGGGTGGCAGGCGCGCCGCGAGGTCACTGCTCAGCGTGCGCAGCACCAGCTCATCGAGCGGTCCTGCCCACAGGTCCTGTTCGAGAATGTCCACCCGATCGGCCCCGACGTGGCGCACGAGCTGCTGGCGGTCGAGCTCTGCGGGCAGGCTCACGCGCGCAATGCGCACGGGCGGCGCATCGCTCGGGCTCGCCGCGGCGGAGGCGGGCAGGCTCGTCAGCGTGAAGTAACGCGTGGGTGGGCTGCTGCCACAGGCGCCAAGGAGGCCCAGGAGCGACGCGGCGAGCGCGTACGAGGCGTGAGGCTTCACTCAGTCTCCTTTGCGACCGCGCAGCAGCGACTCCGGATGCCGATCGAGATAGTCGGCGAGCTCGCGGACCGCGCGCGCCGCCTGCGTGAGCTCGCGCATCATGTCCGGCAGATCCGCATTGCCCTGCGCGCCGGTGCCGAGCGCGTTGCCGGCGGCCTGCGCCGTGCGCTGAGCGGCCGCCGCCGTATCGCGCAGGCTCGCGACGAGCGCCTGCAGCTGCGGCTCGAGCGTCTTCGAGGTGTGGTCGAGGTTGCTCAGCAGCTCATCGAGGCTCTTGATGGCGTGCTTGAGCTCGGGTCCCGCGGTCGCCTGGTCGAGGTGCTGCAACGTGCTCTGCACGGTATGCAGTATCTGATCGATGTCGGTGGCGGGAGCGGTGGGCAGCTCGGCGTCGGGCCCGCTGCCGGCGATCTGCGCATGCGGGGCATCGTCCACCATCTCGAGAGCGATCACCTTCTGCCCCGTGAGGAAGCTCGAGGTGATGAGCCGCGCGCGCAGGCCGCGTCGCACGAGCTGCTGCAGGCTCTGGGCGACCGCCTGAGCATGCTGAGCGGGAGTGAGCGCGGCGGCCCCGGCGATCCCGAGCGCGCTCGGATCGAGCTCGACGTGCGCATCCGTATAGAGCTCGTGCGCCTGCGCATCGTACATCAGGTGCGCGGCGGTGACCTCGCCGATGTCCGTACCCTGCAGCTCCACCGGCGTGCCCTGCGCGATGCCGCGGGCGTCCTTGGCAAAGCGCACGCGGTACTCGAGCGGGGGGCCGCGCGGGCTCGCAAGCGCAGCGCTGCGATCATCGTACAGGCGGAAATTCCCCCCGCTGGGGGTGGGGGCGGCGCTGAACACGCTCGCCGGCGTATCGAACTCGATGCCACCGGCGAGCAGCTCCGGCCAGGAGCTCACGCGCATCTGCACACCCTGGGCGCCGGCGGTGACATCGATACCGCCTGCGACCCAGAAGCGCGTCTCCGGGTGCACCAGCTGATCGTAAGGCGCGCGCACGAAGATGTAGATCTCCACCTGCTCACGCGTGTCGGCGAGTCCGTAGCCCTGCACCTGTCCGACGGTGAGACCGTGGTAGTTGACGGGGGCACCGGCACTCAGCGAGCCCAGGTCGGTCGCGAGCAGCTCGTAGGAGCGGCCGGGGGTGTCGGGCTGCAGCAGCGGGGGCTGCTCGAGCCCCACGAACAGCCGCACTGGATCCCCGCGCCCGGGGTACATCTCGATGTAGGTGCCGGACACGAGGGTGGCGAGGCCGGTGATGCCTTGTGCGCCGACGCGCGGCTTGACGATCCAGAAGCGCGCGCCGCTCGAGAGGTAGGGCTCCATGCGGCGCGACATGCGCGCGTGCACCAGCACGCGGGTGATGTCGTGATTGAGCTCCACGCGCTCGACTGTCCCGACGTTCACCCCCTTGTATTGGATCTTGGTCTCCCCCGCGAGCACCCCATCGGCCGTGCTGAACTCGATCTCGATCTCCGGGCCGCGGGCGGCGAGGGAGCGCGCGGCGAGCCATACCACGATGCCCGCGGCGAGCGCCGGCGCGAGCCACACCCAGGAGAGCCAGTGTCGCGAGCCGACGCGCGCCAGCTCCTCGTCCGCAGCCGGGGGGGGAGGATCCGGCGGGTCCGTGCCAGCCGGGCTCATCGCGGCACCCGGGCGACATCCCACATGAGACGCGGGTCGAAGGACTTGGCCGCGAGCATCGTGAGCACCACGACGGCGGCGAAGGCGGTGGCGCCCGGCTCGGCGCGCACGTGGGTGAGATTGCCGAACTGCACCAGCGCGACCAGCAGCGAGAGCATGAAGATATCGATGTTGGACCAGCGTCCGACGGCATCGACCACCCGATGCAGGCGTGTGCGCATCACCAGCCAGCGTCCCGAGCGCCGCCGCAGCAACCAGAGATTGAGCCCGAGCACGAGGAGCTTGGCGAGCGGAATGACGATGCTCGCCGTGAACACCAGCACGGCGAGCGGCCAGAGACCAATTTCTGCAAGCTCGCGCACTCCACCGAGGATCGTGCTCGGCTCCGTGTGTCCCAGGCGCTCGAGACTCAGCACCGGCAACAGATTGGCAGGAAAATACAGCAGCAGGCCGCAGAGGGCTAGAGCGGCCGTGCGCTGCACCGAGTGGGGCTTGCGCACGTGAAGCACCGAACCGCAGCGCGGGCAGTGCTCACCGGGGCGCGTGCCGCGCACCAGCGCATCGCAGACCAGGCAGGCGAGCTCTCCGGGACGCGCAGCCAGGCGCACGAGGCTACCCGAACGCGCCGTGGCGTGGGCGCGCCCCCGCCGCAGCGCTCCGAGGCCGGGGGCTGCCTGCGCGGCTGGCAGTGCCTGCCAAAGCGTCTGGTTGTCGAGCTCGGCAAGCGCGAGCAACAGCAGCAGCGTCGTGGCGATCAGGCACCAGCCGGCGACTCCGACGCTCACGTAGGCGACCTGCTCGATGCGGCTGTAGGCGACGCAGCCTCCGAGCAGGAAGACCTCGATCATCATCCAGGGCCGCAGCTGCTGCGCCCAGCGCAGCGCTTGCCCGAGCCGCAGCGCCGGGGCGCCCGCGCGCCCCCGCAGCCGCAGCCCAAGCAGCACGTAGGTGATGAGTCCGAAGTAAAGCCAGGGCACAATGAGCACGAAGAGTGCGACGACGATGGCGAGTGGTGCGTAACCGCTGCTCCAGAGCGCTTGAACGCCCGTGCCGATCGCTCCGGTGCGCTCGGCACCGGCGGAAGCGACGACCAGGAGCGTGGCCGTGGAGGCGGGGCACCACAGCAGCAGCGCGGCGAGCAGCAGGGCGAGCGTGGCATCGCGCGGCAGCAGGCGAGGGCGTGCCAGCATGCGATGACACGCGCGGCACTCGGCCATCATTCCACGCCGCAGCGGCGGCAGCCGCTGCCGGCAGCCGCAGTCGGGGCAGGCGATGTGCTCGGCGGCGATCGGTGCGCGCGAAGGCTGAGCGGGGCTCGGCAGCTGCGGAGAACTCATGGATTCGAGAGGGCTGTGATGTGCTGAATAACGCTTATGGCCACGCTCGGCTCCCGACATGAGTGCGCGCGCGCGGCGAGTCGGCTGCGCACCTGCCACGGGCGGGCAGCGGCACGAAGCTTGCTACCGCCTGCGGCGCATGCGCACGCTCCTGGGCCTGACACTGCTGCTGGCGAGCCTGCCGTGCGCGCCCGCGCCGCGCTTCGCGGATTATGGTCCCAATCTCGAGGCTTTCCAGTACCCCTATCCGGTCAAGCGCTACACCTTTCGGACCCAGGCGCAGATCTACAGCATGCTCTACATGGATGTGGCGCCTGCGCATGCGTCGGGCCGCACCGTGGTGCTGCTGTCGGGACAGAATTTCTGCGCCGGCACCTGGGAGCGCACGATCGCGAGGCTGCAGGGGGCGGGCTATCGGGTGATCGCGCCCGATCAGATCGGCTTCTGCAAGTCCTCGAAGCCGGTGAACTATCAGTACAGCTTCCAGCAGCTCGCCACCAACACGCGCGCGCTGCTCGACATGCTCAAGGCCGGCCGCGTCGTGCTGGTGGGCCACTCCCTGGGGGGCATGCTCGCGATACGCTATGCGCTCATGTTTCCGGGCGAGCTCGAGCAGCTGGTGCTGGTCGATCCGCTCGGGCTCGAGGACTGGAAGGCCGAAGGGGCGCTCTATCAGAGCCTCGATGAGCAGTACGCCACCTACGTGCTGACGACACCGCAAAGCCTCAAGCGTCGCGAGCAGGAAGACTATTTCAACAACGCCTGGAAGCCCGAGTACGACCGCTGGCTGCAGATGATGGCGGGGCTGTACACCGGCGCCGGCCGCGAGCGCTTTGCCTGGAACCAGGCGCTCATCAGCGACATGCTCTTCACGCAGCCAGTCGTCTACGAGCTCGAGCACATCCGCACGCCCACGCTGATCATGGTCGGCGGGCGCGACCGCAACGCCCCCTTCAGGCGATTCGCTCCTCCGGAGGCGGCCAGTCGCATGGGCAACTACCCGCAGCTGGCGCGCGATGCCGTGCGGCGCATACCCGGATCCCGCCTGGTCGAATTCGCAGACCTCGGGCATGCGCCGCAGGTCGAGGACCCGGTGCGCTTCAACGATGCGCTGCTGAAGGGGATCGAGCGCCCCGCGCCGGAGCGCTAGGCACGGCGCGCGCGCTGGGCTTCCTGGTCGCTCTCGCTCACACCCAGGCGCTTCTGCAGCAGCGGGCTCGTGGTCGTGTACTGCAGGTGCACCTTCTCCCCGGGGCGCAGGTGCTCGCGCACGGCGAAGGCGGCGAGAGCGGTCTCGTGAAAGCCCGAGAGAATGAGCTTCTTCTTGCCGGGATAATCGTTGATGTCGCCGACGGCGAAGATGCCGGGAACGCTCGTTTGAAAGCGCGCCGTGTCCACGCCGATCGTCCTGCGATGCAGCTCGAGGCCCCAGTTGGCAATCGGTCCGAGCTTGGGGTGCAGCCCCCAGAAGACGAGCAGCTGATCGAGACTCACGCTGCGAGTCATACCATCGCGCGTGCTGAGGCGCACCGCGACGAGCTTGCCGTCCTGCTCGACCAGGGATTGCACCTGCGCCTCGATCTGATCGAGCCGTCCGGCATCGCGCAGCGCCAGCATGCGCTGCACCGAGGCAGGTGCTGCGCGAAACTCCGGCCGACGGTGCACCAGCACGACGCTGCGGGCCTTGTCGACGAGCTCGAGCGTCCAATCGAGCGCACTGTCGCCGCCGCCGAGGATCACCAGATCCTTGTCGATGAAAGGCGCGGTGTCTTTGATGCGATAATGGATGCTCGTGCCCTCGTGACGCTCGGCGCCCTCGAGCGCGAGCTTGCGCGGCTGGAACGAGCCCACGCCGCCCGCGATGATGACCGCGCCGGCATCGAAGCGCGTGCCGCGGCTGGTGGTGACATCGAAGCGCCGGTCGGCGCGCGCGCTCACCTCGGTCACCTCCTGGCCCAGGTGCATGCCGGCATTGAAGGGTCGGATCTGCTCGTTGAGGCGCTCGATGAGCTCGCGCGCCGTGCACACGGGGATCGCCGGAATGTCGTAGATCGGCTTGTCGGGATAGAGCTCGATGCATTGTCCGCCGACCTGCGGCAGAGAGTCGACGACCTCGGCGCGCAGCCCGAGCAGCCCCAACTCGAACACCTGGAACAGGCCGACGGGGCCGGCACCGATAATGACCACGTCGGTGACGGTGGCCAGTTTGGAACGATCAAGCGACAAGGACATTCTCCAGTGGGATACGGTCGCTCGCCGGCGTCTCGCCGGCGAAGGCGGCGAGACCCTTTTGCACGAGCCACGCACGGTTGAAAAGTCGGGATTGATACTTAGAGCCGCTGTCGCACAGCACGGTAACGACGGTGTGGCCGGGGCCGAGCTCGTGCGCCACGCGCCTGGCCGCCGCCACGTTGATACCGCTGGTGCTGCCGAGGAACAGCCCTTCCTCGCGCAGCAGACGGTACACGGTACGTACCGTATCGGCATCCTCGATGTGGACTGCATTATCGAGCGGTGCGCCGGCGAGGTTGGCGGTGACCCGCCCGATGCCGATGCCCTCGGTGATCGAGCCAGAGCCGGTGGCTTTGAGCACCCCGGTCCTCACGTACTCGTAGAGGCTGCTGCCCGGCGGATCGGCGAGCACGCAGTGCACGCTGGCGTTGCGGGATTTCAGATACTCCGAGACGCCCGCCAGGGTGCCGCCGGTACCGGCGGCGGCGACGAAGGCATCGATGCGCCCTTGAGTCTGAAGCCAGATCTCCGGGCCGGTGCTCTCGAAGTGGGCGCGGCGATTGGCGGTGTTGTCGAACTGATTCGACCAGATCGCATTGGGTAGCGCGGCGGCGAGTCGCCCGGCCACCTTCTGGTACTGATTCGGGTGACTGTAGGGGACGGCGGGAACCTTGTGCACCTCGGCACCGAGCATCTCCAGGAGCTGGTATTTCTCCGGGGATTGGTTATCGGGCATCACGATCACGCAGTGGTAGCCGCGCGCGCGGCACACGTGCGCGAGCCCGATGCCGGTGTTGCCCGCGGTGCCCTCGACCACCGTGCCTCCGGGGCGCAACACTCCGCGCCGCTCGGCATCCTCGATGATGGCACGCGCGGCGCGGTCCTTGACCGAGCCGCCCGGATTCAAGAACTCGGCCTTCCCCAGGATCTGGCAGCCGGTCTCCTCACTCAACGCGCGCAGCCGAATGAGCGGTGTGTCCCCGATGGCGCCGATGAGGCCGTGCCGCACGCTCATGCGACCCCCTGCAGCAGGCAGGCGAGTGGCGCGAGCTCGCCCTCGGCGCGCGCGAGCGCAACGACCTCACCGATGACGAGCAGCGCAGGCGCGCTCACCTGCGCAGCCGCTGCGAGCGCCGGCAGCTCCGCCAGCGTGCTGCGCAGGATGCGCTGGCCCGCAAGGCTCGCCCGCTCGATGAGCGCAGCCGGGCGCTGCGCAGGGGCGCCCGCCGCGCGCAATCGGATCACGATGTCTGCAAGTCGCGACACACTCATATAGAACACGATAGTTTGCCGTGGACGGGCCAGTGCTGGCCAGTCGAGCGCATCCTCACCGATGGCGTGGCCGGTCACGAAGGTTACCGACTGGGAGAGCTCCCGGTGTGTCAGCGGCAGGCCCGCGGCAGCGGCGGCGGCCAGCCCGGCGGTGATCCCGGGAACGACGGTGCAGGCGATTCCGGCGCGCGCGAGCGCCTGCAGCTCCTCGCCCCCGCGCCCGAAAATGAAAGGATCGCCCCCTTTGAGACGAGCCACTTTGAGGCCGCGTCGGGCGTAGTCGATGAGCAGCTCGTTGATGAGCTCCTGGGGCGTGTGGCAGCCCTCGGGGGCCTTGCCGACGAAGACGCGCTCGGCGTCACGCCGTGCGCGCTCGAGCACGGCGGGATCGACCAGGCGGTCGTAGAGCACCACGTCCGCCTGCTGCAGCAGCTGCAGCGCGCGCAGCGTGAGCAGATCCGGATCCCCGGGACCGGCCCCGATCAGATAGACCTCTCCAGGGGCGGGCGCTTGCGCGCGCGCGCCGGCGAGCGCTCGGGCAAAGCCCTCGCGCACCCCTTCGGTCTCGCCCGCGAGCACCTGCCGGGCGAGCGGGCCCGAGAAGAGGCGCTCCCAGAAGGGGCGCCGCGCTCGCGGGGCGAGCTGCTGCTGCACCAGCTGACGGCGCTCGCCCGCAAAGCGCGCGAGCTCACCGAGCCTGGCAGGCAGCAGCGCCTCGATGAGGCCGCGCAGGCGTCGCGCGAGCACCGGCGCCGCGCCTTGTGAGCCGATGGCCACGATCACCGGGGATCGATCGACGATCGCGGGGAAAATGAAGCTCGAGCGCGCCGGATCGTCCACGACGTTCACGGGGATGCCGTGCGCCTCGGCCTCGCGAGCCACCTGCGCGTTGACCGCGGGCACATCGCACGCGGCGATTGCGAGGGCGGCACCCTCGAGATGCGCGGCGGCGAACGCCGCTTCCTGGTGCTCGAGCCGCCCCGGCCAGGCCGCGAGCAGTTCGCGTGCGCTGCGCTGCAGCTGCGGAGCGATCAGCACCACCCGCGCGCCGCATTTGAGCAGGAGCTCGGCTTTGCGGGCAGCCACGGGACCGCCGCCGATGACGACGGCGCGGCGGTTCTCGATGCGCAGAAAGAGCGGCAGGTAATCCATGCGGGCCTTCTATGCGGATACGGGGCCATGGGCACGCGCCACCCACCGGCAAGCGCCAAGCGCCGTGCCAGCAGTTTGCCGCCTGAGCGGCGGCGGCGCTTGAACTATCGAGCGGAGCCTGCCCGCACGCGCGGAAGCAGGCCGCACTCGCGCGCCTCGGCGTGCTCCCACCACCAGCGCCCCGCGCGAGGCTCCTCCCCCGGCAGCACGGCGCGCGTGCAGGGTGCGCAGCCGATGCTCGGGTAGTGCCGATCGTGCAGGATGTTGTAGGGCAGATTGCGCGCGTGAATGTAGGCCCAGACCTGCTCCTCGGTCCAATCGAGCAGGGGACTCAACTTGTGCAGTTGATGCTGCGCATCCCACTCGATCGGTTGGGCGATCGCCCGGGTCGGGGACTGCTGGCGCCGTACACCGGTGACCCAGGCGCCGTAGCCGGCGACGAAGCGCTGAAAGGGCAGCACCTTGCGCACCCGGCAGCAGGCGCTGCGCCCCTCGGGCGTGTTGAAGAAGCCGTTCACGCCTTGCCCCGAGACGAGCCCGGAGAGCTCCTGCGCATCCGGATAGAGGACCCGGATGCGGCCCGGATGACGGCGCTGCAGCTCATCGAGCAGGGCGTAGGTCTCGGGGTGCAGCCGGCCCGTGTCGATGCTCAGCACATCGATCTGCGGCAAGTGCGTGCAGATGACATCGGTGAGTACCATGGCCTCGGCGCCGAGGCTGTTGGCGTAGACCACCCGTCCGAAGCGTGCCGTGGCGGCGCCGAGCAGCTCGCGCACGGCGAGAGCCTTGGTTTGCAGCTCGAGTGTCAGGATGTCGCCCATGGTTCTGAGCCGGGACTTTAGCGGTGACAATCGGGTAACAGAACGAATCGTTGCTTCTGGCGCCCTGCGGGGTGGTTATGGGCGCGCTGGGCATGAGCTGATGCCGCGAGGTTATGAGGCGGCCCGCGCCGCAGGGCATACTTACAGCGTGGCGGTGACGCGGAGCCCGACGGTGATGAGGAGCGTGATTGTGACGAGGAAAGCTCGCCGATGAAGCTGCACCAGCTGCGCTATCTCGCAGCCGTCGCCCAGAGCGGACTCAACATCACCGCGGCGGCCCTCAAGCTGCACACCTCACAGCCCGGAGTGAGCAAGCAGATCAAGCTGCTCGAGGATGAGCTCGGCTTTCAGATCTTCACCCGTGAGGGCCGCAATCTCACCCGCGTGACCCCGCTCGGCCAGCAGGTGATCGAGCGTGCGCTCAAGGTGCTGCAGGAGACGCAGGCCATCCGTGACCTCGCGAGCGAGTTGCGCGATGAGGGCCGCGGCAACCTCGCCATCGGCACCACGCACACGCAGGCGCGCTACGTGCTTCCGGATGTGATCCGCCAGTTCCGCGCGCGCTACCCCGATGTACGCCTCAACCTGCACCAGGGAACCTCCGAGCAGATCGCCGAGATGGTCGCGCAGGACCGCATCGACTGCGCGATCGCCACCGGCTCGGAGCCGCTGTTCGAGGCGCTGACGCTGCTGCCGTGCTATCGCTGGCATCGCGTCATCGTGGTCCCGCGCGATCATCCGCTCGCCGGCCAGGCGCGCCCCTCGCTCAAGCAGCTCGGCGCCTATCCGATCATCACGTACACCTTCAGCTTCAGCGGCCCCTCCTCGCTGCAGCAGGCCTTCGCGCGGGCAGGGCTCACGCCCGATGTCGCGATCACGGCGCGCGATGCGGACGTGATCAAGACCTACGTGCGGCTGGGGCTCGGCGTGGGCATCGTGGCGCAGATGGCGGTCGATGCCGAGGAGGACGCGGATCTGGTTGCGATCGATGCCGCGCACCTCTTTGCAACGCACGTCACCTGGATCGGCTTTCGGCGCGGGGTGCTGCTGCGCCGCTACGTGTACGACTTCGTGCAGCTGCTCGCGCCGCACCTGGACCGGCGCACGGTCGATCGCGCCCACCGCCTGTCGAATGGCGCGGCGGTGGCTCAGCTGTTTGCAGAGGTGACGCTGCCCGAGCGCTGAGTGAAGAAGCGTTGCGCTCGCAGCGGCACGGCGGGCGCGCCGGGCTGGTAGGCGACCGCGTAACGTTGCAGCGCCGCGAGTGCTTCGTGCGCTCGCTCCGTGGGCGCAAGCTCAAAGGCATCGAAGCCCGCCCGCCACATGAGAAAGAGCTGATCCTGCTTGACGGCGCCCACCGCGCGGATCTCACCGGTGAAGCCGTAGCGCTGGCGCAGCAGCCGCGCGGCACTGTAGCCGCGTCCCTCGCCCGGTCCTGCAAACTCGATGGCGATGAGCGCAAGCCCTGGCAGATACGCAGCCAGGGCCTCGATGGCATCGGCGGGCCCGAGGCGTACCCCGAGGCGCGCCGCGCCCGTCTCGGGCGAGGCGCTGAGCTCGGCCAGGGATAGCACCACGGAGGCACCCGCGAGCGACTGCCCCGGGAGCTCCGCCCGATAGCGCCACGTATCAGCGCTCAGCTGCGCGCCGCCGTGCGCCGCGACCTGCAGCAGCCGGCGCTCCGGGGCGAAGGTCGCGACGGCCGGACCGCTCACGCGGCCACCGCCTCGCGCGCGTAGGCACGCTCGCGAAAGACGCCGATGCCCACGCGCCGCACGGTGTCGATGAAGCGCTCGTCCTGATGACGCTGCTCGCGGTAGACCTCGAGAATGCGTGCGAGCGTGTCGGCGACCTCGCTCTGAGGCACCGAGGGACCGATCACTTCCCCGAGCGCGCTCGACTCGCGTGCGCTGCCCCCGAGGGTGATCTGGTACCACTCCTCACCGTGCTTATCGACCCCGAGGATGCCGATGTGGCCGACGTGGTGATGGCCGCAGGCGTTCATGCAGCCGGACATCTTGAGCTCGATCTCGCCGAGATCGTAGAGGTAGTCGTAGTCATCGAAGCGCTGCTGGATCTGCTTGGCGACGGCGATGGTGCCGGCGTTCGCGAGACTGCAGAAGTCCAGTCCCGGGCAGGCGATCATATCGGTGAGTGTGCCGATGTTGGGGGTGGCGAGGCCGGCATCGCTCAGTGCCTGCCACAGCTCACACAGGTCCAGCTGGCGCACGTCGGCTAGCAGCAGGTTCTGCTGATGGGTGGTGCGGATCAGGCCGAAGCTGAAGCGCTCGGCAAGCTCGGCGACGCGCTCCATCTGCCCGGCGCTCATATCACCGGGGGCGCTGCCATGTGACTTGAGCGAGACGTACACGGCGCGATAGCCGGGCACCTTGTGCGCCACGGTGTTGTAGCGGTACCAGGCGCGAAAGCGCGCGTCCTGTCCTGCGCCGACATCGAGCTCGGCGAGCCGCTCATAGGGCGGGGACACGAAGTGCGCTCGCACACGCTCGATCTCCTCAGGCTCGAGCCGCGGGGCGAACGCGCACGAGGCGCGCCACTCGGCCTCTGCCTGCTCGCGAAAGGTTGCGATGCCCAGGCTCTTGACGAGCACCTTGATGCGCGCCTTGTGGATGTTGTCGCGCCGCCCGTGGCGGTTGTACACGCGCAGCACCGCCTCGAGGTAGGCGAGCAACTCCTGCGCAGGCAGGAAATCGCGCAGCACCTGGCCGATGGCCGGAGCCCGGCCGAGGCCACCGCCCACGAGCACCTCGAAGCCCAAGGCTCCGCGGGCATCGCGCTTGAGGTGCAGTCCGATGTCGTGCACCTCGGAGGCCGCGCGGTCGGCGGGCGCTCCGGTGACGGCAATCTTGAACTTGCGCGGCAGGTAGTTGAACTCCGGATGCAGCGTCGACCACTGGCGGATGATCTCGCACCACGGGCGCGGATCCTCGATCTCATCCGCTGCCACACCGGCGAGGTGATCGGCGGTGACGTTGCGTACGCAGTTGCCGCTCGTCTGGATGGCATGCATCTGCACGCTCGCGAGCTCGGCAAGGATATCGGGCACGCTCTCGAGCTTGGGCCAGTTGAGCTGCAGGTTCTGCCGCGTGCTGAAGTGCCCGTAACCGCGATCGTAACGTCGGGCAATGGAGGCGAGCAGGCGCAGCTGCCGGGCGCTCAACAGTCCGTAGGGAACCGCGATGCGCAGCATCGGCGCGAAGCGCTGAATGTAGAGCCCATTGCGCAGCCGCAGCGGGCGGAACTCCTCCTCGCTCAGCTCACCGGCGAGATAGCGGCGCGTCTGGTCGCGAAACTCGGCCACGCGCTGATCCACGATGGCCTGGTCGATGGCGTCATAGCGGTACATCCCCCAGACTATAGGGGCCGGTGACAAAGTGGCTAAATACCGGCTGGTTAGAGCACCCAGACGGGTGGTTATGTGGCCGGGATGCCGCTATGCGAGACTAGCGGCGGGCGGCCGAAGTCGCGCCTTTGGCCGCCGCAGACGAAGGCACGATCTGCGCAAACGGCCGCAGGCCGGTTGGCGCCAATGGGCAAGGGTGCAGCATGGGCCTGTGGTTCGAGGAATTCGCGGTGGGGCGGTGTTTCGAGCACGCGGTGCGCCGCACGGTGACGGAGACCGACAACGTCCTGATCTCCACGCTCACCATGAATCCGGCCTCGCTGCACCTCGACGCCGAGTGGTCGAAGGGCACCGAGTTCGGGCGCCCCCTGGTCAACAGCGTATTCACCCTCGGGCTGATGGTGGGCATCTCGATCTACGACACCACCCACGGCACCACCGTCGCCAATCTCGGATGGGATAAGGTCGCCTTCACCCAGCCGGTGTTCGTCGGCGACACGCTGCACATCGAGACCACGGTCGTGGCAGTGCGTGAGAGCCGCTCGCGGCCGGACAGGGGCATCGTCACTTTCGAGCACCGCGCCTACAACCAGCGCAACGAGCAGGTGGCCTCCTGCCTGCGCACGGCGATGCTCTACAAAAGACCACCGACAGAGCGCGCATCGTGAGCGCGCGCTCCTGGCTGTTCGTGCCGGGTGACAGCGAGCGCAAGCAGGCGCGTGCACTCGACACCGCCGCCGATGCGCTCATTCTCGATCTCGAGGACTCGGTCGCCGCCGCACAGCGCGGCGCGGCGCGCAAGCACGTCCTCGCGCGGTTGCGCGAGCGGCGCGGGCAGGCCGTGCAGCAGCTGTGGGTGCGGGTGAATGGTGCGGCGAGCGGTGAGCTGCTCGAGGATCTCGTCGCCGTGATGCCGGGCGGCCCCTACGGCATCGTGCTGCCCAAGGTGTCGAGCCGCGCCGAGCTTTGCGAGGTGGATCACTATCTGAGCGCGCTCGAGCGGCGCGAGGGTCTCCTCGTGGGGTCGACTCAGCTGCTTGCGATCGTGACCGAGACGCCCCAGTCGCTGCTGCGCCTGGGCGACTATGCGGGCGCCTCGGCGCGCCTGGCCGCGTTCACCTGGGGGGCGGAGGACCTCTCCGCGGCGCTCGGCGCGCGCGCGGCGCGCGAGGCCGATGGCACCTGGAGCGCAGCTTTCCAGCTCGCGCGCAGCTTGTGCCTGCTGGGGGCGGCGGCGGCGCGCGTGCAGGCGGTCGATGGCGTATATGCCGATTTCAACGACGCCGAGGGTCTCGCAGAGGAGCTGCAGCGTGCCCGGCGCGATGGCTTCACGGGCAAGCTCGCCATTCATCCGGGACAGATCGCGCCGATCAATGCCGCCTTCACGCCCACGGAAGCCGAGCTCGCCCAGGCGCGGCGCATCGTCGCCGCCTTCGCCGCCGAGCCTGGGCTCGGCGTCACGAGCCTCGATGGGCGCATGATCGATCGGCCCCATCTGCTGCAGGCCGAGCGGCTGCTCGAGCTCGCGGCGCGCCTGCAGCCGCGCGGCTCCGCGCCATGAAGCTGCGCATCCGAGGCCAGTCGCTGCGCCTGCGGGCCACGGCGGAGGAGGTTCGGGAGCTCGCGGCGCGCGGTCGGATCGAGTCGCAGATCCGCCTGAGCGTCGACCGTGCCTTGGTGTATCGGGTCGCGACCGTGCCCGAAGGTCCTCGGCTTGCAGTGGACTTCCGCGGCGATGTGATCGAGGTGCGCGTCGCCGAGCCCGCGGCGCGCGAGTGGTGCGACAGCGATCTCGTCACGCTCGCCGGCACGCAGCACAGCGGTGAGGTGGAGGTGCGGATCGTGCTGGAGAAGGACTTCGACTCGAGCGATTAGCTCGCGAGCGATGCGCTAATCATTCGCAGCCGCATCGGGCGAGCCGCCGGCGTTGAGACGCAGCAGGTCCTCGGGCGTATCGATATCGATCGCGGCGTTGGGCAGCGGCACGCGCACCAGGTGCGCGGCGCCCCGGAGCAGCACGCGCGCACCCTGATCCCCGCGCAGCTGCGTGAGCGCTGCAAAGTGGGCGCGCGGGAAGATCGCCGGCACTCCGAGCCCGGCATCGTACTGTGCCGCGGCGATGCTCTGAGGCTCGCGGCGCCAGGCGCTGACCAGGCGCTTGAGGTCCTCGCTGGTGAGCGCCGCTTGATCGGCAAGCAGCAGCAGCACCGCTTCGGCACTGCCCGGCAGGTGCGCAAGGCCCACGCGGATCGAGCTCGCCATTCCCTCCGGCCAGTCGCGGTTGATCACCACCGAGGCGGGCGAGTGTCGCAGCAGCGGGGCGAGGGTCGCCGCGTTGGCGCCGAGCACGACGGTGACGCAGTGACCGGCGACCTCGACGGCACTGGCCACCGCGCTGTGCAGCAGGGGTCGACCGCGCAGCCGCACCAGCTGCTTCGGGGAGCCAAAGCGCGTGGAGGCACCGGCGGCGAGCACCACGGCGTGCAGTGCCGGTGGCTCGCTCGCTGCGCTGCCGCGGCCCGAGACAGGGGAGTTCACGGCTGGGTCTCTCACATCGCCTATCATGTGAGAGATGTCGTGTAACTATCTGAATTTACACGCTCTGTATCGTTCTCGGCGAAAGGGCCGCCGTCGCGATGATGCAGATGCGCGTGGATCTCGGCCACGATCGACAGTGCGATCGACTCGGGAGCACGGCCTCCGAGGTCGAGCCCCACGGGGGCGTGCAGCCGTGAGTGCAGGCTCTGTGCGGCGGCACCGAGCTCCCCGAGGAGGCGCTGGCGGCGCATCGCCGGGCCGAGCAGCCCGACGTAGCCGATGCTCGATGCGGCGAGCGCTCGCAGATAGCTCGAATCCGAGGGCAGGTGATGGCTCATGACGACCGCGGCCTCGAAGCGGCTGAGATCGAGCTCGTGGGCGAGCTCCTCGGGACGTGCGAGCACCACGTGCGTGCCGGGCGGGAAGGCATCCGCGCGCGCATAAGCGGGGCGGTGATCGTAGACGCTCACCCGCCAGGCGAGACGCTGTGCGAGCTCGGCGAGCGGCACGGCATCCGGGCCGCCACCGAGCAGCAGCAATCGCGGGGGCAGCGCCAGCGGCACGGCGAAGATGCGGGCGCCCTCGCTCTCGAGCCAGCTCGGTCGCTCGCTGCGTGCCAGGCGCCCGAGCTGGCCTGCGACGGCGTTCTCGGCCGGCCCGCCGCCGGGCGCGGCCAGGAGCACCTGTCCCGCGTGGAAGGGGCCGCCGGCCTCACTCACCAGGCCCACCGCCGTGGGGGTGTAGGCATCGAGCGCAGCGGCGAGATGCTCGAAGGGTTGCCAGCCGTTCTCCGGCCCCACGCGCAGCAGCAGAATCTGCATCGCGCCCTCGCACCCGACGCCCAGTCCCCAGATGAGGTCGTCGGCGCCGCCCGTATCGTACGTGACGGTACACGGCGCGCCTGACTCGATCACCCGGCTGGCATGCTCTTGCAGGTCGCCCTCGAGACAGCCCCCCGAGAGCAGCCCGGCGTACGAGCCATCGCCGGCAATGGCCATGAGCGCACCGGGCTTGCGGTAGGTGGAGCCCCGGGTGTGCACCACGGCGGCGAGCACGAAGGCGCGCCCGGCCGCGCGCTCGCGCTGGTAGAGGGGCAGCAGAGGGGGCAGCAGGGCTTCCATCACGAGGATTATGCGGCGAGACGCTCGGTTGTGCCCGCGGGAGCTGCGTCAGTTGCGCCTGCTAGGGCCTGTCAGTAGAGTCGCACGGCCTTTTTTTCGCCGTTTTCACCGCACGATGAGCCCGCCTAGCGCAACTGCCCCCGCGGCGTCCGTGACCGATTGCTGGATTGTCCACAAATTCGGTGGCTCCAGCGTTGCCGATGCCGATTGCTTTCGGCGCGTTGCCGGCATTCTCGAGTCACAGCCCGCCGGGCGTCTGGCGGTGGTGCTCTCGGCCTGCCGCGGCGTGACCGATGCGCTGCTGCGCCTGGTGGAGCTCGCCGAGCGGCAGGACACGAGCTATCAAAGCGAGCTCGGGGCGCTGCGCACCCGCCATGCCGGCATCGCAGGCGAGCTGCTCTCCCCGGAGGCGGCGGCCTCCTACGGCGCAGCGCTCGAGCGCGACTGCCACGACCTCGAGGGCATTCTGCACACCGTGCAGCTCACCCGCGGCGCGGCGCACCACGTCACCGACCTCATCGCCGGCTACGGGGAGATCTGGTCGACACGACTCTTTCAGCGTTTCTTCGAGGCGCGCGGCCGGCGCGCCGGCGCCACGCAGTGGATCGATGCGCGCCGTGCCGTGGTGGTGGAGTGGGGCGTGCTCGGCCCGCTCATTCAATGGTCCGACTCCGAGCGCAACATGGCCCGGCTGGTGGCGCCGGACTTTCGCGGCACGCTCATCATCACCGGCTTCATCGCGAGCAACCGTCGCGGCGTGCAGACCACGCTCGGGCGCAACGGCAGCGACTTCTCGGCCTCGATCTTCGGGGCGTTGCTCGGGGCGAGCGAGATTCAGATCTGGACGGACGTGGACGGGGTGCTCTCGGCCGACCCGCGCCGCGTGCCCGATGCCAAGGTGATCGATGCGCTCTCGTATCACGAGGCGATGGAGCTTGCCTACTTTGGGGCCAAGGTGATCCATCCCCAGACCATGGCGCCCGCCGTCGGGCGCGGCATTCCGATCTGGATCCGCAATACCTTCGCGCCTGAGAAGCCCGGGACGCTGATCTGCGCCAACCCCGCCTCGACGCTGCCGGTCAAGGGCATCACCACCGTCGACCGGATCGCACTCATCAATCTCGAGGGCGCTGGGATGATCGGTGTCCCGGGAACCGCCCACCGGCTCTTCGGTGCGCTGCGCGAGGAGCGCATCTCGGTCATTCTCATCTCCCAGGGAAGCTCCGAGCACTCGATCTGCTGCGCGGTGCCGAGCACCGAGGCGGAGCGTGCCGCCGCCGTGGTACGCGCCGCCTTCGAGCGCGAGCTGAAGGAAGGCCAGATCCAGCGCGTGGATGTCGATCAGGACCTCGCCATCCTCGCCGTCGTCGGGGATGGCATGGCGGGCACACCGGGGGTGGCGGCCAAGGTCTTCAGCGCCCTCGGCAACGCGGCGGTCAACGTGCGCGCGATCGCCCAGGGCGCCTCCGAGCGCAACATCTCCGTGGTCATCGATGCGCAGCACGCGACGCGTGCGCTGCGCGCGGCGCATGCCGGCTACTACCTCTCACCGCACACGCTCTCGATCGGGGTCATCGGGCCCGGCACCGTCGGGCGAGTGCTCCTCGATCAGCTCGCCTCCCAGAGCGCGCGGCTGCGCGATGAGTTCCAGCTCGATCTGCGGGTGCGCGGCATCCTCGCCTCCCAGCGCATGGTGCTCAGCGATGCCGGGGTGGATCTTTCGGCCTGGCGCGCAGCGTTCGAGCGCGCCGATACTGGCGCAGAGCTCGGCCGCTTCGTCGAGCACCTGCGCGCCAACTACCTGCCGCACACCGTCATCATCGACTGCAGCGCCAGCGAGCAGGTCGCGCAGTGTTACCGCGATTGGCTCGCGAGCGGCATTCACATCGTGACGCCCAACAAGAAGGCGAACAGCGCCAGCTGGCAGTCCTACCTCGCGTTGCGCGAGGCGCGCCGCGCCAGCCGCGCCCACTATCTCTACGAGGCCACGGTGGGCGCGGGGCTGCCGATCATTCAAACGCTGCGCGACCTGCGTGAGACCGGCGATGACATCGTGAGCATCGAGGGGATCTTCTCGGGCACGCTCGCCTATCTCTTCAACCGCTACGACGGGGAGACCCCGTTCTCGCAGATCGTGCGCGAGGCGCGCGAGCGCGGCTACACCGAGCCCGATCCCCGCGACGATCTTTCGGGCATGGACGTGGCGCGCAAGCTCATCATCCTCGGGCGCGAGATCGGCATGGCGCTCGAGCTCGCCGACGTCGAGGTCGAGAGCCTGGTGCCGCCCGCCTTGAGCACGGGGCCGATAGAGGAGTTCGTGCAGGCCTTGCCGCGCTACGACGCATCGATGCTCGAGCGGCTCGCGGGCGCGCGGGCGCGGCGCAAGGTGCTGCGCTACGTCGGGCGCTTGACGCGCGAGGGGCAGGCGAGCGTCGGGCTGGTGGAGCTCGATGCCCAGCACGCCTTTGCGAACATCGCGCTCACCGACAACGTCGTGCGCTTTGCCACGGGCCGCTACTGCGACAATCCGCTCATCGTGCAGGGTCCGGGGGCAGGCCCGGCGGTGACCGCAGGCGGGGTGTTCGCCGATCTGCTGCGCCTGTCGGCCTATCTCGGGGCGCGCCTGTGAGTGCCGCGATCCTCGACCCCGGCCCCGGCGCGAGCGCCACGGCCTTCGCGCCCGCCTCGGTCGGCAACGTCGCCATCGGCTTCGATATCCTCGGCTTCGCCGTCGACAGCCTCGGAGACCGCGTGAGCGTCGCGCGCCGCGAGGCCCCCGGCATCGTGATCAGCGCCATTCGCAACAGCAGCACCGATCTGCCGCTCGAGCCCGAGCGCAACACGGCCGGGCGCGCGCTGCTGTCGCTGTATACCGAGCTCGCGCCCTCCTTCGGTCTCGAGATGCAGATCGAGAAGGGAATTCCGCTGGGCTCCGGGCTCGGGGGCTCGGCGGCCTCGGCCGTGGGTGCCGTGGTTGCCGCGAATGCGCTCCTCGGCACGCCCTGCAGCCCGCTGCAGCTGCTGAAGTTTGCGATGCAGGGCGAGGCGGTCGCGAGCGGCTCCTTGCACGTCGACAATATCGCCCCATCGCTGTTCGGCGGGCTGGTGCTCACCGTCGGCATCGATCATCCGCGCGTGAAGCGCATCCCCGTGCCGCACCAGGTGCGCGCAGTCATCGTGCATCCGCACATGTTTCTCTCGACCAAGGAGGCGCGTGCGATCCTGCGCCGCAGCGTGGACCTCTCGGATTTCGTGTGGCAGACGGCGAACCTCGCGGGCTTCATCTCCGGCTGCTACACGGATGATCTGGACATGATCCGCGCCTGCCTCGAGGACGTGGTGATCGAGCCGCAGCGTCAGGCGCTCATCCCGGGCTTCGCCGATGTGCGCCGCGCGGCGCTCGGCGCGGGTGCGCTCGGCTGCTCGATCTCGGGCGCAGGACCTGCCATGTTCGCCTGGGCGCTCGAGTCGCGCGCCGCGGGCGTGTGCGAGGCGATGCGCGGGGAGTTTGCCCGTCACGGCGTCGAGGTCGATCACTGGGTGCTGCCGATCGACTCACCCGGTGCGCGCATCGTCGCAGGCAGCGCCGGATCGTGAGCGCCATCGCCGCCAGCACGCACGGTGTGCCGATGCAGTTTCAGAGCACTCGGGGGCGCGCAGCGACGGTGGGCTTTGCCGAGGCGCTCGCGCAGGGACTCGCCCCCGATGGCGGGCTGTACCTGCCGCTCGAGTGGCCGCATCTGGCGCCCGAGGGCGTGACGCCAGGGGCCTCCGCGGCCGCCGGCGCGGCGCCCGGTGATCCTGGGGAGCGCGCGCAGGATGGCTTGCTCAGTGCTGCCGGGCTTGCTGCCCTGGCAGAGCGGTTGCTCGCTCCCTTCGCCGCCGGCAGCGCGCTCGAGGCGCCGCTCGGGGCCCTGTGTCGCGAGGCATTCAGCTTTCCGGCGCCGCTGGCCGCGCTTCAGCCGCAAGGGGCACTCAGCGTGCTCGAGCTCTTTCACGGCCCGACGGCGGCCTTCAAGGACTTCGGCGCACGCTTTCTCGCCGCTTGTCTCACACGGCTGCGCGCCGGGCAGACGCGCCCTCTCACGATCCTGGTGGCGACCTCCGGGGATACCGGAGGTGCGGTGGCGGCGGCCTTTCATGGGCGGCCCGGGATCGAGATCGCCGTGCTCTTCCCCAAGGGGCTCGTGTCGCCGACTCAGGAGCGCCAGCTCACCTGCTGGGGTGGCAATGTGCGCTCCTTCGCCGTGCGCGGACGCTTCGATGACTGCCAGCGCCTGACCAAGGAGGCATTCCTCGATGCGGCGCTGCGCGCTCACCGCGAGCTCTCCTCCGCCAACAGCATCAACATCGGCAGGCTGCTGCCACAGGCGGTGTACTACGCGGCGGCGAGCCTCACGCTGTGGCAGCGCCACGGCGCCCGCCCCTGCTTCATCATCCCGAGCGGCAACCTGGGCAATGCCTTCGCCTGCGTGATGGCGCGCGAGCTCGGCATGCCGATCGGCGACATCGTGCTCGCGCACAACGCCAACCGTACCGTGCCCGAGTATCTCGCCAGCGGCGAGTGGCGGCCGCGGCCGAGCCTCGCTACGCTCGCCTCTGCGATGGACGTGGGCAATCCGAGCAACATGGAGCGTCTGCGCGCGCTATATCCGCAGATCCAGGCGCTGCGCGGCGCGCTCGAGGCCCACAGCGTCTCCGACGATGCGATCCGCGCGCGCATCCGTGCCGACTTCGCGCGCTACGGACAGATCTGGTGCCCGCACACCGCGACGGCGGCCGAGGTGTACGAGCGCTTGAGCCACGAGCGGCGCGCGCGCGCGCCGTGGGTACTGGTGGCGACGGCGCACCCGGCGAAGTTTCCGGAGATCGTCGAGCCGCTGATCGGCAAGACGGTGCCGGTGCCGCCGGCGCTCGCGAGCCTGCTGGCGCGGCCGAGCGCCTGCAGCGAGCTCGAGCCGAGCATCGAGGCGCTGCGCGCCGCGCTCGCCTGACGGCAAGCGCGCGGGGGTCACGACAGCATGCATCGACGAATGGACAGGCCGCGGGCAGATCGGGTGGGTGCATGGATCGCCTGAGCAACCTGCCGCCCACCACCTGGGCCCTCGTCGCCTGCGCCGTGGCGGTCGGCTTCGGCCTCTCGCTGCTGTGGCGCTGGTACCGCACCCGACGCGCGCGGCGCGCGCTCGTGGCCGCAGTCACCGCGGTGGGGGTCGATCACCTCATCGACGTGCTCGTGCCCGATGGCATGGGCGGATACTTTCACGTCGACTTCCTGTTGCTGACCCCGCGCGGCGTGGTGGTGATCGATCTGCGCGATATCAGCGGCAATGTCTTCGGCGGTGACCAGATGAACGAGTGGACGGTGATGGATGGGGCGCAGCGCTTCACCTTCATCAATCCACAGGGCGCCCTCTACGATCGCATCGCCGCCGTGAAGGCGCTCGCCGGGGAGCTCTCGGTCGAGGGACGCATCGTCTTCACCCGCCGCGCCAAATTCCCCAAGGGTCTGCCCAAGTACACCCTGCTGCTCGATGCCCTCGCCAGCGAGTTTCCGGCGGGCGAGCGCGCCATGATGTCGGGCATCACCGAGCGCTTTGCCGACAGCTGGGGCCACATCAAGAGCTCGGTGAGCCCGAGCTCGATGGCCGTGGCCCGGCCTATCGCGAGCGCGTAGCGGCAAAATCCGCAAGCACCAGTGCCACGCAGGTGGTGAGGCGCGTCGCGTACTCCAGGTGCAGAAACTCATTCGGTCCGTGTGCATTGGAGTGCGGACCGAGCACGCCGCTCACCATGAACTGCGTGTGCGGGAAGCGCTCGGCGAGCATGCTCAGGAAAGGAATGGTGCCGCCACCGCCCATCTGCACCGCCTCGCGGCCGAAGAGCGCCTGCGAGGCGCGCTGCAGCGACTCCTCGAGCCAGGGAGCAAAGGGTGGGGCGCTCCAGCCCGAGGCAGGAGGATCGAGCTCGGCACGCACCTGAGCTGCGTAGGGTGGGTCGCGCTCGAGGCTCTCGCGCACCGCGGCACTGGCCCGCTGCGGGTCGCACCCCGGGGGCAGGCGCAGCGAGATCTTGAGGGTGATCGCTGGCAGCAGCACGTTGCCTGCGGCGGCGAGCGCGGGCAACCCCTCCGCTCCTGTCACCGCAAGGCTCGCCCGCCAGGTGTTCTGCAGCAGCTGCTCGAGCGGATCGTCCGAGAGCGGGCGCACGCCCTCGGCAAAGGGAATCTTGCCGGCGATCTGCGTCCCGAGCACCCGCGCCGCGGCCTGCGCCTGCGCAAAGCGCTCGCGCGGAATGGCGACCTGCAGCTCGCGCAGCAGCAGCTCGCCCGTCACCGGGTTCTCGAGCCGCGCGAGCAGCTCGCTCAGAATGCGAAAAGGGGTCGGCGCAATGCCGGTCGCAAGCCCGGAGTGCACCCCTTCGCTCAGCACGCGCACCGTGAGCCGCCCGGTGAGATTGCCGCGCAGCGAGCTGGTGCACCAGAGCTGCTCGTAGTTGCCGCACTCGGCGTCGAGGCACACGACGAGCGAGGGCTCCGGGAGCCGTCCCTCGAGCGCCCGCAGGTGCGCAGGCAGATGGATGCTGCCGCTTTCCTCGGATGCCTCGATGAGCAGCACGCAGCGTGGCAACGCCACCCCGCGCGAGCGCAGCGCGGCGATGGCGGCGAGGCTGCTGAAAGCGGCGTAACCGTCGTCGGCGGCGCCGCGACCGTAGAGCCGTCCCTCGCGAATCACCGGCTCCCAGGGTGCGAGCCCGGGCAACCAGCCCGAGAACTCCGGTTGCTTGTCGAGGTGCCCGTAGAGCAGCACGCACCCGGGCAGCTCGCCGGCGACATCCACCACTAGCAGCGGCGTGAGCCCTGGGGAACGCAGCACCTCGACCGAGGCTCCCGGCACCGCCTGCGCACGGCACCACTCGGCAATCAGCTGCACGGCGCGCTCCATGTGACCCGCGCGCTCCCAATCCGGATCAAACAGCGGAGAGCGATTGGGGATGCGCACGTACGCCTCCAGGCAGGGCAGGATCGAGCGCTGCCACTGCGCGCTAATGTCGGCGTGCAAATCACCGATATCTTTATTGTTCATATTCAACGCCTTAAGAGTCACACTTGATGTGATATGCGGATGAATCTCCCTGCGGCGGCTGCGGGAGATGAAAGAACGCACGGCTCGCGGCGCTGGCCGACTGTGCGAGCGTCTCGGCATCCACCCCTCGCGCGCGTGCCACCGTGCGGGCGATGTGCGGCAGAAAGGCGGGCTCGTTGCGCCGTGAGGCGGGCCGGGGCTCGAGATCGCGCGGCAAGAGGTAGGGGGCGTCGGTCTCGAGCATGAGCGCGGTTGCAGGAATCTCACCCATGAGCGGCAGCAGATGCGCACCGCGGCGCTCGTCGCAGATCCAGCCCGTGATGCCGATGGCCAGACCGAGCGTGAGATAATCCTCAAGCTGTGCGCCATCGCCGGTGAAGCAGTGTGCCACGGCGGCGACGAGACCGGCGCGGTGCTCGCGCACGATGGCGGTGAAGTCTGCGTGCGCATCGCGCTGGTGCAGGAAAGCGGGCTTGCCGAGCCGCGCGGCGAGCTCGAGCTGCGCGGCGAAAGCGTGTCGCTGCACGGGCCGGGGGGAGAAGTCGCGATAGTAGTCGAGGCCGCACTCACCGACCGCCACCACCTCGGGGGCGCGCGCGAGCTCCTCGAGCTGCGCGAGCACGAGTGCATCGAGCTCGCTCGCGTGGTGTGGATGCACGCCGGCGGTTGCGTAGAGCCGTGCGGGCGCATCCCGTGCCAGCTGTACTGCCCGGCGCGTGCTCGCGGCATCGGCGCCCGTGACGATCATCTGGCACACCCCCGCTGCCGCCGCGCGCTCGAGCACCTGCGCCCGATCGGAGTCGAAGCTGTCGTGGGTGAGATTGACGCCGATGTCGATGAGCTCCACGGCCTTGCTGCGCTCCTCACGTCTGCCCTGCGGGGAGCGCTGATTTTCGCGAATGCGTGTGAGCTGGCACAATGCTCTCGGGGCAGATCGGGCGCTGCGGCCCGAATCGCAAGGGCGCAATGCAGGCATACGGGGTGCGCGCGGAGGAAGAAGGAGTGCGCGGCGGACGGGCGGCGCGGCGCCCGGCGCAGCTCGCGCGGCTCGCGCCGTTGCTGGCGCTGCTGCTTGCGCCGCTCGCTGGCGCGGGCAGCAGCGATCCGCAGTGGCTCGATGTGGAGAGCCGTATCCAGTACGCCTTCTACACCGAGGATCAGCGCTCGCTCGGCAATGTGCTCGATGCGCTTGCCGCCCAGGAGGGCTCCTCCCCGCTGCGTTCCTACTACCTCGCGCTCGCCAACTACCGCCTGGCGCTGCTGCGCCGTGCACCGGGGGCGCGGGGCGATGCGCGCGCGCCGGCGGAGCGCTGCGCCGACGAGGCGGCCGAGGCGCGCCGCTCGGATGCCGACGCCGCGGAGGCGCTGGCGCTCGAGAGCGCCTGCCTCGACTTGAGTGCGCAGTTGAAGGCGCTCACCGCACCGCTGCTGCGCGAGCGCAGCGGCTCACAGCTGCATCGCGCGCTCGAGCTGGCACCCCACAACCCGCGCGTGTTGCTCATTCAGGCGCTCGGCGAGCTCGCGCAACACAGCAAGTCCGCCCCCGGTCTCGCTCACCTGCAGCAGGCGATCGCGGCGTTCGAGACCGAGCGCGCCGGCACGGCGCAGGCTCCCGGATGGGGAGCGGCGGAGGCGTACGCGGCGCTGGGGCGCAGCTATCTCGAGCGCGGCGATGCCATCGCCGCGCGCGGTGCGCTCGAGCACGCGCTGCTGCTGGTACCGGATTTCGCGTATGCGCACCGCCTGATGGCGCGCATCACGGCAGGCTAGGGCGGGGCGATGGTGAGCCCCGATCCGCTGCCCCCGCCCGCTTCCCCGACGGCGCCGCCGCCGTTGGCGCTGCGCGCGCTTTACATGCTGGTCTTTGCAATCGTGTTCTGGATTCTCACCTGGATCTTGGCCGTGACGGCGCTGCTGCAGCTGCTCCTGACCGCGCTTGCCACGCAGCCGAACGCCGAGCTCGCACGCTTCGGCCGCGCCCTAGCACACTATTGTGGGCAAGTCGTGGAGTTCCTGACCTTTGCAAGCGAGCGCGTGCCATTTCCCTTCAGTGACTGGCCGCTGCCGTGAGGCAGCGCCGCTTGCGAACGAAACTTGCGAACCCCATTGCTGCAGCACTGTCCCACCTCAGTGGGTGGCTGTGCGTAGAATGGGTTCGAGCCGAGGTCGATGACATGCGCCATATTTCACGATTGCTGCTGGTGAGTCTGCTGGTGGGTGCCGCCGGTGCCACGCTCGCCGACACCCCGCCGACAGTGGTCAACGCGCCCGCGGCCAGCAGCAAGCCCGCGCCCCCGGCCAAGCCACTCGATCTGCACGCACCGCCGATCAACCACGTGCTGAGCTCCGAGCAGATCCAGACGCTGCTCGCCGAGCGCGACGAGGATCAGATCCAGTCGGTGGACGTGGAGTCCGATCGCGCCAGCGAGCCCGTCCCGCAGGGACAGCTGCGCGCCGTGCCGTGGGCGCTCATGCATCCGCTTCAGGCGTGGAAGGTGTTCGCCCCCATCACCGATTAGACGGTGACGACGACCTTGCCGATCTGCTGATTCGACTCGAGGTAGCGGTGCGCCTCCACGATCTCGCTCAAGGGGAAGGCGCGCGCGATCACCGGCTTTAGCGCTCCGCAATCGAGCCCGCGCAGGATCAGATCGCGCGCCCGCGCGAAGCGCTCCGGCCGATTCCAGATGAAAGAGGCGACCCAGCCGCGCACGCTCAGGCTCTTGAGCGCCGCGGGCCAGTGCGGGTAGGGCGTCGGCTGGCCGCTCAGGCTTCCGTAGATGAACAGAATGCCCTCGTCGCTCATGGCCTGGGCGAGCTTCTCGACGAAGGGGCCGCCGACCGGATCAAATGCCACCCTGGCACCCTTGCCCGCGGTGATGCGCATCACCTCCGCGACCACATCGCTCTCGGCGGTCGCGATCACGTGGCGTGCGCCCTGATCGCGCAGCGGCCCGGCCTTGCTGCCATGGCGTGTGAGCGCCACCGGTACCGCGCCCGCCCAGTTGCACAGCTGAATCGCTGCGAGCCCGACGCTGCTGGAGGCGGCCGGGATCAGCACGAAGTCTCCGATCGTGACGCGCGCGACCTCGATCACCGCGAAGGCGGTGAGGTACTGCATCCAGATAGAGGCGGCCTGCACGGGGCTGAGCTTGGCAGGGGCGGGGATTACGCTGCGCGCGGGCACGATGGCCCGTTCGGCGTACACACCGTACTCGCCGAGCCTATAGGAGGGCACCACGCACACGCGCTCGCCCACCTGAAAACCCGACACGCCCGCGCCGATGGCCTCGATCACGCCGGCCGCCTCATAGCCCATCAGCGTCGGCAGCTTCGGCTGCACCAGATAGCCGCCGCCGCGAAAGATCGCCTCGGAGCGATTGAGCCCGATGGCCTCGATGCGCAGGCGCAGCTCCCCGGCACCGGGAGCGCCGACCTCGAGATCCTCGAGACGCAGAACCTCCGGCCCACCCGTCTGGTGAACGCGTACGACCTTGCTCATGCTCGACTCCTGAGGTGACCGCGCATCGGGCGCGGGTGCATAGTGTGCCGCGCTACTCAGGATGGGGACAAATTCGAGGCGGCCGAGGCGCCTGCAAGGGCCAGGCGGATCAGCGCAAGTGACGGGCCGTGACGACGCGCACGGTGTAGGCGATGACCAGCACGAGCGTTGCGAGAATCTGCACTTTGACGAGTAACATGATCGAACCCCTCGGCCCACGAGGGCCGACATGGCGGGAGCGCTCACTGCGAGCGTCCCCGACTCAACGGCCTCTACCATGGGGCCAAGCTGCGCCGTTTCAAGGAGCGGGCGGCCGAGGCAGGCGGTGCGCCCCGAGCCCGCCGGGGCAGCGAGCCCGCGCGGCGCAAAGGGGTAGGCGCCCGTGATCGCAGGCGTCGATGCTGCCCCGAGCGATTGGACGCTCGCGCCCGCCGCGCGGCCGCTTGCGCACGCAAGCCTGCGCAGCCTGCAGCAGCAGCTACGGACGGCGCTCGCTGCGCGCAGCGGCGCCGCCGGCGCGCACTGCATTCACGAGCTGTGGATGCGCGGTGCCTTGGGACTCGATGTGGATGCTGCGCTCGATGCGCTTTGGCGCTGCGCCGCCGAGAGCATTCCCGAGTGGTTACCGATGAGGTACGTCGAATGGCTGCCGCTCGCCTACGAGGTGGCACTGCGCTTTCGGGCGCAGAGGAGCGGTCGCTACTGCGTGTACCTGGTGCTGCTCGACTGTCACGATCGGCGCGGCGGACCCCACGGTGTGTATGTCGGCATGAGCCACTATGCGCCGAGCGTGCGCTTCGATCAGCACAAGGCAGGAATCCGTGCCTCGGGTGCGGTGCTCAAGCGCGGCCTCGAGGTGCTCACGGGCCCCACGCTGCATCTTGCGCATGTCGCGCGCGCGGAGGCATTGCGCATCGAGGCGCAGCTCGCGAGCGCACTGGCCGAGGCGGGCCTGATCGTCGCGGGTGGACACTGAAGGAGCTGCGGTGTGAAGCCTGTGCGGGGTGAAACGGGTGCGATGTGAAAAAGCCACGGCACACCAGGCGGGAGGGCCTGGCGTGCCGTGTTGCTCGCACTACTGCGCGGCGACCAACTCGGTGAGGCGTACGTCGTGGATCTGCCGCAGCGCCTGCACCAGTGCGTGGTGGCGGCATGCTTCGGCGCGCGCGAGGCTGCCATCGCCCGGGGCATCGGGACAGACATCGCGCGCCGCGCGCACCAGCCGCTCATACAGGCGCTGCGTTCCGGCCTCGGTCGCGAGGTCCTGGCGGCTGTAATGCAGCGTGACGGAGGGTGCCTGATCCTGCTCAGACGAATCCGCGGCGCGTGCCGGCTGGGCAGGCGCCAGCAGACACGCCGAGGGGATGAGCGCGGCGCCGAGCGGCAGCAGCGAAAAGCGATGGCTTAGGGGCAACATGAGCGTTCTCCGGTGAGGTGCGCATTGCGCATGACTGGAGAGTTGGAGAGCGCTCCGGCCTTTCGGGTTTGAATCGCTTCAGCGCGCCACGTCCTGTGCGCGTCCTTTCCAGCGCCCGCCGTGGCCGCGGCGGTACTGCACGGCCGAGTGCAGCGTCGCTGCGGCGTAGAAAACGGCGATGCCGGGCAGACACAGGCACCAGGGCAGAGCGAGCGCGTAGAAGCGCACCATCGGTGCGTAGGCGATGCTCATGAGCGCCCAGGCCGCGATGCCGAGCGCTGCAACCGCTGGCGCATGCGAGAGCGCAAGCACCGGCGGCAGCACGTAGGTCACGAGCATCCCGAGCAGCGTCAGGCCGAGCAGGGCGTAGGAATGGCGCAGCTGATTGAAGGCACTGCGCGAGATCATGGCACCGATCGCGGCGAAGCCACCGTAGGGCCGCAGGCTCTCGGCGGTGCGCGTGAGCCCGAGCCACAGCTGGCCGCCGGCGCCTTTGATGAGCGCAGCGAGCGCGCAGTCATCGATGATCCGCGAGCGAATCGCCGCGAGCCCACCGGCGCGCGCCAGCACCTCGGGCCGCACCAGCATGCAGCCGCCGGCCGCCGCCGCGGTTTGCGCATCGCGTCGTGCGACCCAGGCCGGTGGATAGAGCATGAAAAAGAAGAATACGAACGCAGGAATGAGGCAGCGCTCGGCGAGGGTGGCCGTGCTCAGCCGCACCATGTAGGAGACGAGCGCCCAGCCGCCGCGCTCTGCCTCGCTCACGAGCGCGACGAGGTTCTCGGGCCGGTGGCCGATGTCCGCATCGGTGAACAGCAGATAATGCGGCTGACGTGCCGCGGCGGCCTCGACTCCCTGAGCCATCGCCCAGAGCTTGCCGGTCCAGCCGC
Source organism: Steroidobacteraceae bacterium (assembly GCA_035504015.1). GTDB lineage: Bacteria > Pseudomonadota > Gammaproteobacteria > Steroidobacterales > Steroidobacteraceae > JASHUC01. Next base: position 30,018 of record DATJSR010000051.1, read on the forward strand.
TGGGCAGTGGCGCGCCCGCGAGCACCGTCAGGTGATCGCTCCCGTGCAGGGCGGCGGCGGCCGCGGTGGCCGTCGCCGCCGTGCCATCGCTGCTGCCATCATCGACGACGATCACGTGAAGCTGGTGTGGACCCTGCTGCGTGAGCAACGAGCTCACCGCCGTTGCGATCACATCCGCCTCGTTGCGCGCCGGCACGATGGCGACGATCCGCCGGGCGGGCGCCGCGGGGGCCGCTGTGGGCAAGAGTCGCGAGGCACGCCAGAAGCCCCCATGCGCGATGAGCAAATAGAGCCAGATGAGCGCAGGCAGCGCGGCGAGATAGATCATGCAGGCGGGTGGCGGCAGCGCATCGCGGAGCGCGTGAGGGATGGCATCGCGCCTCAGAGCGTGCCGAGCGCGGCGCACAGCGCGGCGACACTGCTCTCGGTCTGATCCCAGGAGGCGACCAGGCGCGCCTCGCCGCTCGACTCCGCGCCCCAGTCGTAGAACTCGAAACCCCGTGCGCGCAGCGCCTGCTTGCCCGCCTCCCCGAGACGCACGAACACCTCATTGGCTTCCACCGGGTGCAGCAGGTGCGCGGCGGCCGCCGCGCCGATGCGCTGTGCGAAGGCATTGGCGCGCTCGGCATTGCGCCGCCACACCCCGCTCTCGACGTAGGCGAGCAGCTGCGCAGAGACGTAGCGCGATTTGGAGATGAGGTGCCCCGCACGCTTGCGCCGCAGCTCGAAGTCCGCCACCAGGCGTGAATCGAAGAAGATCACGGCCTCGGCCGCCAGCGCGCCGTTCTTGGTCGCACCGAAGGAGAGCACGTCGATGCCTGCGCGCCAGGTGAGCTCGGCCGGGTGGCAGCCCAAGAACGCGAGCGCATTGGCGATGCGTGCCCCGTCCATGTGCACCTTGAGGCCGCGCCGGTGCGCAAGCTCGGCGAGCGCCGCGAGCTCCTGCGGTCGGTAGGCCGTGCCGAGCTCGGTGGCCTGCGTGAGCGAGAGCACGCTGGGCTGCACCGTGTGCACCGAGGGCGGGTTGGCATCGAGCGCCCTCGCGAGCGCATCCGGGGTGATCTTGCCGTGCTCACCGGCAATCAGCACCAATCGGGCACCGGCGCTGAAGAACTCCGGGGCACCGCACTCATCGCGCACGATGTGCGCCTCCTCGTGGGTGAAGACGGCGCCGTAGGGGGGCGAGAGAGTGGCGAGGCTCAGTGCGTTGGCGGCCGTACCGGTGCTCACGGGGAAGGCCTGCACCGGCGTATCGAAGAGCCGCCCGAGCGCGGCATCGAGACGCTGCGTCCAGGGGTCCTCCCCGTAGGCCTTGGCCTGCCCTTCGTTGGCTTCGCGGATGGCCGCGAGGATCTCCGGGCAGATACTCGCGGTGTTGTCGCTGTAGAAACGCATCGCCTTGCTCCTACTCCACGCGCCAGCGGAAGAACCAGGCTCCCAGACCGAGGAACACCAAGGTCGTGAGTCCGAGGTAGGTGAGATCGGGCGTGATCTGCAGTGCGCCGGCGCCATCGAGCATCACGGCGCGGGCGGCGGCGAGCAGGTGCGTGAGGGGCAGCAGCTGCGCCATCAGGCGGATCCAGTGCGGGGCCCCCTCGAGCGAGAACCACACCCCGGAGAGCAGCATCATGGGCCAGGTGAGCAGATTGAGCAGCCCACCCACGAGCTCCTCGCTCGAGAAGCGTGCGGCGATGATGAGCCCGAAGGAGATCATGGAGAGCGCACCGAGCGCGGCGATGAGCGCGAGCAGCGCGAGGCTGCCGTTCGAATGAAAGCGAATGATGCGCCCCACGCCGACGTACAGAATCAGGGTGACGAGCAGGCTCAGGCCGAGGCGCGAGAGCACCTGCGCGCTCAGGAACTCGAAGGCACTGAGCGGGGTGGCCTGCAGGCGCTTGAGAAAGCCGCTCTTGCGATAGCGCAGCACCACGTAGCCGACGCCGAACAGGCAGCTGAACATCATGTTCATGCCGAGCACGCCGGGAAACAGCCAGTCGATGTAGCGCACCGCCTGACCGGTCACCGCCTGGCGGTGCGCTTGCGGCTCACGCTGCAGAAGCAGCTTCTCGATGATGTAGCCCTTGGGGGAGTCGTTGTTGACCCAGTAGGCGCTGGCTGCCCCCGGATGCAGCTCGAGCAGCAGATCGAGCTCGTTGCGCGCGACCGCGTGAATGGCCGCCGCGCGATCGGGCTCGGCGACGAAGTCGACGTAGCGCTCGCCGAGAAAGGAATGAGCGCCGGGGGCGGGGGCGGCGCCCAGCACGCCCACCTTGAAGAGCGGGCGCGGCGGGCCGCCGAACACCAGCGCCATGCCGACCACGATGGCAAGCGGCACCACGAGCGTGAACATGAGGGTGGCGCGATCGCGCAGGAACTCGAGATTCCTCGCATACCACACCGCGAGCAGACGCCTCATGCGCGCAGCTCCTTGCCGGTGAGGGTGAGGAACAGATCCTCGAGATTGGGCGGGCGGATGCGCAGTCGCGAGAGCGGCACGTGCGCATCGAGCAGGGTGCGTAGCGTGCCATCGAGATCGTCGGTCGTGATCTCGATGCGATCGGCCACGGCGATCATCTTCAGCGGCAGCGAGCCTGCGCTTTGCGGAAACTCCTGGCGCGGCAGCTCGAGGAGCACCTCGGCGAAATGCTGCGCCAGCAGCTGGCGCGGGCTGCCTCGAGCGATGATGTGTCCGGCATCCATGATCGCGATCTCATCGCAGAGCAGCTCCGCCTCCTCCATGTAGTGCGTGGTGAGGATGATGGTGCGCCGCTGCGCCTTGATCGACTGCACCAGCTCCCAGAATGCGCGTCGCGCCTGCGGATCGAGGCCGGTGGTGGGCTCATCGAGAAAGAGGATCTGCGGGTCGTTGACGAGGGCCACCGCGAAGAGCAGCCGCTGCAGCTGCCCCCCGGAGAGCTTGCGGTTGTCGCGACCCTGCAGCCTCTCGAGCGCGCACAGCCTGAGCAGCGCATCCACCTCCAGGCCGTGGGCATAGAGTCCGCGAAACAGCGCGAGCGTCTGGCGGACGGTGAGAAAATCCTGCAGCGCCGTCCTCTGGAAGAGGATGCCGGCTTCCTCGCGAAAGCGCCTGCCGAGCGGCTCGCCGCGATAGCGCACCTCACCGCCGCTGGGCGTGAGGATGCCCTCCATGATCTCGATGGTGGTGGTCTTGCCGGCACCGTTCGGGCCGAGCAGTCCGAAGCAGCGACCTTCTGCGACCTCGAAGGAGACCCCATCGACCGCCGTCACCGCGGCATAGCGCTTGACCAGCTGGCGCACTTCGAGCATGCGATCGTCCACCTTGCCTGCAGCCCCCCGCGGTGCGGCCGAGTATCCGCGTCCACGGTGACATTAGCATGAGGCGCCGCTGGTATGATGCGGCGTGCCCAAGGACGTGCTCAGCACAGGTCACGCGATGCTCGATCTGCCGCAAGCCCAGCTGCCTCTCTGGTCGGAGCAGGACCCTGCCCACACCTGGATCGTGCGCGAGAGTCGGCGTGCCCGGCGGCTTGCCGTGCGCGTGCTGCACTCCGGGCGCGTCGAAGTGGTGGTGCCGCCGCGCACCTCGCGCCTCACGGTCGAGCACTTCGTGGCGCGCCACCGGCAGTGGATCGAGCGCAAGCGCGCGGAGGCCGCGCGCCACGTGGGGGCCGCGGAGGCCTTTCCGCCGCGCACGATCGAGCTGAGCGGCTGCGGGCAGCTGTGGCGCTTGCACCTGGCGGGCGGCAGGGGTCGGTTGCGCGCGCGCAGCGCAGAGGGGCTCATCAGCCTGCACGGGGATGCATCGAGTGGGCGCGAGCTGCGCCAGGCGCTGCGCCGCTGGCTGCTCGCCCACGCGCAGGAGGTGCTCGGCAGCGCGCTGCAGGCGTGCGCCGGCGAGCTCGGGTTTCGCTACCAGCGCGTGATCGTGCGCCGGCAGCGCTCGCGCTGGGGCAGCTGCTCGGCACGCGGCACCATCAGCCTCAACTGCTGTCTGCTGTTTCAGCGGCGCGAGGTGCTGCGCTACCTGCTGATCCACGAGCTCGCGCACACCCGCCACATGAACCATTCGCAGCGCTTCTGGGCGTGTGTCGCCGAGCACTGCGCCGAGCATCGCGCGCTCGATCGGGAGCTGCTCGATGGGTGGCGGCGTGTGCCGGCCTGGGTGTTCAGCGATGCCTGAGGAGCCGCGTCCGCCGCGCGCCAGCGAGCGCATCGACATCACCGACGAGGCGGTGCACTGGGACCTCGGCTCCTCGCTCTCCTACAGCGATTATCTGCAGCTCGCGCAGCTGCTCGATGCGCAGCGTCCGCTCACGAGCGAGCACGATGAGATGATGTTCATCATCGTGCACCAGAACGCGGAGCTGTGGATGCGGCTGTTCCTGCACGAGCTGGCGGGTGTGCTGCAGTGTGTGCGTCGCGATCATCTCGGCCCCTCCTTCAAGATGCTCGAGCGCATCGCACGGGTGCAGACGCAGCTCATCGCCACGTGGGACGTGCTATCGACGATGACGCCCGCGGATTATTCGGCGTTTCGCAACTCCCTCGGACGCTCCTCGGGCTTTCAATCCGTGCAGTACCGGCTGCTCGAGTTCACGATCGGCAACAAGCACCCGGATCTGATCGCCGTGCACCAGCGCGATCCCATTGCCCACGCAACGCTGCAGCGCGCCCTCGAGGCGCCCTCGCTCTATGACGAGGTGCTGGCGCTGCTCAGCCGCCGCGGCTACGGCATCCCCGAGGACACGCTCGCCCGCGACTTCCGCGAGCCCTACCGTGCCAGCAAGGCGGTCGCCGGCGCCTGGCTCGGTGTCTATCTCAACAAGGCGCAGGACTGGGATCTGTACGAGCTCGCCGAGCGCCTGATCGACATGGACCACAAGTTCCAGCTCTGGCGCTACCACCACATGAAGACCGTGGAGCGCATCATCGGCTACAAGCGCGGCACCGGTGGCACCAGCGGCGTCGCCTACCTCACCAAGGCGCTCGAGCTCAAGTTCTTTCCGGAGCTGTGGCAGATCCGGACTTCGATGTGAGCGCTCGGGCGCGCCAGCGGCGCACGAACCGGTAGCCGAGCAAGACGGCGAGCATCCCCGCATACAGCAGCGGCTCGCGCACGTCGCGCTTCACTTGCCAGTAGTAGTGGATGACCCCGAGGATCGCGATCAGATAGATGAGGCGATGCAGCTGCACCCAGCGGCGGCCGAGCCGGCGCATCATTCTGTTCGTCGAGGTGATCGCCAGCGGCACCAGCAGCACCAGCGCGGTGAAGCCGACGGTGATGTAGGGGCGCTTGGCGATATCGTGCAGCACACCGCGGAAGTTCAGCTGCTGGTCGAGAATCAGGTAGGACAGAAAGTGCAGCAGCGCGTAGGTGAAGGCGAACAGCCCGAGCATGCGCCGCAGCCGCACCAGATGGGTGAATCCCGTGAGCTGGCGCAGCGGCGTCACCAGCAGCGTGATGAGCAGCAGATTGAGCGCTGTCTTGCCGAGCGCGTGCAGGATGCGCGCGACCGGATCGGGGCCGAGGTCCTCGATCGGCAGCCCGAAGGCGCCAGCGGTGAGCAGCGCTACCGGCGTCAGGCAGGCGAGAAAGACGACGGGCTTGTAGAGGAAGCGGTAGCGCTTCTCGGCGCTCAGCATTCAGAAGTAGCGGCGCAGGTCCATGCCGCGATAGAGGTCTGCGACCTCGGACTCGTAGCCGTTGAACATGAGGGTGGGCTGGCGCGAGAAGAAGCCGTGGCCGATACGCCGCTCGGAGGCCTGGCTCCAGCGCGGGTGGTCGACGTGCGGATTCACGTTGGCGTAGAAGCCGTACTCCTCGGGGGCGGCGATGTTCCAGGCCGTGGTTGGCTGGCGCTCGACGAAGCTGATCTTGACGATCGATTTGATGCCTTTGAAGCCGTACTTCCAGGGCACGATGAGCCGCAGCGGCGCGCCGTTCTGGTTGGGCAGCACCTCTCCGTACACCCCGGTCACGAGCAGCGTCAGCGGGTGCATCGCCTCATCCATGCGCAGCCCTTCGGTATACGGCCAAGTGAGGATCGGCACGCGCTCGCCGGGCATCTGGCGCGGATCGTAGAGCGTGGTGAATGCCACATACTTGGCGCGCGAGGTCGGCTTGAAGCGCTTGAGCAGGTCCCCGAGCTCAAAGCCCACCCAGGGCACGACCATCGACCACGCCTCGACGCAGCGGAAACGGTAGATACGCTCGATGAGCGGTTGGGTCTTGAGAATGTCCTCGAGGTGGTAGGTCCCTTTGATCTCGGCCTCGCCATCGATGGTGAGGCTCCAGGGAGAGGGCCGCAGCGTATGCGCGTTCTCTTTGGGATCGGTCTTGTCGGTGCCGAACTCATAGAAATTGTTGTAGCCGGTGATGTCCGAGAGGCTGTTCGGTGCTTCATCGACGGAATGCGCCTTATCGAGCGTGAAGCGCAGCGGCTGCGCAGCAGCGTCCGCGGCGAAGGCGCTCGGCAACAGCGTGCTGCCGCCTGCGGCGAGCGCCGCGGCGAGCACGCTGCGGCGGTCGAAGAACGCCTCTCGTGGCGTGATCTCCGAGGCGGCGATGCGACCGGGCAGGATTCGATTCACGGTGAGCTCCTCGAGGCGACTTCGGCGGGTGCCGGCGGACGGTTGGCGCGGATCCGCTGCCGCTGACGCCGCGGCGCAAGAATAGCCCATCCGCTCGCGGCACGAAAACGTACGACCGTGACCTTTAGAGCCGAAAAGTACGCCCCGGGTTCGCCGAACGTGGCGGCATCAGACCCAGCTCACGCAGCGGATACCCAGCCGCGCGGCGCGCGAACGCGCCCGGCGGGAGCCATTGACGAGTACTCCCTCGTCCACCCGCGAGAGGTGATCGAGGTCACTGGCGGCGTTGCCATAGGCGATGCTGGAATGCCCCGGGTAGCGCGCCCGCAATGCCTCGAGGCAGTGCGTCTTCTCCGTGCCGCGACGGTTGGGGGTGGTGAGGCCGCCCGTGAGGTGCTCACCGCCCCAGTCAAGCCCCGTGCACAGCACCTCGTGGAAGCCGAGCTGCTCGCCGATCCGTGGCACGTAGAGGTCCGGACTCGCACTGAGGAGGATCAGCACATCCCCGGCCTGGCGATGTGCCTCGAGCCGCTCACGTGCGTCACGGTGCAGGCCGCGCTCGAGCAGCCGCGGCACGAAGAGGGCGGTGCAGGCCTCGAGCTCGGCGTGCGTTCGATCTCCGAGCATCACCCGAAGCAGCTGGGCCTTGAGCTCACCGCGGCCGATGCTACCGCTGACATAGCGCGCGAGTGCCGGCAGCAAGCGCAGCAGCCGCAGCGCTTGCCAGGGGTGCCGCTCGAGCGCTGCGAGCACGTACAGGCGGAGCGTGTCGGCACGCGTGAGGGTGCCGTCGAGATCGAAGATCGCCAGACGGCGCGAGGTAGGTGCCGTCACGGCCTTCGGGTTAGGCGGCGCGAGCCGCTCCTGCGAGCTGTCGCAGCACGTACTGCAAAATGCCGCCGTGACGGAAGTACTCCTGCTCCTTCGGCGTATCGATGCGCACGCGCACCCGGATGCTGCGCGGCTCGCCCTGTGGGGGTGTCACGCGCACCGTCAGGGTCTTGTCGGCGCTGCTGGCAAGCCCTGCGAGCCCGGCGATCTCGAACTGCTCACGCCCGGTGAGTCCCAGGCTCTGAGCATTCTCGCCGGGAAGGAACTGCAGCGGCAGCACGCCCATGCCGATCAGATTGGAGCGGTGAATGCGCTCGAAGCTCTCGGCGATCACCGCCTTGACCCCGAGCAGCATGGTGCCCTTGGCCGCCCAGTCGCGCGAGGATCCCGTGCCGTACTCGCGCCCGGCGAGCACGATCAGCGGGGTCTTCTCCTGCTGATAACGCATCGCGGCGTCGTAGATCGACATCTGCTCGCCGCTCGGCACGTGGATGGTGACGCCGCCCTCGGTGCCGGGCGCCAGAAGGTTGCGCAGGCGGATGTTGGCGAAGGTGCCGCGCAGCATCACCTCGTGATTGCCGCGTCGTGCGCCGTAGGAATTGAAGTCCGCGGGTTGCACGCCGTGAGCGATGAGGTACTTGGCGGCGGGGCTCGATTTGGCGATGTTGCCCGCGGGGGATATGTGATCGGTGGTCACCGAATCCCCGAGCACCGCGAGCGCCCGCGCGCCGCGAATGTCGGCGAGCGCAGGCGGAGTCATGGTCATGCCCGCGAAGTAGGGCGGATTCTTGACGTAGGTCGAGTGCTCGTCCCAGGCGTACACGTTGCCCTCGGGCACCCGGATACTGGTCCAGTTGGTATCCCCCGCGAACACGCTGCCGTAGCTGGCGCGGAACATGCTCGAATCGATCGAGCGGCGCGCGGTCTCGGCCACCTCCTGCGGATCGGGCCAGACGTCCTTCAAGTACACGGGTTTGCCATCAGGCCCTGTTCCGAGGGGCTCGGTGGCGAGGTCGATGTCGAGCGTGCCGGCGAGTGCGTACGCGACCACAAGGGGCGGAGAGGCGAGGAAGTTCATGCGCACCTCCGGGTGCACGCGCCCCTCGAAGTTGCGATTGCCCGAGAGCACCGATGCGCCGATGAGGTCTCCCGCCTTGACGGCATTGGATATTTCGCTACGCAGTGGACCGGAATTGCCGATGCAAGTCGTACATCCGTAACCTACTGAATAGAAACCAATTTTCTCCAGCTGATCGAGCAGCCCCGCCTTTTTGTAGTAGTCCGTGACGACCCGCGAGCCGGGCGCAAGGCTGGTCTTGACCCACGGTTTGGCAGTGAGTCCCGCGCGATGCGCGTTGCGCGCGAGTAAGCCGGCGCCGAGCATCACGGAGGGGTTGGACGTATTGGTGCAGCTGGTGATGGCGGCGATCAGCACGGCGCCGTCGCGCAGCTCGTGCGTGCGCCCATCGATCGTCACCTGCGCACGGCCCAGGTCGGTGCGCCCTTTGTCGCGCTGGGTGCGCTCCTCGCTCATCTTGGCGAGGTTGCTGCGATAGGCGCTCTGCGCATTGCGCAGCGGCACGCGGTCCTGCGGGCGGCGCGGTCCGGCGAGGCTTGGCTCGACAGCTCCGAGGTCGAGCTCGAGCACACTGGTGTAGGCGGCCGCAGGGGCGCCGTTGGTGCGCCACAGACCCTGTGCGCGCGCGTACGCCTCGACGAGCTCGATCTGCTCGGCGGCGCGCCCGGTGAGCTTGAGATAGCGCACCGTCTCCTCGTCGATCGGAAAGATGCCGCAAGTGCTGCCGTACTCGGGGGCCATGTTGCCGATGGTTGCGCGATCGGCGAGCGGCAGATTCGCAAGTCCGTCGCCAAAGTACTCGACGAACTTGTCCACCACACCGTGCTTGCGCAGCATTTCGGTGACGGTGAGCACGAGGTCGGTGGCGGTCGCTCCGGGCTGCAGGCTGCCACTCAGGCGAAAGCCGATGACCTGCGGGATCAGCATGGTGATCGGCTGACCGAGCATCGCCGCTTCCGCCTCGATTCCTCCGACGCCCCAGCCGAGCACGCCCAGGCCATTGATCATGGTGGTATGCGAGTCGGTGCCGACGAGCGTGTCGGGGTAGGCCTGACGCCTGCCATCGAGCTCGCGCTCGAAGACCACCCGTGCCAGGTACTCGAGATTGACCTGGTGGCAGATGCCGGTATTCGGCGGCACGACGCTGAAGTCCCGGAAAGCCTTCTGGCCCCAGCGCAGGAAGGCGTAGCGCTCGCCATTGCGCTGGAACTCGATGGCGGTGTTGGCGGCGAGTGCCTGCGGCGTGCCGTACTCATCCACCTGCACCGAGTGATCGATCACGAGCTCGGCGGGCGCGAGCGGATTGACGCGCTCGGCCTTGCCGCCGAGGCGCACGATGGCCTCGCGCATGGCGGCCAGGTCCACCACGCACGGCACGCCGGTGAAGTCCTGCATGAGCACGCGCGCGGGGGTGAAGGAGATCTCGTGCGCGGGAGCGGCCTGCGGGTCCCATGCGAGCAGCGCCTCGATGTCCTTGCGCGTGACGTTGACGCCATCCTCGAAGCGCAGCAGGTTCTCGAGCAGGATCTTGAGCGAGTAGGGCAGCCGCGCGATTTTGTCTTGGGGCAGCGCGCCAAGGCTGTAGATGTCGTAGGAGCGCGAGCCGACCTTGAGCGTCGTGCGCGCCTTGAAGCTATCCGTCATGAAGGATCTCCCGGGCAGCGGGCGGCCGCGAGTGGCCTGCGAGCCCAAAATTATATCGGGTCTAGGCGGCAGCGGGGCGCACGGCCGTGGCCCTCACCGATGCAATGACCGCACCGCCCAGGCAGCGCGTTCCCTCGTAGAGCACGGCATACTGACCGGGTGTCACGGCCCATTGCGGCTCATCGAACGTGACTCGAAGTCCGCCAGGCTGCGGCTCGACGCTTGCCGGCTGCGGGCGGTGACGGTGGCGCACGCGAACGCTGCAGCGCGCCGGGCCCGTGAGCGGCTCGGCGAGCCAGTGCGCAGCCGCGGTGGTGAGCTCGCGCTGGAGCAGCGCCGGGTGGTCGTGTCCCTGCACCACGATCAGCGCATTACGGGCGCCGTCCTTGGCGGCGACGTACCACGCAGCCTGCGCCTGACCACGCCGTCCGCCGATCGCGAGGCCCGCGCGCTGTCCGAGCGTGTAGAAGGCGAGCCCACGATGCGTGCCGAGGCGCTCGCCATGCTGGTCCTCGATGGGGCCGGGCGAGTCGCACACGAAGCGGCCGAGGAAGTCCCGAAAAGGGCGCTCGCCGATGAAGCAGATGCCGGTGCTGTCGGGCTTGTCGAAGACCGGCAGCCCGGCGGCACGTGCCCGTGCCCGCACCTCGTCCTTGTGCAGCTCTCCGAGCGGAAAGAGCGCCTGCTCGAGCGCCGCGGGCTCGATCGCGTGCAGAAAATAGCTTTGATCCTTGCAGCTGTCGCGGGCCTGATGCAGCTCTGCGCCTCGCGGGGTGTGCACGATGCGCGCGTAGTGGCCGGTGGCGAGACGCTCCCCGCCCAGACGGCGCGCATAGCGCAGGGCGAGCCCGAACTTGACCTCGCGGTTGCATAGCACATCCGGATTGGGCGTGCGCCCGGCACGGTGCTCGGTGAGGAACTGCTCGAAGACGCGTGCGCGATACTCGGCCGCAAAGCTCACCCGGTGCAGGGGGATGCCGAGCTCGCCGGCGACGGCGCGCGCGTCCTGGAAATCGCGCGCGGCCGTGCAGTAGGCATCGTCTTCCTCCCAGTTGCTCATGAAGAGGCCGTGGACCTCCTGGCCCTGCTCCTTGAGCAGCAGCGCGGCGACCGCGGAGTCGACCCCGCCGGAGAGTCCGACGATGATGCGGCTCACGGCGGGGCCGCCTCATCCGGCGGGGACGGCCCGAGGCAGGCGAGCGCGGCGAGTGGCAGACGCCGCCCACCGAGATAATCATCGATACAGCGCAGCACGAGCGGCGTGCGCAGCCGCGGACCGAGCGCGGCGACCTCGGCGCGCGTGAGCCAGTGGGTGGCGATGATGCCCTCGTCGAGGGTACCGAGGGTGCGGTTGGCATCGAAGTCGCTCACCTCGCCGCTGAAGGCAAAGCGCAGCGTCGCGTCAGTGCCGCGCGGGTGACGCCATTGATAGATGCCCAGCAGATGGCGTGGCGCGAAGCAAAACGCGGCCTCCTCGCGTGTCTCGCGCACGACCGCCTCGATGAGCGTCTCGCCGGCCTCGAGGTGTCCGGCCGGCTGGTTGAAGACTACCCGCCCCTCGATGCGCTCCTCGACCAGCAGGAATCGGCCGCGCTGCTCGGCAATCGCCGCCACGGTCACGTCGGGTCGAAAGCTCATCGCGCGATTATAGCGGGCGCAAGCGCAGCGCCCCGCGCCGGCTTGATGTGCCGGCTGA
>DATJSR010000052.1:0-35149 GCA_035504015.1 Steroidobacteraceae bacterium
GAGGCTAGGGTCGGAATCGAACCGGCGTACACGGCTTTGCAGGCCGCTGCATGACCACTCTGCCACCTAGCCGGCGGAAGGGCCGGGGAGTTTACCGGACCTGCGCGCGCGTCTAAAGGGGCCGCGGCCAGTCCCACCTCATCGGCCAGGCGATCCGCCTCTTGGGCGGGGCGCTTCGGCAGACCTCGCTACAATCGCCGGCCATGAGCACAATCACATGAGCAGGCTTGTCCGGCTGCGCCGCGCGGCCACGCCACTCGCCTTCGCCGCTTTTTCGGTCCTCGGCCTCGATGCCCGGGCGAGCGTTCGCGTCGTCGTCGGCCCCACGCCGATCGTCGATGGCGCGGCCCATGCCGCGCACGACATCAGCGTCGTCAACGAAAAGCTCGCCTTCGCGCTCGCGGTCGAATCGCCGGTTCCTTACGGGGTACCCCGCGGCGCGATCGTCGATGTGGCACCGGTGGTGAACGGGGTGGTCGGCCACAACAAGGTGGTGTTCGCAGACTTCATCCCGAACAACTGGTCTGCCTGGCCGAACACCTATCAACACGTCGACATTCTCGAGCGTGGCCCGCAACGAGCGGTGATCCGCACGGTGCGCGACTTCGGGCAGGCGATCCTCACCACCACGTACACGCTCGCGAGCGGCTCGGACCACATCGACATCAGCTGCACGCTCGAGAACGCCGGCAAGACCCCGCTCACGAATCTGCTCTCGGGTCTCACGCTGTGGCCAAAGAGCGGCTATTTGTTTGCGGTCCCGGGCCTCGCCGGTGTCACGGAGGGTGATGCCAAGGCGGCACTGGCGAAGCGCTTCGTCGTGTATGACGCCGACTGGGTCATCGCACTGCATGCGCCCTACCTCGACCACGTGGGCTCGGACTCACGCGATCTGCTCGAGCTGCATTCGCTCGCGCCCGGACAGTCGCGGACGTTCACAGGAGCGCTGCAGGTAGCCGCCCGTGGCGACCTGAAGCCGGTGCTGCAGTTCGAGGCGGCGCAGGCGCACGAGCCAACGGGCCTCATTGCCGGACACGTCACCGATGCGCAGGGTCAGGATGTGCCGCAGCCCGTGATCGTGATCGAGAAGGCGGGCAAGCCCTTCGGTTGGGTCGTGGGCGAATCGGGGCATTACGATATGACGCTGCCGGCGGGTGAGTATCGGCTCTACGCCACGGCGAAATCGTACTCCGATAGCCCTGCGGTGAGCTTCAGCGTTGCTGCCGGTGCGCACCAAAGGCAGGACTTCGGCGGGCTGCAGCGTCCGGGGCACCTGAGACTGAGCGTCGAGGATGCGCAGAGCGCTCGTCCGCTCGATGCGCGCATCGTGATCGCGCAGGGGCAGCAGCCGCTCGTCGAATATCTCGGCCGGCGCACCTTCTTCACCGAGCTCGATCGGCCCGGTCAGCTCGCGCTCGACATCGCCCCAGGCCATTACGTCTTCGATGTCTCACACGGCGGGGGCTTTCTGGCCCCAAGGGTCGTGCTCGCTGTCGAGGTGCGCCCCGATGCGACCGAGCGTGAGTCCGTGCGCGTGCACCGGCTGTTCGACCCGTCCGCGCGCGGATGGTATTCGGCGGATCTGCATCACCATGCGGATCAGGCGGAAGCCATCACGCCCCCGCCGGACGTTGCGCGCTCGCAGCTCGCCGCAGGGCTCGATGTGCTCTTCGTCAGCGATCACGACTCGACCGTCAATCATGCGGCGATGATCCAGATCGCGCGCGAGCGCGGTGTCACCTTCATTCCCTCGGTCGAGATGTCCCCGTCCTGGGGGCATTTCAACGCCTATCCGCTGCATCCCGGCGAGAGACTCGCGATCGACAGCAGCACGGCCAGCATCGATGACATTCTGCGTGAGGCGCATCGGTTGGGCGCGCTCGTCGTGCAGGTGAACCATCCGTTCATTCCCTACGGCTACTTTCAGAGCCTGCGTGCCGGGGTCGCGCCGGGGGGCTTCAATCCGGGCTTCGACCTGGTGGAGATCAACGCTACCGTTCCGCAGGATGACAGCAAGGTACTGCAGGTGCTGTGGCACTTCTGGAACGACGGGCACCGCTATTACCTCAGCGCCGGTACCGACACGCACGATGTGTGGACCGATGAGTCCGGTCGCATCCGCACGTTCGCACACCCCTCCGGGGCCTTGAGCGCCGAGAGCTTCACCCTCGCCCTCAAAGCCGGTCACGGCTATGTGAGCCGAGGACCACTCATCTATCCGCAGGTGGATTTCGGGGACACGATCCATGTGCGTCCTGGGGACTCCCTCAGCCTCGCCTTCGACATCGAGTCCGTGCCGGGGCTGAAGCTCGTGGAGCTGATCGAGAACGGCACCATGGGGGCGACGCGAAGCTTCCGCCCGGCCCCTGCCAGTAAGCCCCGCGGCACGGAGGCGGCCGGCCATCGTGAGCACTTGCAGTTCACGCTGCGCACCGTGCGCTCGGCGTGGGTCTCATTGAGCGTAGAGGACCAGCTCGGCCATCGCGCCTACACCGATCCGATCTGGATCGATGTCGTCGATGACGCGGCGAGCGCCATCGGCTTCGCCCGTCCCTGAGGCGGTCAGCGCCAGCGCAGGAGCGGCCCCGCGGCCGTTGCCCTGCTATGCTCGCCGCCCGGCGCGGCTGGCACGAGGGGTGCTGGCTGCCTCACGGGCTCGAGGGTCCTTTCATGATGCATTCCGTGCGTCCCTTGTTTCTCACTCTGCTGCTCGTCGGATCGCTCGCTGGCTGCACCCGTCAATCCCCGCCGCCACCCCCGCCAGCGCCTGCTCCCGCACCCTTCGCGTGGGATCGCTACGTCTCGGAGTTCATCGAGGGTTACTTCAAGGCCAACCCGTACTTCGCGGTGCAGGCCGGTCGGCATGAATTCGACGGCCAGACACCGGATTTGAGTGCCGCGGGAATCGCGCGCCGGGTGCAGTGGCTCAAGGCGCAGCAGCGCACCGTGCAGGCGGTCGACCCGCGCCCCATGAGTGAGGGGCAGGCCTTCGAGCGCGAGTACCTGCTCAACGTCATCGCCGATCAGCTCTTCTGGCTCGACGCCGCGCGCTTTCCGTTCACCAACCCCGCCTGGTACATCGATCTGCTCGATCCGCAGGTGTACCTGAGCCGCGATTACGCTGCACCGGAGTTCCGCCTGCGCGGCTATATCGGCTACGCGCGCGGCATTCCGCAGGTGGCGGCGCAGATTCGCGCGAACCTGCACGTGCCCATGCCGCGCACGCTGCTCGAGCGCGGGATCGATGGCTTCGGCGGCTATGCGCAGTTCTATCGGCACGATGTGCCGCTCGCCTTCGCCTCGGTCAAGGACCCGGCGGCGCAACAGGAGCTCGCGCAGGCGGACGAGGCGGCAGCCCGCGCCATGGAGGGCCTGAAATCCTGGCTCGAGTCGGAGCGGTCTCGGGCGACCGAGGATTTCGCACTCGGCGATGCGCTCTTCCTGCGCATGCTCAAGGACACCGACGATGTGCAGATATCCCTCGCCGATCTCACCCGGATCGGTCAGCAGGACCTCGAGCGCAATACCCAGGCATTGAGCGCGGCCTGCGCAAGCTACGCGCCCCATCGCACCCTCGAGCAATGCGTCGCCAAGATGTCCGCCCACAAGCCCAAGGGAAGCGTGGTGCAGGCCGCGGCCGAGCAGCTCACCGAGCTCAAGGCCTTCGTCATCGGGCATCACGTGGTCGATATCCCGAGCGACAATCAGGTGAAGGTGGTGAAAGCCCCTCCTTATAACAGTGCGAACTTCGCCTTCATCGAGATCCCCGGCCCCTACGATAAGAACCTCGCCTCCGAGTACAACATCGCCCCGCCCGATCCGCACTGGAGCGCCCGAGAGCGCGCCGAGTACATCCCGGGGCTCGCGGACCTGCTGTACACGAGCGTGCACGAGGTCTGGCCGGGGCACTTCCTGCAGTTCTCATACTCAAACCGCAACCCCTCCAAGGTGGCCGCGCTCTGGGTCACCTACGCCTACGCCGAGGGCTGGGCGCACTACTGCGAGGAGATGATGTGGGATGAGGGGCTGGGCAACGGCAGTGCCGAGGGGCACGTGGGCCAGCTCGTCGAGGCGTTGCTGCGCGACGTGCGCTTCATCTCGGCGATCGGCCTGCACACGCACGGCATGAGCGTCGCCGACTCCGAGAAGCTCTTTCGCACCCGTGCGTTTCAAGATCCGGGCAATGCGCGCCAGCAGGCCGCCCGTGGCACCTATGATCCCGCCTACATCAACTACACCCTGGGCAAGCTCATGATCCGCAAGCTGCGGGATGACTGGGTGGCGCAGCGCCTGCACGGCAATGTGGCGACCGACCCGAAGACCCTGTGGCGCAGCTTCCACAACCACTTCTTATCCTACGGGGGGCCGCCGATCCCGCTCGTGCGCCAGGAGATGGTCGGCGCTCAGGGCGCGCTCTTCTGAGCGAGGGTGCGCTCGCGGCTCGCGCCCTCAGCGCGCGTGCGGATAGTGCGGCGGGAAGCTCAGTCGAAACGTCGTCCCCTGCCCCGCGCCGGTCTCGAGCTCGAGCCCCGCATCGAGCAGCTCGCACAGACGCTTGACGATCGACAGCCCGATGCCCTCGCGCGCACTCTTGCCCGAGGATGGCGGCGCCGGCTCCGTCGGCAGGGTGGGCGGAAGCGAGTGCTCGGCGCTCGGATCGCCCGCGAGCGCTGCACGCACCTGGACATCGTGCTGCTGCTCGGTCACCTGCTTGAGCGCACGGCGCAGCGGCACGGCGCGGGCCGCCTCGAGGCCGGGACCGGTATCCTGGATGCAAAGCGTCCAGCGCCCACCCCGCGCGGGCTCGGCTGCCTGCCACACCAGGCGCACGCCCCCGCTTGCGGTCGCCTGCAGCGCGTTCAACACCAGGTTCTGCACGATGCGGCGAATCTTGGCCGCATCGCTCTCGATGATCATGACGCTCGGCCCCTCGGCCTTGAGAAACAGGCTGCGCTCGGTGGCGATGGGCCGCAGCGCCTCGCTCAGCTCGCGCAGCAGTGCCGCCACGTCGAAGCTCGCGAGCTCCACTCGATCCTGCCCGGCCTCCAGGCGCGCGAGATCGAGCAGATCCTCGAGCAGGGATTGGGTCGCGGCGATCGCGCGGTTCATGGCACGGTAGAAATCGCGTCGCGGAGGCTCGGCGGCATCGCTGCGCGCGAGTACCGCGGAGGTCTGGGTAATGACCCCGATCGAGCCGCGCAGGTCGTGTGCCGCCTCGCGCAGCAGCAGCGCGCGGTGACGCTCGAGCGAGCGCACCTCGCGCAGCGCCCCCTCCAGATCGCGCATGCGGCTTGCGGCCTCATCCTGCTGCAGCCGCGCGTAGCGGGCCGCGCTCTCGCAGACGCTCTCGCCGAAGAAGCCCGCAACCGTGGCGCGCGCATGCTGGCTCACCCGCACGTCGATGCCCGGATGTGCGAGCTCGTAGCGCTCGATCAGCCGCAGCACGCTTGACTGCAGATGCATCCATTCGCGCACGGTCTCGCGCAGGGCATAGCCGAGCTGCCAGCGCTCGGCACCGTGCTCGGCGGCGCTGCGGCGCTGCTCGAGGCCCGCACGCGCCAGCAGCAGTCCATCATCGAGCCGCAGGCTGTGCTCGAGCGCCTCGAGAAGCGCGGGAATGCTGTCCGTGAACTGCGCGTGGGAGATGGCCGAAGCGGTAGTGAGCTCGGGATCCGCGGCCACGTACTCTTGCCACTGTTTGAGAATCGCATCCCGCGAGCCGCGCAGGTATGTCGTGAGCCTCACGGCCTCTTCGCTTCGTGTCACGCGCTCTCCATGGCATCGGGATCGCGCACCCGCGAACCCATTTTCGCGCGGCGGACCCGCCCGCCCGATGCCTCAGGCAGGCGCCGACGATACGCGCCCGCAGACCCTCAGGGCAACCAGCGCACGCGCGACCGCGCCAAGCGTTGCCTGAGCCGCACGAGTCAGAGCTCGGGCCGCGTGCGCGGACCCGTGGTCTGCAGTGGCAGCGAGCGCCACGCCACCTCATCGATCTCGTCCCAGTCCCCATCGAGCGATTGCAGCTCGATGGTGTGCGTCGACTCATCATATCCAGTGACCTCGAAGGCCTGACCGGTATCGAGGCGCAGATACCATTGGCCGATTCGCGGCCGAAAGACCTCACCACTCATGACGCCATCCCTCCGCTCTTGCGCTGCAGCTCGAGCCTCAGACGGACGAGCCCGTGCTGATCGAGCTGCGATTCAAAACCCAGCGCCTTGCCGAGCTGCAGCATGCGCTCGTTCTCGGGCAACACCTGACCGCTCAGGCGCTGCGTGCCGCGCGAGCGAGCGTACTGCGTCAGCTTCTGCAGCAACAGGCTGCCCAGGCCCTGGCCGCGAAGGTCCGAGCGCACCAGAACCGCGAACTCCGCCTCGAGATTGTCCGGGTCGGTGCCGATGCGCGCGACGCCTAAGGTCTGTGCATCCGCACAGTCGGCATCCTCGACCGCGATGAATGCCATCTCCCGCTCATAATCGATCTGCGTGAGCCTTGCGATCTCGCGCTCGGGAACCGCGCGCAGGCTGGCGAAAAAGCGCATCCGCAGATCCTCCGGGCTCACCCGCGCGAGAAAGCGCTGATGTTGAGCGAAGTCCTCGGGGCGTAGCGGCCGCAGCAGCAGGCGCCGGCCAGCCCACAGGACCTGCTCCTCCAGCTCCGCCGGGTAGGGGCGGATCGCAAGCCGCGCACTGCCGCTGCTGGCGCTGCGGGCAACGCGCACGCGCGCATCCAGGGCGATGACGCCCTGCGCATCGGCCAACAGCGGATTGATGTCGAGCTCGATGATCTCGGGCACATCGGCGGCGAGCTGCGACAGTGCGATGAGCACGCGCTCGAGCGCCTGCATATCCGCCGGCGGCTGGGCGCGAAAGCCTCGCAGCAGCCGGTGCACCCGAGTCTGGGCGATGAGATCGCGCGCAAGCACGGCATTGAGCGGTGGCAAGCCAATGGCCCGATCCCCGATGACCTCCACAGCGGTGCCACCTTGACCAAAGAGCACGATCGGTCCGAACGTGGGGTCGACCGCAAGGCCTGCGAGTAGCTCGCAGGCGCCGCCCCGGCGCACCATCTTCTGCACGGTGAAACCTTGGATACGCGCCGCGGGCAGATGCTCGTGACAACGCTCGAGCATGTGCACGGCCGCCCGCTCGAGCTCCTCGGCCGAGGAGAGGTTGAGCGCGACACCCCCGACATCGGACTTGTGGGAGATATCGGGCGAGAGAATCTTGAGCGCCACCGGATAACCGAGCTCCTGCGCCGCCGCCCTGAGCCCCGCGCCCTCGGGCGCCACCCGCGTCGGCACCACCGGGATGCCATAGGCGGCGAGCACCGCTTTGGACTCGGGCTCGCTCAGCACCTCGCGTTCTTCGCTGAGGGCCTGCTGCACCACGCGGCGAGCCGCTTCGACATCCGGCGCGAAGCCCTCCATGATCGAGGCCGGCGCCTCGAGCAGCAGTGCCTGGCTTTGCTGATAGCGCACGATGCGCTGGAAAGCGCCGACCGCCTCCTCCGGAGTGCCGTAGGTCGGCGCGGCGCCCGCAGCATCCGTCCCCGTTTGCGCCGCCGCCTCGGCGCCCATCCAGCAGGCAAGCGTCGGACAGGGCGCATTCGCGAGCAGCGCCGAGCAGCCGAGCTCGACTTCGCTCACCGAGGCGACGGCCGTCGGCGCATGGATGACGAGCAGGCCCTGCACGGCCGGATCCTGCAGCACCGCGCCCAGCACCTTGCGGTAGCGCTCCACATCCGCATCCCCGCCGATATCGAGCGGATTGGCGCGGGCGGCGGCGGATGGCAGCACGCCATCGAGCCTGCGCAGCGTCTGCGGCACAAGTTGCGCCAGCGCTCCGGCCTGCGCCACGAAGGCATCGGTTGCCATGACACCGGGTCCGCCCCCGTTGCTCACGATGAGCAGCCGCGGGCCGCGATAGGGCTTCACGTGCGCGAGCATCTCCGCGGCATCGAAGAGCTCGCGCGTCTCATCCACACGCAAAATGCCGGCACGGCGAAACGCCGCCTCGTACACCGCATCCGCGCCGGCCATGGCCCCACTGTGGGAGTGGGCGGCGGCGGCTGCCTCTATCGAGCGCCCGGATTTCACCACGATGATCGGTTTGTTACGCGCCGCCGCACGCGCCGCCGACATGAACTTGCGGGCGCTGGAGATGGCCTCGACGTAGAGCAGAATCGCGCTGGTGCCGGCATCGCGCCCGAGATAGTCGAGCAGATCGCCAAAGTCCACATCGGCGGCGTTACCGAGCGAGATGAAGTGCGAGAAGCCGACCCGCGCGCCCTGCGCCCAGTCGAGCATGGCGGTGGTGAGCGCCCCTGACTGCGCGACGAAGGCGAGACTGCCTGCTCGGGCTCCCACGTGCGCGAAGCTCGCATTGAGACCGATCCCGGGCACGAGCACGCCGATGCAGTTGGGACCGAGAATGCGCAGCCCCACGCGCCGCGCGGCTTGCAGCATCCCGGCCGCGAGCGGCTGCCCCGTCGCATCGGGCTGCTCGAGGCCGGCGCTGATGACGATGGCGGCACGAGTCCCGATCCCTGCGAGCTCCTCGATGAGCCCCGGCACGCTCGGCGCGGGCGTGCACAGCACGGCCAGGTCCGGTGGCTCGGGCAGATCGCCCACACGCGCGTAGGCGCGCTGGCCGGCGACACTCGGCCGATGCAGATTGACCGGATACAGGGGGCCGCGAAAGCCACCCTGCAGCAGATTGTGCATGACCGTAGAGCCCACGCTGCGCGCACGGTCGGAGGCGCCGATGAGCGCCACCGAGCGCGGCTTCAACAGAAACTCCAGGTTGCGGCTGCTCACGGATCGCTCGCCCGACTCAAACGTGCGCCACAGTCTAGGGCGCAACGCTCGGCCTCGAATGCGTAGATCTGCCTAGGCTTCCCATGGATAATCCCCGCAGGGAGGCGAGCCATCCGATGCACTGCGAAGTCCCTGCGCCGCGTTTCTTCACTCTGAGCGAAAGCCAGTCCCTCGCCGAAGGCATCGCCCGCGAAGGCGGCCTCGCGCTCAGCGCGCTCGAGGAGCGGCGCTTCGAGGGCGGAGAGTTCAAGCTGCGGCCTCTCGAGAGCACCCGGGACCGCCTCGCCTTCGTCGTCCAGTCACTCGCCGGTAGCGAGGATGCCCCTACCAGCGATCGGCTGCTGCGGCTGCTGTTTCTGCTGCAGGGACTGCGCGATGCGGGCGCCGCGCAGCGCATCGCGCTGCTGCCCTACCTCGCATTCGCGCGCAAGGACCGCCGCACCCAGCCGCGCGATCCGGTCACCTCGCGCTATGTGGCAGAGCTGCTCGAGGCCGCCGGCGCGACTCGTGTGGTGGCGCTCGATGTGCACAACCCCGCCGCCTTCGACAACGCCTTTCGCATTCCCACCGATCACCTCTCCGCGTTGCCCCTGATCGCTGCGCACCTCGCGAGCGAGCTCGCCCGCGAGCGCCTCGCCGTCGCCTCGCCCGACGTGGGCGGTGTCAAGCGCGCGCAGCTGCTTCGCGAGATGCTCGAGAAGCGCCTCGGCCGGGAGATTCCGCTCGTCTTCATCGAGAAGCGCCGCGCCCAGGGGGTGCTCTCCGGCGGCACGCTCGTGGGCGATGTCGAGGGCTCGACGGTCATCGTCATCGATGATCTCTGTGCCACCGGCACGACCCTGATTCGCGCCGCCGAGGCCTGCCGCCGCGCAGGGGCAGCGGCGGTGCACGCAGCCGTCACGCACATCCCGAACGCGGCCGGCGTCACGGCCCTGCTCGACGCCGCGGCGCTCTCCGCGATCATCGTCACCGACAGTGTGGGAGCTGCGCGAGCCGCGCCGAGCTCGGCTGCGAGCGCCAGCAAGCTCGTGATGCTCTCGGTGGCGCCGCTCTTCGGTCAGGCGGTGCAGAGGATGCTTGCCGGCAAGCCGCTGGCACCGCTGCTGAGCGAGTGGCCGTTGCCGCCCGGAGCCTGAGCGTTCGGCCGCGCGCCGCGCACGGCATCTCCCGGCTCCTGCAGCGCGCACTGCGCGTAATGCAGCGCATCCTCGAGATAGGAGCAGGCACGCGCCCGCCAATGCGCCCGTCGGGCCTTGAGGCTCGGATCGCGCAGGTGCCAGGCGGCGATGCGCGCGCGCATGAGCGCGCGCTGGCTCCTGTAGAAATGCCACAGCACCTGCGGTAGCGCATCACCGGAGCGTGCCGCATAGCGCTCGAGGAGCTGGCTCGCGATCGCCGGGGCGCCGAGGCGCTCACACTCGAGCGCCAGAAACGCCACCTCCTCCGCCGGGTCGAGGCGTCGCAGGTCCGCATCGAACTCCAGACAGTCGATGACGCAGGCGCGCGCCCGGGGCGAGCCGAGATAGACGTGCTCGGGTCGCAGATCCCCGTGACCGTCGATGAGGCGCGCCCCGCGCGCCGCCAAGAGGTGCCCGTGCCGCTCGATCATGCGCCACTGCGCACGCGCTGCATGCTCGAGCAGCCGGCGGCGCAGCCGCAAGTCGCCCGCGCCGAGGTCGCTCACCACCTCGCATGTTCGCGCCCGCAGGCGCCTGAGATAAGCACGGCCAGCGAGCGGCCGGCGCTGCGCCCTGGCGAAAAAGGCCGCCAGGCGCCTCGTGACCCGATCGATGTCCGTGGCGTTCACCGTCGAGCTCGCCAGGGCCCGATCGAGCATGCGCGCGGCCTTCAGCCGACGCATCTTCACCAGCCACTCGGCAGGGCGCACGCCTGCGCCGAATGTCAGCTCTCCGGTGCGTGTGCGCATGAGGGGCAGCACGCGCAGATACACCCCCGGTGCCAGACGGCGGTTCAGAGCGAGCTCCTGCCGACAGCCCCGCTCGCGCAGCGCGAGGGTGCGGTAATTCATGTGGCCCTGCAGCGTCGGCTTCTTGAGCTTGTAGGCACGCCGCGCGGTAAGGAACACCCAGGCGAAATGCGTCTCGATGCGCTCGAGGCTGCGCGCTCTCCCGGGGTAATGTCGCGGGTCGCTCAAGAAGCGAACCGCCTCGCTCGGCTGCGTCATGCACGGGGCACGCTGCGCCGCGAGCCGGCGCATCGCCATCCGTAGCTATACCGACGCGCTAGGGGGAGCTGCGCATCGCGCCGCCCGCGCTCGCGCGTCAGGATGCGCTCATGGTCAACCGCCCACGCTACATCCGCTTCTTCGAGGAAGTCGGGATGGATGATGTCGGCCTCGTCGGTGGCAAGAACGCCTCCCTCGGGGAAATGTACCAGCGCCTGACGCCACGGGGCGTGCGCGTGCCGAACGGCTTCGCGATCACCGCGGAGGCCTATCGTCACATGCTCGAGCGAGCGGGTGCCTGGGAGCCGCTGCGCCGCGCGCTCGAGGGTCTCGATCCCACGGACATGCAGAATCTGGCACGCTGCGGCCGGCGCGCCCGCGACATCGTCTATGGGGCAGGCTTACCCGAGGAGCTGCGCGGGGAGATCCTGCAGGCCTATGCCATGCTGCGGGCGCAGTACGGCGATTCGCTGAGCGTTGCCGTGCGCAGCTCCGCGACCGCCGAGGACCTGCCGAACGCCAGCTTCGCAGGCCAGCAGGAGAGCTTTCTCAACGTTCAGGGCGAGGAGCAGCTCCTCGATGCCTGCAAGCGCTGCTTCGCAAGCCTCTTCACCGACCGCTCGATTCATTATCGAATCGACCAGGGCTTCGACCATTTCAAGGTCGCGCTCTCGATCGGCGTCATGAAAATGGTGCGCGCGGACCTCGCCTCGAGTGGCGTGATGTTCACGCTCGACACCGAGAGCGGCTTTCGCGACGTGGTCCTGGTCAGCGCCACCTACGGACTCGGCGAGAACCTCGTGCAAGGCGCGGTCGACCCGGATGAGTTCCTGGTGTTCAAGCCGACCTTCGTGGGCGGTCATCGCGCGGTGCTGCGACGCGTGCGCGGCGGCAAGAAGATCAAGATGGTCTACGCTGGCGGCGGTACCCGCGAGGCGACGCGCAATGTCGCCACCTCGGAGGCCGAGCGCGCCCGCTTCTGCGTGAGCGATGAGGACGTGCTCACCCTCACAGGCTTTGGCATCGAGATCGAGCGCCACTACAGCGAGCACGCCGGGCATCCCGTGCCGATGGACATCGAGTGGGCGAAGGATGGCCTCGATCAGCAGCTCTACATCGTGCAGGCGCGTCCCGAGACGGTCGCCTCGCAAAAGCGCGGCGGCTTCATCGAGGAGTTCACGCTGCGGGGCGGCGGGCGGGTGCTGGTCAGCGGCCGGGCGGTCGGCGCACGCATCGGCAGCGGCGCGGTACACGTGATTCCCAGTGTCGCGCATCTTGCCGACTTCAAGGCGGGGGAAGTTCTGGTCACGGACAACACCACCCCGGATTGGGAGCCCGTGATGAAGCGGGCGGCGGCGATCGTGACCAATCGCGGGGGGCGTACCTGCCATGCCGCGATCGTCGCGCGCGAGTTCGGCATTCCGGCGGTGATCGGCGCCGAGGGCGCCACCGAGCGTCTCAAAAGCGGTGAGACGGCCACCGTCTCCTGCGTGGAAGGCGATGTGGGCAAGGTCTACGAGGGCTCGATTCCCTTCGAGATGCGGCGCACGGACGTATCGCAGCTGCCGCGCCCGCGCACCCACCTGATGCTGATCCTCGGCAACCCGGAGCTCGCCTTTCGCACGAGCTTCCTGCCCAACGACGGGGTGGGACTTGCACGCATGGAGTTCATCATCACGCAGGCGATCCAGGCGCACCCCATGGCCTTGCTGCACCCCGAGCGGGTGCAGGATGAGGCCGAGCGGCGTGCCTTGAGCCAGCTCACGCGCGAGTTCTCCAACCCCAGTGAGTTCTTCGTGCAGCGCCTGGCCGAAGGGGTCGGCACCATCGCCGCGGCCTTCTATCCGAAGCCGGTGATCGTGCGGATGTCGGATTTCAAGACCAACGAGTACGCGGGTCTGCTCGGCGGGCGCTGGTTCGAGCCGAAGGAGGAGAACCCGATGCTCGGCTTTCGCGGCGCCTCCCGCTACGCGCATCCGGCCTACGCGGAAGGCTTCGCGCTCGAGTGTGCGGCGATGCGCCGCGTGCGCGAGGGCCTCGGGCTCACCAACCTCAAGCTCATGATCCCCTTCTGCCGGCGCCTGGATGAGGCGCGGCGGGTGATCGAGCGCATGCGCGAGCTCGGACTCGCACGCGGGCGAGACGGCCTCGAGATCTACGTGATGTGCGAGATCCCCAACAACGTGCTCCTGATCGATGAATTCAGCGCGCTCTTCGATGGCTTCTCCATCGGCTCCAACGACCTCACGCAGCTTACCCTGGGGGTGGATCGCGACTCGGCGATCGTCGCCTTCGATTTCGATGAGCGCGACCCTGGCATGCAGCGCATGCTCGCGCTCGCCGTGGAGGGCTGCCGCCGCAATGCCCGGCACTCGGGCATCTGTGGTCAGGCGCCCTCGGATTACCCGGAGATCGCCGAGTACTTGGTGCGGCTCGGCATCGACTCGGTGAGTGTCAATCCCGATGCGATCCTCAAGACCACCCTCAACATACTCGAGCTCGAGCGCAAGCTCGGACAGCTGCCCGTGGCCGCCTCGAGCCACGCCCTCGCGAGGCTCAGAGATTCCAAGGCGAGCTAGGACGGACCTAGCCGGGCGCGCTCAGCCGCCGGAGCGAAACTGCTGCTGGGCGCTCGCATTGGGCAGCCGCGCCAAGTAATCGGCGAGGCCCGAGAGCTGCTCTGCATCGAGCTTGCGCAGCAGACGCTCGTGAGCGGGGGGCAGATTGGGCCGGCGGCCCTCGATCGCATCGTGCAGCTGACGCAGCAGATACTCGAAGCGCTGACCGGCAAGCCGTGGGATGCGTTGCTCGTTGCTGCCCTCGGCGCTGAGTCCGTGACAGCCGGCGCAGCGCGCACCGTACAGCCGCTCGCCCTGAGCGAGCCCGACACCGCTGCCGAGCGAGCCGGGGACGATCGGCAACGTGGCGGCGTAGGCGGCGACATCGGCGATCTGCTGCACCGAAGTGAAGACGTGCCGGCTCGCGATGCGCTCCATGCGTATGTCCCAGCGCAGACCGTGACGGTAATCGACGAGCTCCTTCTCGAGCACCCGCTCGTGCTGTCCGGCAATCTGCGGCACCCAGTCTGCCTCGAAGCCCTTGTGCTGCCCGCTGTGACAGTCCGCGCAGGGGCGATAGAGCAGCTCCCCGTGCGCCACATCGGGCCGCAGATGCTCGAGCGTGCGCATCTCCTCGGCGGCATTGCCCGCCTCGGCGGCATTGCCACCTTGCGCGCTCAGCGCTCCGGCCGGTGCGGCGAAGAGCAGCACCGCGGCGAGGCAGCCCCCGAGAGAGAGGCGCGGCTTTCTGTGGCGGTAGCAGGGTTTTGGCTCGAGCATGGGACGCAGTTCATCACGGCGCGCGCAAGCCCGCCCTCGGGATCTTCAACGACCCGGCTACGGATATCCCGTATTCCCGCAAGGGGAGCCGAGGGCGAGCATGTGCCGATCTGCGCAACGGCAGGAACCGGGCTGACGGGGGCATGAAGCGACTCGCGGTGTTGACGAGCGGCGGTGACGCTCCGGGGATGAATGCGGCCATTCGCGCCGTGGTCCGCACCGCCGTCGCCGGAGGTCTCGAGGTCCTCGGCGTGCGCCACGGCTATGCGGGGCTGATCGGCGGGGATTTCCTGCCGCTGGGCCGTCGCGACGTAGGTGGCATCATCGACCAGGGAGGCACCCTCTTGGGCACCAGCCGCTGTGCGGCCTTCTTGACTGCCCAGGGCCAGGCCACGGCCGTACGCCAGCTCTCCGACCGCGACATCGGCGGCCTCATCGTCATCGGCGGCAACGGCTCGCAGCAGGGAGCGCACGCGCTCAGCGAGCGCGGGGTGAGCGTCGTCGGCATCGCCTCCACCGTCGACAACGATCTGTACGGCTCGGATGTGACCATCGGTGCGACCACCGCGGTCGATGTCGCCCTCGAGGCCATCGACCGCCTGCGCACCACGGCCGCCGCTCACGGCAGAGTGTTTCTGATCGAGCTCATGGGACGCGCCTGTGGATACCTCGCCCTGCTCGCCGGCATCACCGGAGGCGCCGAGGCGATCGTGGTTCCCGAGATCGAGCACAGTCCCGAGCAGGTCGCCGTAGCCGTGCGTGAGGCCTACGCTCGTGGCAAGAGTCACGCCATCGTCATCGTTGCCGAGGGTGCGCGCCACAATGCCGCGGCCTTGCAGCGCTACTTCAGCGAGCATGCAGAGCGGCTCGGCTTCGAGCTGCGCGTCTCGACGCTCGGCCACATTCAGCGCGGCGGCGCGCCGCGGGCCTTCGATCGCCTGAGCGCGACCCTGCTCGGCACCGCCGCCGTCGAGCAGCTGCAGGCACAGCACGGGATGCTCATGGGCATCATCAACGGCCAGGTCACTGCCACCCCGCTCGCCGAGGCGGTGCGCGCCACCAAGCCACTCGACCTGCGGCTGCTCAAGCTCGCGCAGCTGCTCGCGGAGTGAGCGCAGCGGGCAACGACGGTCCCTTCTTCAAGGAGAGAGTCATGTTACTCAAAGAGATCTGCACACCCGATGTCATCGTCGCCAAGCCGGAGATGAGCGTGCTGCACGCCGCGCGCATGATGCGCGAGGCGCACGTCGGGGACCTGCTCGTGGTCGATGACGACAAGGAGGGCGATCAGACACCGCTCGGCATCGTCACCGACCGGGACATCGTGCTCGAGGTGCTCGGACGCGAGCTCGATCCGCGCACCGTCACCGTACGCGAGATCATGCGTGCGCCGGTGGTGATCGCCGATGAGAGCGAGGAATCCTCGATGGCGCTCGAGCGCATGAAGCTGCACGGGGTGCGGCGCATCCCGGTCATGGGGCATGGCGGTCAGTTGCGCGGCATCGTCTGCCTGGATGATCTGCTCAAGCAGCTGGCGAGCGATGCCGCGACGATCGCCGACATCATTACGCGCGAGCAGCATCAAGAGCATCGCAGGCGCCGCTGAAGCCCGCGTGCGGCACGCCGGCATCGAGTGCGCGCTGCTCGCCCTGCGCTCGGCATGACTGCCACGCTGCCCGAGCAGCTCGATGGGCTGCTGGCACGCAAGGAGGCGCTGGCGCGCCGTGCCGCGGTGGACCCCGATCTCGCACAGCGCCTCTCCGCGGTGCGCGCCTGGCAGGCCGAGCGTCTGGCGGGCACCTACGAGGATCTGCGTCGCGACCCCCGACACACGGCCGCCGTCGAGTTCTTCCTCACCGATCTCTACGGTCCGCAGGCCTCCCTCACGCGCGATCGCGAGCTGCGGCGGGCGTGGGAGCCGCTCAAGCGCGGCCTGCCCGCGCAGGTGCTCGAGGTGCTCGCCCGGGCACTCGAGCTCGACGCGCTGAGCGGGGAGCTCGATGAGGCCGTGGCCAGACACCTGCCGCCGGGGCCGATCTCCGGTGGGGGCTACGCCGAGGCCTATCGTGCCTGCGGCCAAGCCGCTGCGAGAGAGCGCCAGATCGCCCTCATCAGGTGCATCGGCGAGGATCTGGATCGGGCCGTGCGGCTGCCGGGCGTGGGCCTGGCGCTGCGCGCGGCACGCTTGCCCACGCACTGGGCGGGCTTTGGCGTGCTGCACGATTTTCTGGAGCGCGGCTATCATGCTTTCCGCAACATGCAGGGGGCTCAGCAGCTGCTCAGCCGCATCGAGGAGCGCGAAACGCGCATGATGCGCGAGCTCTTCGCCGGCGCGCGCGATCCGCTCGCGGCGGCGCTGGCAACCCCCGCCTCCACCCCTCAGGCGCCCTGCGATGAGCCCCGCTGAGCGCACCTACGACGACGCGATCGCAGTGCCTTTATCCACATGCCGGCCGGAATCGCCCGCCTGGTCAATGATGCCCGGGTCGACTGGCGCTACGACACCGAGCCGCGCTGCGCAGCCACGATACCCGCGACTTTGACCAGCGTCTGCGCAAGATGGGCGAGCAGATCATCGACCGAGATCAGCCCGATCGGCGCATCCTCGCCGTCGACGACGGGTGCCCGGCGCACCCCGCGCACACGCGGGTGCGCGATCGCCCCGCTGAGGGAGTCGTCCCGGTGCAGCACCAGCGGCGCGCTCGTCATCGCCTGCCCCGCGCTCACCCGCGACAGATCCGCCGTCAGCTGCAGCTGGGTGCGCACGATGTCGCGATCGGTGATGATGCCCGCGACCTTTGGCCGTGCCGAGCCTGGGGCGCTGCTCGTCACGATGATGGCGCCGACCTGCTCATCGCGCATGAGCGCGGCCACCTGCGCCAGCGTGGCACTGGCCGGCACGCTCACCACGCGGCGACTGCAAACCGTTCCGACATTCATGCGCTGGGCCCTCCGAGGAGACGCAAGCTCGACGCGCGCTCGCGCGCGAGTGGTCGCCATTTGCGCACGTGAGGAGAGCCTTGCCAATGCGTAGGAATGCGGATCGTCACCCGCGCATGGCCTCGGGCTCGCCCTCCCGCCCGCACGCCGCGTATCATCGATGACCGTCGCAGGCCACCCCGGGATCGCCCGTGCCGCAAGCTAATCGGCTGCTCGCCACGCTCGTCTCGCTCGCACTCACCGCCACGACGTTCCGGGCAGTCGGTGGCACGGCGGCTCAGGCACCGAGCGCTCAGGCACCGAGCGCTCAAGCGCCGAGCGCCCCGGCAGCGGGCAGCGCCCGACCGGCACCCTCGGGCACCGAGTTCGGCTTTGCCTTCTTTCAGACTCGCTGCACCGCCTGCCACGGCAATCCCGCGCTCGCCGGGCGCGCACCCGACCCCGCCACGCTGCGACAGATGCCCCCGGAGCGCATCTACGCGGCGCTCACCACCGGCAGCATGGCCGCGCAGGCGCACGACCTGAGCGATGCCCAGAAGCGGCGCCTCGCCGAGTTCATGAGCGGGCGGCCCCTCGGCAGCGCCGTGGCCGGAGACGTTAAGAGCATGAGCGGGCGCTGCGCGCACAATGCCGCCCTCACCGACCCCGAGCGGGCGCCGCTCTGGAGCGGCTGGGGAGCGGACGTGCTCAACTCGCGCTATCAGCGCAGCCCCGGCGTGAGCCCCGCGCAGGCGGCACGGCTGCGGCTGCGCTGGGCCTTCGGCTTTCCGCGCGGGGTGTCGGCATTTGCGCAGCCCTCCGTCGCAGCCGGGCGCGTGTTCGTCGGCAGCGATATCGGCTTCGTGTACTCGCTCGATGCGCGCCACGGCTGCGCCTACTGGTCCTACCAGGCGCTCGGCTCGGTGCGCACCGCCATCAGCATCGCCTCGCTCGACCCGCCCGTGGCGAGCGGCGGTCCCCGCGGCAGCCGCGCGCACTATGCAGTCTACTTCGGTGACAACAAGGCGAACGTGTACGCCCTCGATGCGCACAGCGGCAAGCTGTTGTGGCGTACCAAGGTCGAGGATCACTTCGCCGCGCGCATCACCGGCGCCCCGACGATCGATGGCGGCGTCGTCTACGCGCCGGTCTCGGCATCCGAGGGTTTTGCCGCCTCGGCGCCCAGCTATGCCTGCTGCACCTTCCGCGGCAGCGTTGCGGCGCTCGATGCGCGCACCGGGCGGCTCCTCTGGAAGGCCTACGTGGTGCGCGAGACTCCCCGGCCCGTGCGGCGCAACGAGGTGGGAACGCAGCTCTGGGCCCCGGCGGGCGGCTCGGTGTGGGATGCGCCCACGGTCGATGAGCTGCGCCACGCTGTGTACTTCGGCACCGGGGACGCCGAGACGCAACCGGCCTCTGCCAATACCGATGCGGTGATGGCGGTCGACACGCGAGCAGGCAAGCCGCTGTGGGTCCATCAGACGCTCGCGAATGATGCGTGGATCGGCGGCTGCGGCGGCCCTGCCCCGCCGCTCGCCTGTCCGCGACCGCTCGGACCCGATCGCGACATCGGTAATTCCCCGATCCTGCGCACCCTCGCCACAGGGCGCCGCGTGCTCGTGGCAGCCACCAAGGATGGGCTCGTCTTCGCGCTCGACCCCGATCGCGAGGGTGCCCTGCTGTGGCAGACGCGGGTTGCGCCCGAGAGCAAGGAAGGCTCGGCGCTGCGACCGGCGGGCGTGCTCTTTGGTGGCGCGGCCGATGAGGAGCGTGCGTACTACCCCCTCGGCAATGGCACTGTCGTCGCAGTGGATCTTGCCACCGGTGCCTTGCGCTGGAGCGTGCAAGTGAGCCCGCCGACGAGCTCGCCGGCGCTTGCCGCCGCGCCCACGGTGATTCCGGGGGTGCTCTTCCTCGGCGGTTACGACGGCAAGCTCTACGCGATCGCGAGCGCCGACGGCCACCCGCTGTGGCAATACGACACCAACCGCCGGTACCACACCGTCAACGGCGTGCCGGCCAGAGGCGGCTCGATGGGCTCGGCCGGACCGACGATCGCCGGTGGCATGCTGTTCGTCGGCGCAGGCTATGGTGTGACGAACGGCACCCCGGGAAATGTGCTGCTCGCCTTTGCGCCGGACACACGCCGCGCGGCGCCCGCGCCGCGCGCGGCGCGCATCGGGCAGGCACCGTGAGCCAGCCGCAGCATCGCTACGAGGATCGCGCGCTCGAGGCCGTCTACCGCGTCATTCACGAGCGCCGCGACGTGCGCCACTTCGTGCCGCTGCCCGTGGATCCGGCCGTGCTGCAGCGCCTGCTCGAGGCGGCGCACGCCGCTCCCAGCGTCGGGCTCTCCCAGCCGTGGCGCTTCGTGAGAATCACGCGCAGCGAGCTGCGCGCCGAGCTTTACGAGCTCGTGCAGCAGGAGCGGCTGCGCACCGCGGATGCGCTCGCGGGTCGGCGCGAGGAGTTCCTGCGCCTCAAGGTCGAGGGCATCCGCGAGTGCGGCGAGCTCATCGTCGTGGCGGTGGTGGATGGGGGCCGGCGAGAGGTCTTCGGCCGGCGCACGCTGCCGGAGATGGATCTCACCTCCACCGCGTGCGCGATTCAGAACCTGTGGCTCGCGGCACGCGCCGAGGGCCTCGGCATGGGCTGGGTGTCGATCTTCGATCCGCAGGCGCTCGCCGCGCTGCTCAACTTCCCGCCGCAGGCACGCGCGATCGCCGTGCTGTGCATCGGACACGTCGCCCAATTCGACCCCGCCCCACGCCTCGCGCTCGAGCACTGGCGCGAGCCACGACCGCTGCGGGATTTCGTGTTCGAGAACGGCTGGCGCGATCCGGCCTGACTAGGGCTTGGGCGCCAAATCGATCGGCGCGGCGCTCAACACCTCGCGCAGATCGGCGAGGATGCGGTGCGGGCGGCGCAGCGGTGCCTGGCGCAGCCAGTCCTCGCGCTTCATCATGCCGGTCGTGACGCCGAACGCCATGGCGCCGCCGCGGCGGGCCATGACGATCTCGACGATCGGGTCATCCCCCACCACCGCCACGCGCTCGACGGGCACGCCGAGCTTCTTGGCAACATAGCGCAGCGCATGCAGCGAGGGCTTGCCGGTCAGGATCGAGCGCGCCTTGGTGAGGCGGCGAATGGCGCCGCACAGGGTGAAAGAGTAGCCGATGGTGCGCCCGTGCTTGGTGATGAAGAACGGCACGTCCGAGGCGACATAGAGCTTGGCGCCCTGCCACACCGCCTCGCAGGCGATCTCGATGTCCTTCATGCACCCCTCCGGGTGCCAGCCGACATAGACGGCGTCCACCTCCGCGGCCCGCGGCTCCCCGGGAAAGACCGTGTCGATGCCGGCATCGGCGAGCGCCGCGGCGACGCCGCGCGTGCCGAGCACGAGCGCACGGCGGATCTTCCGGCGCACCATGTGATCGGCGGTGATGCTCGAGGGAGTGAGCATCTGATGATCCTCCACAGGCAGCCCCGCCTTGCGCAGCTTCGCCGCCTGTTCGGCCGGCGGATAGGCGCTGCCGTTGGTGAGCAGCACAAACGGCACGCCCTGCGCCTTGAGCGTGGAGAGCACCTCGATCGCACCGGGCAGCATCTCGTAGCCGCCAAGCGAGCGGTCGGAGAGCAGCAGCGTGCCGTCCACATCGAACATGTAGCCGCCGATCGGGCCGAGCGGCTCGGACTCGGCGATAGTTTCCTCGGCAAGGGCAGAGCTCATCCGGGGACTCCGCTGCTCGTGGTCGCGCTGCTCGGGGCTGCGCTACTCGGGGCTGCGCTACTCGGGGCTGCGCCGCTCGTGGCGCCGGGGCTCGCAAGGGCCGGCGCGAGGGTACTTCCCGCGCGGCGCAGCTCGAGCCGCATGCCGGCCTTTTGCACCGAGATGTGCTCGACATCGCTGCGCGCCGTGAGCGCGCGCAGCAGCACCAGAATCGGCTTGCTGTCGGGATCGTAGTGCCGCTCCGCGGGGCCTGCCGCGCGCATGGCATCGACCTGCCCTGCGGGCATAGTGGCACGCAACAGGAACTCCTCATCCGAAAGCTCGGGCCCGATGCGCTTGCGCAGCTCCGCGAGCGGCGCCATCGGCGGCTCGGCGCGCAGCTCGCGCGTGCGCGGGGCCGCCTCGATGCGCTCCATCACGAAAGGGGCGATCGGCACGTTCGGCCGCCCGAAACGCCCCAGGGCGTAGCGGATGAGCTCATCGGGCATGGTGGCGTAGCGCTCGCGGCCCGTCACGTTCATGACGGCCTGCGTGAGCACGATCTGGGAGAAGGGTGTCATCACGATCGGCCAGCCGAGCTCCTCGCGCACGCGCCCGAGCTCCTCGATGACCGCGGGCTCGAGGTGTGCGATGCGTGCCTCGGCCAGATGTCGGCGCATCGTGCCGATCATGCCTCCGGGCAGCTGATGGCGCAGGTAGCTCGCATCGAAGCTCTGCGGGGTGCCCACGGGCAGGCCTTCGGCCTCGGCGAGCCGGGTGAAGTAGCGCCCGACTTCGGCGAGCGCGTCATCGTCGATGGGCACCGTGTGCCCGAGCGCGCGCAGGTTGGCAACCACATGCTCGCAGGGCGGGTTGGAGTTGCCATCGCCCGAGGCGCCCGAGGCGCACTGCACGGCGGCGATACCGTACTTCGGCGCGTCCATATAGGTGAGCTCGGCAAGCCCGATGGTCGCGTGCGAGTGCAGCTCCAGCGGCTTCGCGCCGAGCTGCGCCTTGATGGCGGGGATCAAACTTGCCGCGCGGCCGGGCGTCAGCAGTCCGCCGGGATCCTTGATGTAGAGCGCATCGATGTCGGCACAAGCGGCGAGCCGGCGGGCGCGCTCGGTGTAGTACGCATCATCGTGCACGGGACTGACGGTAAAGACCAGCGCTG
The DNA here is from genome assembly GCA_035504015.1 of Steroidobacteraceae bacterium. Taxonomy (GTDB): domain Bacteria; phylum Pseudomonadota; class Gammaproteobacteria; order Steroidobacterales; family Steroidobacteraceae; genus JASHUC01. The sequence continues at coordinate 22,147 of DATJSR010000052.1, forward strand.
TGATCACGTACTCGCCGCCGCCGCGCTTGATCATGCGCGCACAGGCGATGTTCGCGTCCGCATCGTTCATGGGGTCGGCGAGGCAGAAGCGGCGAATGCCGTTGCGCGCGAGGACCTCGAAGGCGAGCGCCATGAACTCCGGGCTCGCCGTCTCCCAGGCGATGAAGCGAAAGCCGGTCGACATGAACTGCAGGGGGGTGCGGGGCGTGGCCGCTGCCATCAGCCGGATGCGCTCCCAGGGATCCTCGCGCTTGTAGCGCACCGCCACCCCCATGTGCGTGGAGGTGGTGAAGTCGATCGCGCGAAAGCCCACCCGATCCATCACCGGGGCGATCGTGAGCGTGCGCGCGGTGTCCACCCCGAGCGCCGCCCACAGACATTGGTTGCCATCGCGCAGCGAGGTATCCACCAAACCGATCTCAGCCATTGGCCCTCTCCTGAAAGCGCGCCAGAAACCCCGTATCCACGGCGCCTGCCTGAAACTCCGGATCTGCGAGCACCGCCCGATGAAAGCCGAGATTGGTGGCGATGCCCTCGATGTGCGTACGTGAGAGCGCCGTGCGCATGCGCTCGAGCGCCGCGCCCCGATCGCTCGCGTGCGTGATGATCTTGCCGAGGAGCGAGTCGTAGAAGGGCGGTACCCGCGAGCCCGAGGCGATGTGCGTATCGACGCGGATGCCCACCCCGCTCGGCCAGCCGACCGCGCTCACCAGGCCCGGGCAGGGCTGGAAATCCTTGAGCGGATCCTCCGCATTCACGCGGCACTCGAGCGCACAGCCTGCAACGTGCACATCCTGCTGGCGCAGGCGCAAGCCCGCACCACTGGCGATCGCGATCTGCTCGGCGATGAGATCAACGCCCGTCACCGCCTCGGTCACCGGATGCTCGACCTGAATGCGGGCATTCATCTCCAGAAAGTAGAACGCAGCGTGCGCCGCATCGAGCAGGAACTCCACCGTGCCCGCGCCGCGATAGCCCAGCCGCCGCGCGAAGCGCACGCCCGCCTCCTGCAGCTCACTGCGCAGCCCATCGCTCAATCCCGGCGCCGGGGTCTCCTCGATGAGCTTCTGATAGCGACGCTGCACGGAGCAGTCCCGCTCGCCGAGCTGAATCACCGCGCCCTGCCCGTCCCCGAGCACCTGCACCTCGATGTGCCGCCCTGCGGTGACGAAACGCTCGAGGTACACGCGCGCATCGCCGAAGGCTGCACCCGCCTCCGCCGCGGCGAGCTCGAGCGCCGCGGGCAGATCCTCGAGCTGCTCGACGCGCTTCATGCCGCGGCCCCCGCCCCCGCCCACCGCCTTGACGAGAAGCGGTGCACCGATGGCGCGCGCCAGCTCGCGTGCCGCCGCGGGGGAGTCCACCGCACCGCCCGGAACGACCGGCACTTGGGCGGCCTGCGCCGCGGCGCGGGCGCGCAGCTTATCCCCGACCGCCTCGATCTGTGCCGCCGTCGGACCGATGAAGATCACCCCTTCGCGCTCGCACAGCGATGCGAGCCCGGAGCGCTCCGACAGAAAGCCGTACCCTGGGTGAATGGCATCCGCCTTGACCCCCAGTGCCGCCTGCACGATGGTCTCGATGCGCAGGTAGCTCTCGCTCGGGCGTGCGGGGCCGATGCACAGCGTGCGATCCGCGAGGCGCGCAGGAAGGGAGTCGCGATCGGCCGCGGAGGCCGCGAGCACGGTCTCGATGCCCAGCTGCCGACAGGTGCGGATGATGCGCACGGCGATCTCGCCGCGATTGGCGATCAGAATGCGGCGGATGGCCACGGCTAGCCCGCCTTGCTCACTCGCAGCAGCGTCTCGCCATACTCGACCAGCGTGCCATCGCGCCCCAGAATCTGCGTCACACGGCCGCGCACGCCCGCGCGCACCGTGTTCATGAGCTTCATCACCTCGATGATGCCGATGATGCTGTCCTCCTGGACCGCGGAGCCGACCTCGACGAAAGGCGGTGCGCCGGGCTTGGGCGCGCGATAGAAGGTACCGAGGAGCGGCGCCGTGACGCTCACCGCGTCGGGGTCCTCCGCCGCCGGCGGCGCGGCCGGCACGGCTGCTGCAGCGGGCGCGCCCGTGGGCGCAGCCGCGCGCACCGGGGCGCTCGGGGCCGCGCCATCGAGCGGTGCCGTGTCGGCGCTGCCGCCCGTGCGGCGCTTCAAACTGAGCTTCACGCCATCGATCTCGAGGTAGAGCTCATCGAAGCTCGACTGCTCGAGCAGACGGGTGATCTCCGCCACGTCCTTCGCCGTCAACGTCACCGCCGCCCTCCGAATATCGACATCACGTGCGCAAGCGGATCCTGCGCCGGGCGCGCCACGGGTGCGCTTTCCTTGGCCGCCCACACGGTCTCGGGCCGGCTCTGCAGCAGCAACAGCTGCCCGTTGTGCCGGGCGATGGCCCACTCGATGTCCTGCGGGCGCCCGTAATGCCGCTCGATGCGCCGGCCCACCTCCCGCAGCGCCTGCAGCTCCTCATCGCTCAGGCAGGGCGCGCCCCGGCGCCCCTCCTCGACCTGCACCGCCTCGACACCTCCGCCGGCGGCCGGCACGTGCTCGATCGTCTTCGCCGAGATCTCCCGCACCGAGATCTCCCCGGTGATCTTCGCGATCACCCAGCGATCGGGCGTGACCTCGCCCCCGACCACCGCGGAGCCCAGGCCCCACGCTGCCTCGATGGTGATCACCGAGCGATCGCCCGTGAGCGGACTACGCGTGAACATCACCCCGGCGGTACGTGCATCGACCATGCTCTGCACCACCACCGCCATGGCCACGGCCTGCTCGGGAAAGCCGCGTCTGCGCCGATAGCTCACCGACTCGAGCGAGTACAGGCTTGCCCAGCAGCTGCGTACCTTCTCGAGCAGCTGCTCGGGCGTTCGCACCCAAAGATAGGTGTCCTGAAGGCCAGCGAAGCTCGCATCGCTCGCATCCTCGGTGGTGGCGGAGGAGCGCACCGCGACGGCGTGCGTCGCCGCAGTCGAGGCGAGCTGCGCGTGCGCAGCCAGCAGCTCCTCGCGCACCTGCGCCGGCAGTGGCGCGGCCAGGAGGCGCGCGCGCACGCGTGAGGCGGCGCGCTCCATCGCTTCGAGATCGTGCGGATCGAGCGCCTCGATGAGCGAGCGCACGGGAGCTTCGCGCTCGAGGGAGGCGAGGAAGCGCTCGAAGGCCGCCGTGCGCACCACGAAGCCCGGGGGCACCGCGATGCCGGCCCGCTCGAGCTCGCCGAGACTGCCGCCCTTGCCTCCGACGTGTGGGCGATCGGCGAGGGAGATCTGCGCGAACCAGCTGACGTGCTGCGTGCCGGGCATCGCTTACTGCAGGATCGTCACCACGCCGCGTCCGCCATCGACGCGGATTCTCTGGCCATCCTTGATGCGCGAGGTGGCGGTGCCGGTGCCCACCACCGCCGGCAGACCGTACTCGCGCGCGACGATCGCGGCATGGCTCATCGAGCCGCCGATATCCGAGACCGCGGCGGCGATCTTCTGAAAGATCGGCGCCCAGGTCGGGTTGGTCACCTGACAGACGAGGATATCGCCCTTCTGCAGCCGTCCGATTTCCTCCACCGACTTGACGATGCGCGCGGTGCCCTCGGCCACGCCGTTGGAGGCGGCAAAGCCGCGCACCTCGTTGCTCGAGGGCTCGGCGCTTGCATTGAGCCAGGTCTCGAGGCTCTCGCGCGTGATGCCCCAGAGCATGACGATCGCCGGATCATCGATCACATCGGGCACCGGACCGAGCGCAGGCGGGCTCTCGTGCTTCGCCCACTCCGCGATGGCGGCACGGCGCTGCGCCACGATGGCCGGCCAGCGCTCGGGGCCCCGCGGTGGCGAGCCGTTCGACCACGAGGACATGAGGTCGATGATCGCGGCCTGCAGCTCGTAGTGGGTGAGATGGAAGACATCCTCGGCATCGCCGAAGAAGCCGTGCGCGGCGAGCAGCTTGCCGAAGTCGCGGATCTTGTTGAAGAACAGATTGGTGTACCAGTGCTCGCAATAGAACTTGTGCCCTTCTACGTACGGAAACACGCGGTGCGCGAGCGTGATCATCTGATCGTAGGCGGCGCGCTCCTCGTCGGAGGACAGCAGCTCGCGGTAGTCGGCGATCAGCTGCGCTCGCTCGGCCTGCAGCTGCTCGACGGGGCGCACGAGCGACTCGCCGGCTTTGACGCGGGCAATGTAGCCCGGCAGCCCGGCGAAGGGCATCGACAGATCGTCGTTCCAGGAGCGATGGTAGTGATAGAAGCCATCGCCCACGTTGATGTTGAACCAGGGATCGCGCGAGGTCGCGAGCTCATCGAGCCACTCGCGCCCCGGGGGACCTGCGCGCTCGAGCGATGCCATGACGGCCTCGGCCGAGACACCCTCGCGAAAGTGCGCATCGACCTTGAGCTCCACCGCGCGGCGTGCCAGGCGGCGCAGCTCCTCATCCGGGCGGAAGATCTCCGCATCGATCCCCGCCACCATGCGCGCGACCGTCTGATCGCTGATCTCGGGGAAGGCCTTCTTGCAGAAGGAGAAGAAGGTGAGATAGGCACCGTAGCCGAGCAGCAGAAACTCGAAGTGATGGTGCCACATGCGGTAGTAGCCCTCGAGCGTCTTGAAATAGACGTCGAGGAGATCGTGATTGGAGGCGATGCCGCGTCCGGCGCGCACGTGCTCGAGCGGCTCGAGGTCCGGAAGCGAGGGCGTGGGCAGCGCCTGCGCATCGCGAATCAGCTTGAGCATCTTCTCGCGCCACTGCGCATACAGGCGCTCCCAGTTGGCGTAGTAGTAGAAGGCACGCTGCTGGAACTCGGCCGTGCGGCGCGCGATCTCCTCAGGATCGGTCACCGCGTTGCCGCCGATGTACACCCGGCCGTTGATGATGCGATGGTCGATGCCGAGCGTCGTCGGCAGGCAGTGCACTCGGGTATTGGCCGAGCCCAGGGCACAGTAGGCAGCCTCCGCCGTCACCATGTCGAAGGCGCTCATGGGCTCGGGAAAGTGCATCGAGTTGTAGAACCAGAAGCGCTCGTCGTCCGCCGGGGTGAACTGCGTGTAGTAGGGATAGGCGGCTTGAGCCGCCTCGGTACCCGCAATCACCTTGAGCGAGCTCGGTCGCGGAAATGCTCTTGGCTTCACTGGCGTATCCATGTCTGTCCTCGCGCGCCTGTGCGGCGGCGGCCCCTCGGATGTGATCGCTACCTTACCGATCACCCGGGGTGCTGTCATGGGTTGCCATGTCAATGGACAATCCCACCCACGACGAGAGCCCGTCTTGGCAATGCGGCGCGGCCCGCCGTGCAATAAGTCGCGCTGGCGGTGCAAGCTGCCCCCAGCGCTCGCGTCAGCGTCTGCGCCTCACCAGTGGTGCAATGCACCATGAGGCTTGCCGCGGACCCGCCGAGCTGCTATTCGTCCGCCGCCAACAACGCACTCAGCGGGGATGACTGCATGAACGATGTCACCGCGGGCACAGCGCTCGATCTCGAATTCGTGCGCGCCCAGTTTCCGGCCTTCGCCGAGCCGAGCCTGCAGGGGCAGGCCTTCTTCGAGAACGCTGGCGGCTCGTACGCCTGTGGCCCGGTGGTGCAGCGGCTTTATGAGTATTACCGGCGCTTGAAGGTGCAGCCCTACTACGTCTTCGCCGCCTCCGCCGAGGCCGGGGAGTGGATGGATGCCGCGCGGCAGCGTCTCGCCGAATACCTGGGAACGAGTCCCGAGTCCGTGCACTTCGGACCCTCGACCTCGCAGAACACCTACGTGCTCGCGCAGGCCTTTCGCGCGCTGCTGCAACCGGGTGATGAGATCATCGTCACCAATCAGGACCACGAGGCCAACAGCGGCGCCTGGCGGCGCCTGAAGAGCCACGGCGTCACCGTGCGCGAGTGGTGCGTCGATCCCGAGCGCGGCACGCTCGATCTGGCGCAGCTCGAGCGTCTGCTGTCGCGCCGCACGCGACTCGTCGCCTTCCCGCATGCCTCGAACGTCGTCGCACACATCAACCCCGTCGCCGAGATCAGCGCCCGGGCGCACGCCGTCGGCGCGCTCAGCATCGTCGATGGGGTCGCCTGGGCACCGCACGGCCTGCCCGACGTGCGCTCACTCGGTGCCGACATCTATCTGTTCTCGCTCTACAAGACCTACGGGCCGCATCAGGGCCTGATGGTGGTGCGGCCGGAGCTGCTCGCCCGGCTCGCCAACGAAGGCCATTACTTCAATGCGCACGAGACCCGCAAGCGCCTGGTGCCTGCGGGCCCCGATCACGCGCAGGTCGCCGCGGCGCGCGGCATTGCCGAGTACTTCGATGCGCTCGATGCCCATCATCATGCGGGCGGCGCGCCCGATGGGCGCCCCGAGCGGGTGCGCGCGCTGCTGCGTGGGGCGGAGCTGCCCCTGCTGCGTACCCTGCTCGCAGCGCTCGAGCGGCGCAGCGACATTCGCCTCCTTGGGCCGGCGGTGGCCGAGCAGCGCGCGGCCACCGTGGCCTTCGTGCCGCACAAGCTCGCCCCGGCGGAGCTCGGCCGGCGCCTCGCCGCACGCGGCTTCATGGTCGGCTACGGCGACTTCTACGCCGTACGGGTGTTGCAGGCGCTCGGGGTGGATCTCGCCCAGGGTGCCGTGCGCTTCTCGCTCCTGCACTACACCAGCGCCGCCGAAGTCGCAGGGCTCATCGCGGCGCTGGAGGAGAGCCTGCGCGCCGGCTGAGCCCGCACCGAGCGTGCACCGACCTCGACCCTACCGATCAGTAGTGCAGCCGATAGTGCAGCTGCGCGTAGATCTGGAAGGGATTGTTCCAGTGGATACCGCCGAAGGTGAGGCTGTTGTCGGTGAGCAGATGCCGGTTGGTGAGGTTCAGCGCGGTGATCGAGAGCGACAGGTCGCGGGTGAAGTTGCGACCGGCTCTCAAATCGAGGATCACGTAGCTCGGGAGGTGACTGGGCTCGTAGGTCGGCGCGCCCGCATCCCCGTTCGACAACCCGGAATTGACCGAGAGGTTCGAGCCGACGAAGAAGCCCTGGGGCAGATCCGCGTTGTAGCCGAGATTGAAAGTGTTGCGCTGATCGTGATCGAGCGCGATCGGCGGGAAGCCGCACTGCGTGCCGGCGACCACCAGCCCGCCCGTGATCGGCCCGAAGCAATCGGCCGTCTGGTTCGAGTAAGACAGATGCGCCTGTCCGTAGGGCCAGTAGGCGGGTGAGCGCACCGTGAGCTCGCGTCCCTCGATGAGCGCCCCCTGATCGGTGATCGGAAGGAACACATCGGATTCCCCGAGCGGGTTGTGGTCGAAGAAGTTGGTCGACTCCGTGACAAAGTAATCCGCCTCGATCGTCCAGCCCTGCACCGGAATCGTCAGCCCGAACTGGCGCTCCTTGTCACGCTCGCCGGGCAACGGCAAGAAGGCCGTGTCCGATGAGGTCGCGTAGGCGACCAGAGGCCCCGAGAGCGTCTCGAGCGGCGGTGCCTGGTAGTACTTGCCCCAGAAGGCGCTCAGCACCCACTGGAGGTGCGGCACCAGGACACTGACACCGAGGCGCGGGTCGGTCGCGTTCTCGGTGATGCTGCCCTGAAAATGCGACTCGCGCACGCCGGCCGAGAGGTTGAGCCAATGCGTGGCTTCGAAGGTGTCCTGCACCCAGGCGACGATCAGCCCTCCGCTCGGGCTCTCCAGCTCGCTGAGCGTTGGCGAGCTGCCGTCGTTGAAGCCGACGTTGAAGTGGGCCTGATCCTGCTGCGCGAAGCCGTAGACACCCACATCGAGGTGATTGCGGCTGAAGCTCATCCGCAGATTCTCCTCGGCGCCCTCGTATTGCGAGCTGTGGTGATAGTTGGTGACGGTCGGATAGTCGCCGGGGCTGCCATCGTAGTCGGCCCGCTCGAAGTGATACATCACGGCGCTCGTGAGCACCGCATCGTTCGAGAAGGCGTGCGCCCAGGACAGCAGGGCGAAATTGTCCGCCTCGCGCTGCACGTCGAACTGGTCGACACAGGTCGCATCGTCGGCGAGCGGCACGATGCAGTTTGGTATCTGATAGTTGTCCTGCCGCAGCTGTCCGACGAGGCTCACCGTGTCCGCAGCGCTCGGGTTGTACTGGATGTTGGTGAAGCCGCCGTACCCTTCAGAGCCGTCGTGGATCACCTCGGAGATGGGAGTCTGCAGACCGAGGTTGCTGCGATTACCCTCGATGCTCGTGTAGTAGGCGAAATCGCTGCTGTGGCTGGCGACGCTCAAGTTGTCGTCGGTCTGGGCAAAATTTCCCGCGGTCACATCGAGATCGGCCTGATCGTTGCTGCTGTAGCCGCTCTTCGGGATCACGTTGAAGATGCCGTAGGTACGGTCGCCCTCGTCGGCCAGGTAGCCGCCCCGCTCGGCAGCGAGCGTCTGGATATCCGCCGGATTGATCGTCGGACCGAGGTTCTCGGCAATATTGGTGTTGGGAATCTCGATGCCGTCGATGAGCCAGTTCGTCTGATGGCCACCGCGCATGTGCAGCATGTCATGGGCTTGATAGGCCCCCGGCACGTAGTCCGTGATCATCGCCGAGCTGTTGGCATTGCTCGCCCCCGGGGTGCTCTGGATGTCCTGCGCGCTCAGCATCGTGATCGGGGTGATCGATGCAACGGGCAGGCGTGTCGCCGATACCGTCACTTCGGCGAGCTTGGACAACACGATGTCGGCGAACGGAAAGTATCCCGCCTCCACGGTCACCGGCTGGCGCACGGGAGCGAACTCGCCTGCCGAGACGGTGAGCATGTACTCACCGATCGCCACGTTCGGAAAGACGAAATGCCCGCTCGCGTCGGTGCGGCTCTCGAGGCTCGCGTGCGCAGCGGACTCGAGGACGACCTTCGCTTGGGGAACCGGATGGTTGGCCTCGTTGCGAACGACGCCGCTGACGCTGCCGTAGGCTGCGGCCCAGCTTCGGGTGGGCAGCACCATCAGTAGAAGAAGGAGAACCGCCACCCCCGAGGGGACCGCAAGATACCTGCAGCCGCGCCGCGCCGGCGCTGCCGCTCCGCTGAAGCGATCTGTCACGTGAAGACTCCCAGGCGCGCCTGATCCGGCGCAGCCCCGACTTGGACGGACCAGCGCACGCCATTGCGGGCGTGCGCTCGATGGTGCGGCCGGCACGGAACCCAGCCGTTGGAAGATCAGCTGAGCGGAGTGGGGGGAGCGCGGGCTTGGGGAAGATGAACGAGGCGGACGGCGGTGGCGAGTGAGACCACCTCGACCGCGCGCAGCTGCCGGGCGTCGGATACATCGCTCAGCAGCGGCAGGTGAGAGAGCGGGCCGGCGCTGCAGGCCGTGCCGAACACGCAGTGCTCGCTATGCGAGGCACCACCGGAGTGTGGGTGCGGCGAAGCGCCCATGTCCATGGAGCCCATGTCCATGGCGGGCATGCCCATCGCGGGCGCAGCGCCCGCGTGCGCAGCCGCAGCGTAGGCGCGCGCATGGGCCGGCAGGCCCTCCCAGCACAGCTCGAGCGAGAACGGCCGCGCGCTCGATGGCATGAAGCCCATCGGAATGAGCGCACGCAATGCAAACGCCACCAGCAGGATGCTGGCCCCGAGCGTTCGCCTGCCGCGCGTGCCGAGCGTCGCCGACCTCAAGCGCCCACTCCCAGACAGTCATTCTTGGAGGGGCGATTCTAGCACCGCGGGTGCCGTCGCAGGCGCAGCCGCGCGCTGAGGGCTCACCCAACACCCACCGCGGGCTCGTCTCGCGGGCCCGGAACGAGGCATGCTGGGGCCATCGGCTCGCACCACGCAGCAGACCTGGCGAAGCACCCCATGATTCCTGCACCCCCGAGCGCTCCGGCGGATCGCTTTCACCCCGCGCGAACTCACCTGCAGGAGCTGCGCGCGCGCCTTGCGGCGCTCAGCAAGACGCAGCCGCTGTGGAAGCGCTGCGTCGGCGGTACCCATCATGGGCTCATCTCGGCGTGCGCGGCCGTCCTCGCCTACCTGCCCACGCATGCGCTCGGCCTGAAGGAGGGATTCTGGGCCTCGATCACGGCGATCTCGGTGGTGCAGACGGAGTTTCAGGCGACCGAGTCGACGGCACGCGATCAGTTCATCGGTGCGATGATCGGCGGACTCGTGGGGATGGCGGCCTCCTTTGCCCCCGGAGCGCAACTCTTGGTATATGCCATCGCGCTGATTCTCGCCATGCTCGCCTGCTGGGCACTGAATCTGGCGAGCGCGAGCCGCCTCGCCGGCAGCACTGCCACGATCTTGCTCCTCGTGCCGCACACGGGCTCCGTGTTCGCGATGTTCGGCGCACGCCTGGGCGAGGTGGGATGGGGTGTCTGCGCCGCGGTGGGCTGCGTGTGGCTCGCCGCGCGGCTGCCCGCCTGGGTGCAGCACGCGCGCAGCACGCGCCCGCAAGCGACCCCGCGATGAGCGCCTACGCCGCCCACTGGATACTCGATCCCGCGGTTGCGTACCTCAACCATGGCTCCTTCGGTGCATGCCCCGCAGCGGTGCTGCAGAGGCAGACTCTGTTGCGTGAGGAGTTGGAGCGCGAGCCGGTCGATTTCCTGGACGGCACGCTGCCCGAGCGACTCGCACGCGCCCGCGAGACGCTCGCGCAATTTCTCGGCGCCGACCCGCTCGATCTCGCCTTCGTGCCCAACGCCACCACGGGCGTCAATGCCGTTCTGCGCTCGCTCGATTTCGAGCCCGAGGATGAGCTGCTGCTCACGACGCACACCTACGCCGCCTGCCGCAAGACGCTCGAGTTCGTCGCGGCGCGTACCGGCGCGCGGCTGGTGCGCGTGAGCCTGCCCTTCCCCCTCGAGAGTGCGCAGCAGATCCTGAGCGCGGTGCTCGCCGCCGTCACACCGCGTACGCGACTAGCGCTGCTGGATCATGTGACGAGCCCCACGGCGCTCATCCTGCCGATCGCCGCTCTGGTGCGCGAGCTGCGGACGCAGGGGGTCGAGACCTTGGTGGATGGGGCACACGCCCCCGGCATGGTGCCCCTCGATCTCCGCGCTTTGGGGGCCGCCTACTACACCGGCAACGCCCACAAGTGGCTGTGCGCGCCCAAAGGCGCGGCCTTCCTGCACGTGCGCCCGGATCGTCAAAGCGAGCTACACCCGACCGCGATCAGCCACGGATACCGTGGAGGATTCCGGGAGGAGTTCGACTGGACGGGCACCTGCGATCCCACGGCGTGGCTGTGCATCCCCGAGGCGCTGCGCGTCATGGGAGCACTGCTGCCGGGAGGCTGGACGGAGCTGATGGCACGCAACCACCGCCTGGCCCTTCACGCGCGCTCACTGCTCACCGAGGCACTCGGTGTGCCAGCCCCGTGCCCGGCCGAGATGATCGGCTCGATGGCTTCGATCCCGCTGCCCGCAGCGCGCGCGGGTGCAGCGGGCGCCGGGCTCAACGCCAAGGCTCTGCACGACTGGTTTCGCGCCCGCGGCATCGAGACCTGGATGCACGAGGAGCCTGTGCCGCTGGTGCGCGCATCGGCGCAGCTCTATAACGATGCGCGCCAGTTCGAGCGCCTCGCGCAGCTGCTGCGGGAATGCCTGCATGGTGGCTGAGCCGCCCGCCGCCGCGGCCCCGCCCTCGCGCATCGAGGCGCGCCTCTCCACCTTCGATACCGCGATGGTGGTCTTCAGCCTGGTCGTGGGCATCGGCATCTTCCGTACGCCCTCGATCGTCGCGCAAGCGGCGGGAACGACACCGCTCTTCTACACCGCCTGGGTCGCCGGGGGCCTCGTCAGCCTGATCGGCGCGTTCGTGTTCGCGGAGATCGGCGCGCGCCATCCACGTGCGGGCGGCTACTACCGTGTGGTGGCGGACTGCTACCACCCGACATTCGCTTTCATGCTCAACTGGGCGCAGATCCTGATGCAGGGCGCCGGCGCGGCCGGCGTGGCCTTCATCGGCGCCGACTATCTGATGCCGGTGCTCTTGCCGCAGCGCTGGCGCACGGCGCACGCCGTGCTCGGCATCGCCTGCGCCACCATGCTCGCGCTGCTGGCACTCAACTATCGCGGAATCCGCCCGGGCGCGCGCACGCAGAATCTGCTCTCGACGCTCAAGATCGCGATGATCGCGGGACTTGCGCTCACGGCGTTCTGGATTCACGGCCGCCCGGCCGCACAGCCGAGCGCTGCGCAAGGCGCCTGGCCACCGCGGCTCGCCGCGGCGCTGGTGCCGTGCTTTTATGCCTACGGCGGCTATCAGATGACCATGAATCTCGGCGCGGACCTGCGCAACGCCCGGCGGCGCTTTCCGCTCGCGATCGGTGGGGGCATGCTGACGGTGGTGGCGCTGTACCTGCTGCTCAACGTCGCCTATCACCGTGTGCTGGGCATCGAGGGGATCGCCAGCTCCAAGCTGGTAGCGGCGGCGCTGTCGCGGGCGCTCTTTGGCGCACCGGGCGAGCTCGTGATCTCCCTGGCGGTGTTTGCCTCGGCGGCCGGCTTCGTCAATGCCACGATTCTGCAGATGCCGCGCAGCCTGTACGCGATGGCGCAGGATCGCGTGCTCCCGAGCGCCTTTCTGCGGGTAAATCCCGCCACGCAAACCCAGCAGACCGCGCTCCTGTTCTTCGGGGCAGCCATGCTGCTGCCCGCTTTCGTGCTCGGGACCTTCGAGAAATTGCTGAATTATGTCATCTTCACCGACACCCTGACCCTGGCGGTCGTGGCCTCCACGCTGTTCGTGCTGCGCCGGCGCACGGCAGGTGTGTCGGTGTTCGCTCTGCCGGGCTCGCCTCTGCTCGCCGCCCTCTACATCGGCTGCCTGCTGGCGGTGAGCGTTCGCGTGTTCACGCTCGATCCGTGGCTCGCGCTCGCCGGCGCGGCCATCCTGCTCACGGGCTGGCCGCTGTTTTTGCTGGCGCGCAGGCTCTTCGGCTGAGGGCTTACTGGCTCGCGACCGCGATGTTGCGGGAATCGCTGCCCGACTGCGTGCGGTAGTACGCGCTCAGCTGAGCGCTGTTGAGCTGCGAGACGGTCTGCGCAACCGTTGCCGAGTAGCAATGCGCATACGCCTG